>CABHOW010000091.1 GCA_902168225.1 uncultured Flavihumibacter sp. | reverse complement strand
TCTCTATTCGTCGGCAGCGTCAGATGTGTATAAGAGACAGCAAATAGATTTTATTTTCAATAGAACGGATAACGCCCTCAATATCCTTCATTACCTCATTATCCGAAAATCGTATCAAATGAACTCCCACTGAATTCGCGTAGTTTTCTTTTGCTACATCCTTTAAATAAGTTTCTTCAAATTGATGCGTAATTCCATCTAATTCAATGGCTAACATTAATTCATAACAAAAGAAATCATAAATGTAATTTCCAATTGGTTTTTGTCTATGAAAGTCATATCCCAACATCTTATCATTCTTTAGAAACTGCCATAACTTAATTTCACTTTTAGTAGAATTATTGCGAAGTTTTTTTGCAAATGCTGTTAGCTTGGGATTGTATATTAGAATTCTTTTCAATTTTAAAGTATTAGAGTAATTCCGTTAAATAGGAACTTGAAATTTTAATATACTAATTTCTACCCACTAGCCTTATCGAACTTATTTAACTTCTTTTACCCACCCCTAAATCCCCTCCTTGGAGGGGACTTTAAAGATTTACTTCCATATTTAGGAGCCAAAAAATATTAATAAATAAATCTCCCCTCTTCGGAGGGCACTGAGGGGTGGGTTCATTTCTCCTCGCATCCCTAGAGGATACTGAAATCACTACCGTACAAACCTCCCCTCCTTGGAGGGGACAGAGGGGTGGGTTTCATATAGCAAACTTCATCATCCCGATCAAAAGGTCAGGATCCGGACAATTAGCTAAATACTTACCTCTTTCCGAATAAGTGCAAACGCCGGGGTAGTCACCAACATGGTCCTCCATATCAAGTATCAGTTGAAAATGTAAATGAGGTGGCCAATACCCGTTCTCTTCCGGAATACCAAACCGAGCAAATATTTTCTGTTCCTGTATCTCATCACCTACATGAAGCTGTGTAATACTATCCAGGGATAGATGTCCGTATAAAGTATAAAAACTTTCCCCACCAATAGCGTGTTCTAAAATAATTGTTGCTCCATAATCACCATAGGCCTTATTAAAAGCAAAACTATGCACTTTGCCTGTTAGTGGAGCCAAAACAGAAGTTCCCGCGGCTCCCCAAATATCGATACCCAAATGTAGTCTTCTAGGCTCTTTTCCCTCTACACCATCAAATACCTCACTTCTGCTATACACGCTTCTTAATTCATTATAACCGCCGATACCGTACAACGCTTTCGCATTATGTAAAGTAGCGTTTATGTACTTTGTAAATAAGTCAATATTATTGACCGTATCGGTTGTTATCAAAGTATTCTTATCAGTGAAATCCAAAACTAATAGCCTGTCTAGTTCTCGATTGTATGGTACCACTGAAAAAGGGTGTTCCAGCGTTCCCAACCATTCTTCAAATTTTATTGCTCCAATAGCCATTGGCAATTATCTTTATTAGTATCAAAATTATATGCTTTATGAAAAGAATAAGCATCTTATCTTTTTCGCTATTATGTATTTTTCAAGTGGTGGCTCAGGGAACTGCTTTATGGTTGCGTTACCCTGCTATTTCACCCGATGGAACTACTATTGTGTTCAGTTATAAGGGAGATTTATATACCGTTGCCGCAGATGGTGGTAACGCTAAACCCATCACTTTTCATGAAGCCCATGATTATATGCCGGTATGGAGCCACGATGGCAAAACAATTGCGTTTGCCAGTGATCGCTATGGTAATTTTGATGTATTTACAATTCCTGCAACAGGCGGAGAAGCTACCCGCATTACCTATAATAGCGCACCTGAATATCCGTTTGATTTTAGTGTAGACAATAATCAAATAATCTATGGTGCCGCCAGGCATACGGTTAATACCAATATGCGTTTCCCGCGTGGAAATCTTTTCTTACAACTATATACTGTTCCGGTAAAAGGAGGAAGAAGCATCTTACTTTCTGCAACCGGTATGGAACACGCACAGTATAATAGTAAAGGCACTCAAATCGTTTATCAAGATAGAAAAGGAACAGAAGATGCATGGCGTAAACATCATACTTCTTCGCTTACCAGAGATATTTGGATTTATGATATCCCTACTCAATCTTATAAACAAATTAGCAACTATGAGGGAGAAGACAGGGAACCGCTTTTTAGTAACGACGATCAATCCGTGTATTATTTGAGTGAAAAGAAAGGCGCACAAAATATTTTTAAAACAACCTTACAAAATAGTGAGGAAAAACAAATTACCAAATTCAATAATCATCCTGTTAGGCATCTTACCAGAGCTAATGACAATACCCTATGCTTTAGTTGGAATGGTGAAATATATCTTGTAAAAAATGACGGAAGCCCTAAAAAAATAAATATCACTGTAGACGGCGATAGTAAAGCAAATGCTGAAAAAGTTGTATCCGTAAGTGGTAGTAATGGGGATATTGCTGTTTCTCCGAACGGAAAAGAAGTTGCCTTCATTTTTAGAGGGGAGGTTTTTGTAACAAGTGTAGAAGGTGGAATTACAAAAAGAATTACAAATACTGCTGAGCAGGAGCGCGATGTTAGCTTTAGCAAAGATGGCAGAACACTTTATTACTCCTCTGAAAGAAATAATAGCTGGAATATTTATCAAAGTAGTATCGTCAGAAAAGAAGAGCCCTATTTTTATGCTTCAACCTTACTCAAAGAAGAAGCTGTTTTAAATAGCGCTGCCGAAGAATTTCAGCCTCTTGTTTCTCCCGATGGTAAATTCATCGCTTATTTAGAAGAGCGGAATATTTTAAAAGTATATAATATAGCTACCAAAACAAGTACTACTATCATTCCTGCGGGGAGTAATTTCTCTTACAGAGATGGTGATCAGGAATACAAATGGAGCCCCGATAGTAAGTGGATTGCCGTACGCAGTGCCCAAGGTCGTTATGGCGCTTCAGATGTAGTACTTTTTAAAGCAGATGGCAGCACGCCTAATGGTTATGACGTTACCCAAAGTGGTTTCCAAGATGGCGGTATTCAATGGGCATTTGACGGAAAAGCTATTGCCTGGGCAACCGATAAATTAGGAAGAAAATCATTAGCCTTTCAAGGATCTCGCGAGTTGGATGTGTATATGCTTTTCTTTGATCAAGATATCTATGATCGCTTTAAACTCAGTAAAGATGATTATACTTTAGTAAAAGAGAAGGATGAAAAAGTAAAAAAGGATAGCGCCTCAAAAATAAAAGATTCACTTACCAAAGCCAATTGGCAACCAGACTTAAAAAGAATTGATGATAGAAAAATCAGGCTCACCAATTCATCTGTGTCATTAGGAAGCTATATCATTAACCCTGCAGGTGATAAGTTATGGTATACCGCTACTAATGAACGCTCTGTGGAATTATGGCAGGTTGATTTACGTACCCGAGAAAGTAAGGTTTTGAATAAATTTGGCGCCTTTGCCAATATTAGTTTATCGCCCGATGGTAAATGGATATTACTCCAAACTGAAAATGGTTTAGCCAAATACGAACCGGAAACCGGTAAAACAACACCCATAAATATTCGAAGTGAAATGAATTTGGATGCAGCGGGTGAAAGAGCTTACATTTTTGATCATGCATGGCGACAAGTAAAGAAAAAATTTTATGATCCGAAATTGCATGGTGTAGATTGGGAGCTGTATAAAAAAACATACGCTCGTTTCCTACCACATATTAATAATAACTATGATTTTCAGGAATTATTAAGTGAAATGCTTGGAGAACTTAATGCTTCCCACACAGGAGGAAGATATTCTCCCCAAAACCCTAATGGCGATCAAACAGCATCATTAGGATTATTTTACGACGAGTTTACCGGAGGGGATGGACTGAAGATCACAGAAGTAATAGCAGGGGGGCCTGTTGATTTAGCTTCCAGTAAAATAAAAGCCAATCAAATTCTTGAAAAAATTGATGGTGAAGCTATTACTGCCGGCATAGATTGGTCAAAATTATTGAATAGAAAAGCAGGCAAAAATGTGTTATTAACAATATACAACCCCGACACTAAAGAAAGATTTGAAGAAGTAGTAAAACCTATTGCGAATGAACAAGGATTATTATATGATCGTTGGGTAGCTAATATGCGCAAAATGGTTGAAACACTTAGCGGCGGTAAAGTGGGTTATGTACATGTGCAGGGAATGAATGACGGTAGCTATAGAACAGTATATGAAGAAGTATTAGGACGCAATGCCGATAAAGAAGCGTTGATCGTTGACACCCGATTTAATGGGGGTGGCTGGTTACATGAAGACCTCTCCAACTTTTTAGATGGCAAACAATATATCCGATTTGTTCCCTACGGTTTTACAGCCAAAGGTGGTGAACCTTCCAATAAATGGTATAAACCGAGTTGTGTATTAACCAGTGAGGCCAATTACAGTGATGCACATACCTTTCCTTATGCTTATAGAGCCAAAGGAATTGGTAAACTAATTGGTATGCCGGTACCCGGAACAAGTACATCGGTTTGGTGGGAAACACAAATTGATCCTACCCTGGTATTTGGTATTCCCATGATCGGTAATATTGGCATAAAAGAAGGAAGAGCATTGGAAAATTTTCAACTGGAACCCGATATAAAAGTACCCCTTCCTTATGATGCTTTTATCAAAGGAAGAGATACCCAAATTGAGGCTGCGGTAAAAGAAATGCTGACAGTAATAAAGAAATAAACTATTGCCTTAAATTAATGACCGTATTATTATCAGTTGCTTGAACGGTGTAGAAAGGTTTTTGTGTATCAATCTTCTTACCACTCATAACTGAATTCACCTCTTTTTGATTAGCCAAGTATACTTTTGTACCTGGCTTTAATTTTAATTTTTTTGAGAACCCGGGAAAAATAAAATCGGCAAAAACATCATTACTTGAATCACCCGGTGAATAGGTAATAAAACTGAATTTTCTTGGTAAAATTCCATTATTTCTAAAAAGAATATTTACCGTCTTGCTATCGGATTGTGCACTTAAGTTGGTTAACCCAAATAAAATCATAGTATGGAGAAGAATAAGGCTAGCTTTCATATAAATTATTTTTTGTTAAAAGTGTAGGTATGCCGAAGTATCCATTGCTGTTCTCCTTCAAATAAAATCTCTTTAGTGATATAAAAAGAAGCTTTATCAACGGTATATGTTTTTTTAATAATTGCTTTCCTATGCTCATTTCCATCCGTTCCATCCTTCTCCGTAACTATAACTATCCCATTATTAGTTGTACGCTTACTTATTACTTTAGCTCCATCGAAAAAAGAACCATGCTGATCAATCATTATCGTATCATTCCCATTCGCTTTAGGTTCATTGGGATATATCATTCGGAATAAAAGGTGAGGAGTGCCGGGAATTGCTGTAACAATAAGATCGGCAGGCATTGTATACGGTTTACCCGAGGTATAATCAAGATAGGTTAAACTACCAACCCACTTACCTTCAAATATGCGGGTATCATTTTTTTGAATACGAATATCTTGGGCGAAGGAGAACCCAATAATAAATTGTAACGCAGTATAAATAATTAACTTTTTCATAGTTTACATTTTATTTTTCATTAAAAATAGCTTTAAAAAAAGTGGTATCTCCTTTACTGAATTCTACCCTTCTATCAGGTTTATTATTTAACTCAAATTCACCATTAACAGTGAATTTAAATTCAGCAAATTTATAACCGGTAAAAGCTGTAATAGTGGTTCGGTATAAGGAATCTTTTACAACCGGTGTTAGTGGAAAATCTGTATCCCAGCTGAGTGGTTTCCCGCTTCCACGGATACCTACTGTTTGAATATCTTTTTTTCCTTTTACAAGTAGTTCAACTACCACTACCCGCTTATATGTTTTCTGTACGCAAGCATTAAAACCTACAAAGAGTAAAACCGTCAGCAAATAATATTTATTTTTCATTAAAATATTTTTTTGAAATGAGATAATCAATACCAAAGCGGCCACTTCCAAGAATCAGGTTATGTAAACTCACCCATAAAAAGCCAAGTGCCGCCAACATACTCCATAATCCATTGTGGAACTGTTGTAAGAGAACAGCTACCATCATAGTACAAACAATTAAAAAGGAAAAAATGCGGGTTTGAAAGCCTATCAAAATAAATAAGCCTCCCACCGCTTCACTGAAAGCTCCCATCCATGCGAAGAAGGCCGGAAACATAGCAAATATGCCCCCATATTCAGCTACATCATTCGGGAACCAAAATGATACTTCAAAGAGTCCGAGGTTTTTATCTACCGGACTCCAAGGCATTCCAAATTTGGCAGCACCAAATTCAAAAGCTAACCAAAATCCACATAGCATCCTCGGAATTGCCAATAAAAAATCCTGCCACCAAAAAGGCAGGCAAATAGGTTTAATTAATCGTTTCATACTATCCTTTTAATGATAGCACAAAATTCAATCTGCAAGCATCCTCAACCGCCTCAGATCATTATTTGATACTTGAGATATAGGTCTCAAATAATAATATCCTGATAATCAATGATTTAAAATCTTAGTTATTTACAATTTGATACTTACTAGGGTTCTCTCCGGTATGTTTCTTAAAAGCTCTATTAAAAGTAGCCTTACTATTAAACCCGGCATCATAAGCCAAACTCATAATAGTTAATGATGCGTTCTTAGGGTTTTGTAATTGCTTTTTCACTTCCTCTACTCTGTATCTATTGATAAAATCATTGAAATTCATTTGGAAAGCCCTGTTAATAATTTTAGATAAGACTGAGCTGTTCGTTCCCAAATGCTTCGCTAAATCCGTAAGTGTTAACTCAGGGTCTTTGAACATTCCTTCGTCCTTAACAGCGTTCAATATCTTTTTTTGCCAGCCTTCATAATCGGTCTGATCTTGTTTTTGTTCTTTCGTTTGTTCAATTACTTCAAAACTTGCGTCTTCCGTGGTCATTTCAGGAGCAGCTAATAAACCAGGCATTTGATACTTTAAGAAATCAAGTTGAAAAGGTTTTTTTGTTTCAATAGAAAAACTATACCCGGAAATAGCTATATAATAAAATACAACGGCAAAGAGCATATAATACCACCATGTTTGAGAGTATAATAAATTGATACCGAACAAATACAATAAGTACATAACCAAACTGGAGAAGAAATAGATGATACAAGCAATTAAAAAATTACCGATCCATTTAAATTGTAAACTGTCTGCAAAGGAAAGCTCCTGAACAATAAATTTTCTATAATTTCTATAATACCTAATTGATTTGATCAGGTAAATTAAAAAACTAATCAATCCTAATACTACATACCAATCATCGAAATCTGGGTCGTTTTGACCGTCCATTAAATAGTATTTTCTTAGTATCAGCCTGTCTACAACCGCTACAATTATTGTCCATACAATATATAAGATACCCGGTGCAAAATGTAATAAATGCTTTTTAGCAAACCTGAAACCCGGATTTAACAAACTTTGCGTATAGAAATATATTACGGGCCCCATCAGTAAGGCATGCTGTAAAGGCATGTAGAATAAAAAATTTCTACACTCCAAACACTCATTTCCATTATACCAGCCAGCAAAGCCAAGCATGTAGGGACAGATATACAATACAGAGAGTAAGAGAAAAAAACTCAACCACTTATCACTAGCCGTATCTGTTTGAACACCTCTCTTTAGTAATAAACCGGCATATACTAAACCATGCACAAAAAATATCAGCAATAATCCACTGAGCCGATTAACATCAAAATACATTATTTCAATTTTTTCAATATCTCTTCAATAGCCTTATTTAATTGAGGGTCTCTTTTATTGATACGATCATCAAAATTCATTGGCACACTGATATCAGGAGAAACCCCTGTCATTTCAAGGTCTTTTCCATCTAATGTATAACAACCCCAACTAGGCAAACGAACGAAAGAGCCGTCTACTAAACCCGCACCACTGGTAAATATAATCCATCTATAAGTACCTGTACCGATTATAGTTCCTAATTTCAAAGCCTTAAAGCCTTGAGAGGTCATTTCTGCATCACTTAATGATTGTTCATTTATCAGTAAAACGATAGGCTTATCTGCCGGCGCAAAATTAGACTGCGTAGTGAGTTTTCCTTCGCGATACTTCCATTGTAAATAGGCGTGTTGACTTAAAAATTTCAATACCTCATCATGTACGTTTCCTCCGGTATTATACCGTAGGTCTAAAATAAGTGCCTCTTTATTGTAGAAATCGCGCGTCATGTCAATAAGAAATTTCTCAAGCTCTCCGGTACCCATATCTTTCATACAATGATAGGCTACTCGATTCTTTGTTTTTTCATCAACTATTCTTTGGTTATTATTTATCCATTCATCATATAGTTGATTGCGCAAACTAGGTTGTGGATGCACTTTTACTTCAATTGTTTGTGCACCTCGCTGAAATGATAATTTTATTTCTTTATCTATAGAGGGCTTACTGAAGTAATAGTTTCGATCGATAGATTTATCAACTGTTTCATCATTTACTTTTACTAAAATATCTCCCGGCTTTACATCTATGGATTTTTTATCGGCATTCGTATTGGGTAAAACATATTTTACCTTATAAGGATCTTTATTCTCAAAAAGAATACCTGTTTCCATAGTCCGATTAGTCAATGCTACGTTTTCATCATCACCAAAAGTAGAGAAGCCCTGATGGGATGAATTTAATTCTCCTAGCATATCGTTCATTAAGATGCGTAAATCAGAACGATTATTTACCAATGGCAAATAAGCCTGATATTTCTTTTTTGTAGCTACCCAATCAATACCATGAAATTTTTCATCATAATAATTCTGTTCTACTTGCGCCCAGGTTTCTTCAAATATTTGTGCAAACTCAGCAGCTAAGTTTCTCCGGAAAGTATAGCTTAATGCAACAGGATCGGCTTTATTAGCATCTAAATTTAGTTTGAATAAACTGCCATTAACTAATATAAAAGACTTATCAGCACCTTCTGCATATTCAAATCCTTGACCATCAGCTCCTGCAATTCTTTCCGTTTTAGTTACTTCAAAGGGTTCAATAGTCGTTTTCCATAAAGCAGCTCTTCCTTCTGCATGATCACTGGCATACAGTAATATTGTTTTCTCTCCTTTTTGTAATACTGAAATAAGATACTGACTACCAAACTGGGGACCTACTTGTTCTAACCTATCCATTATATTTTCCATGTTAATGGTTAATGGTGGCGGGGTTGAGGTAGTTTTACTACTGTCTTTCTTATCAGCCTTAAATAAATCATTGAATTTATCAGAACGATAAGGATCATCTAATTTCTCCAGCGGCATTTTATAAATACGGGGATTATTTAAACCAAAGGGATAGGCGGGCTTAGTGCGGGAGCTGATAAAATAAATGGCTTTATTATCCGGGCTCCAAATCGGATTCGCCTCTGTTACGCCGGAATTAGTAAGGTTATAGGTTTTATTATTCGCAATATGATGAATTACAATATCCTGCTCAAAATTGCGAACTACCGTAAAAGTTACATACTCTTCATTGGGTGAAAAGCCAGGGTCGGAGTTTTGAAAAGCCCATATTTCATCCTTTACAATTGTTTTTGATTCAAAGGTTTTGGTATCTAACAATCTCACTTCATCTCTTCCACTTAAATATACTGCCTTCGATCTTGATTTATTCAGTACAATGGAGCGGTTATCTTTTTTATCATTCGTAATCTGCTTGGGTGAGCCGGTTCCATCGGCACTGATAGTAAAAATATTTTGATACCCACCTACCGTCTGGTTAAATAAAAGCGTTTTATTATCACTTAACCATTTAATTTCAATAGCCCTTTCTGCATTTCCCTTATTTATTTTTTGAATAAATTTTCCTTCGGGATCTGATACAAATATTTCTCCTCTTGAACTAAAAGCAATTTTTTTACCATCAGGTGAAACACTAATAGCAGTAATATTTCCTTTGATATCATAATCTTTATCAGCAGGTAATACATTATTTCTGTAAAGTGTAATATTTAATGGAGAAGCTTTACCGGTGCCGGTTGTATATAACCACAATCGATAATCTCTTTCAAAAACAATAGCTGATCCGTCTGCGCTGGCTACGGGTGTTTTAATAGAGCTGTTAAACTGGGTTAGTGCCTTCTTCTTGCCTTTTTCGAGCGCATATAAATTATATTCACCATTGGCTTCATCTGAAATAAAATACAGTCCTCCTTTTTTATCCGTGGTAGCTCCAAAATCTTTTCCTTCCCAGTCAGTTAATTTTTTGTACTGCTTAGTTTTTAAATTATATAACTGAATATCCGGATTGAACGGGCCTTTGTAGCGTTTACGTGCAACCTGATTATCGCTTTCCCAAGTATCATTAAAATACAGATCCCCCGTAATAGCATCTTCTGCAACAGCATGATCGTATTGAAAAAAATGATCCCCAAACAATCGCTCCGGTGTTCCTCCATCTATAGATACACTAAAAGCAGAAATATTACCTGTACGATTTGACGTGAAGTATATTTTTTTGCTATCCCAGCTCCAGTTATTTACAATATCTCCCCCACTATGGAATGTTAATTGTTTAATATCACCACCTGCTAATGGCATAATGAATACATCAGCATTACCGAATTGCCTGCCCGTGAATGCAATCCATTTCCCGTCGGGTGAGATACGTGGATTGGTTTCATACCCTTGCATAGCAGTGATACGCGTAGCCATACCATCCTTAACCGACGCTTTCCAAAGATCGCCTTCAAAACTAAAAACGACCGTTTGCGCATCCGGACTTAAGCATGGATTGGATAAGAAGGCCGGGCCTGATGTTTGCCCGTTTGTGTAAATAAATATAACAGCCGGTAAAAGAGATAATATCAGTTTTTTCATGAAAGGAAAATTAAATGTTTAGTTTAAGATACAGCATTTAGAATTTTAGCAATCCCTTCGGTACTTGCTTCTCCAACAAATACTTATAAATAAATTTTGTTTTAAGATTACTGAAATGATTTCCTTTAGCACCTCTCCATCCATGGCGGCCATTTGGATACAACATAAACTCAAAGTCTTTACCCTTATCCTCTAAGGCACTAATGAGTTGAATACTGTTTTGCATGTGTACATTATCATCCATGGTGCCATGCACAATTTGTAACATACCTTTATATTTATCAACATAACTTAATACACTGCTACTCTTATATCCTTCCGGATTTTCTTGAGGCGTATCCATAAATTTCTCAGTATAATGACTATCATACAAACTCCAATCTACCACACTACCCCCTGCCATACCATGGGTAAATACTGTTGAGCCATAAGTAAGTGCATAGCAAGTCATATATCCCCCATAACTAAATCCTGTAATAGCAACTTTTGTAGGATCAGCATAGCCTTTGTCGATAAACCATTTCGCCATGGTCATATAATCTTTCATTTCCCAATAACCCAAATTCCGGTGCATATAGTTCACTCCCGCTTTTCCAAAATGACCGCTGGCTCTATGATCGAAGGCTACTTGTATCAATCCTTCCTGAGCATAAAACTGTCTGTTGGCACTCCAATTCCAGGTATCCCAAACTGTACCTGCATTGGGTCCGCCATAAATACTAACTAGAATAGGATACTTTTTATTAGGGTCCATATTCAGAGGCCAGGTTACTAGCGCCGGTAATTCAAAAAGCCCGTCTTCACTTTTGATTCTTATTAATTCTGTTTTGGCTAAATTATAATTATCTATTGCTGCACCTTTTGCATCCCCCAATTCCTTTACTATCTTTCCTTTATTATCCAGTAATGTAATTTTTTGCGGTGTTGTAGTATTACTGTAGGTAGTAATAAAATATTTACCGCCCGGTGATAAACTCACATTATTATGATTAAAATCTCCGAATGTTAAGCGCTTTAAATCGGTGCCATTCATTTTTACAACGTATAGATCGATGCGAGCTGAATTCTCTCTACCCCTTGCGGTAAAATATACCAATCCATTTTTTTCATCGATCAACTCTGTATTTAATACTGTAAAGTTACCGGAGGTAATGGCGTTAATTAAGGTACCATCATTATTATGTAAGTATAAATGATTCCAACCTGTTTTATCACTTTCTAAGATAAAAGCCGGTTTTGATTGAAGAAAACTCAATCTTTGTCCGGCTCTGTCTTCTAAATCAACCCAGGTTTTTTGTTGTTCCTCGTACATGATTTTTTTTGACCCATTGGAAGGATTTACATCAAATATTTTAAGATGATCTTGTCCGCGATTAATCCATTGTACCAATAAGGTTGATCCATCCTTTCTCCATATTGGCCATCCAAAATACTGATCGTCTTTTTCATTAAAATCGGCCCAGGTTGTTGCGCCTCCATCGGGAGATACAAAACCCAGTTTTACTTCAGGGTTTTTATCACCTGATTTTGGGTAGCGCGTTTCTTCTATAAATCCATGCTGACCTTCACTGCTATAAATAGGGAACATAGGCACCATACTCTCATCAAAGTGCATATAGGCGATTTGTTTACTGTTTGGGTTCCACCAGAAAGCACGATAGCGGGTAGCGCGACCAAAAATTTCTTCCCAGTATACCCAGCTGGCATAACCATTCAAAGTTGTATTGCTACCATCCGTGGTTAGTTGCGTTTCTTTATTGCTAATAAAATTATAAGTATATAAATTATTCCCTTTTGTATAAGCGATATAATTACTGTCCGGTGAGAATATCGGGTTCTTTTCTTCCGTTTTATCGAATGTAATTTGTTTTTCTACAGATCCATTTTTATAGAATATATCCCCATTCTTAATAGATACCGATTTTGTTGGAGGAACCGCACCTTTCATCTGATCGGCAGTTGCTTCCGTAAGTTTACCCGATTTAATATCCATTACATAATTCTTATTAGCTGAATCGGGATGGATACGTTGATTTAGAATTACGCGATCATCATCCAACCATTTCACAACCGTTGGAATAGGGTTTTGAAAATTTTTAGGAAGTTTATCAGCCAGTAAATCAGCGGCGTCAAAATTCTTTTTCTGAGCAATAGTCGCTGTGCTGCAAAGAAAAGCTAGGATTACAAATAATTTATTCATACTACAAATTTGGAGCATGAATATACCAATTAAGCCATCATAAAACGCAGTAAAATCAACAATTATATGAGTGGTTACGCAAAGTTGGCATGTTTAAAATGCCTCGTTCAATTTGATATAATAAGCATTGCCACCGGTGGAGTTTCGGGCATAATCAACCCGAAGAAACATGCGGTTCTTTTTATTTACCAAAAACCTTAAACCGGCACCTCCGGCCGAACGAATATTACTGATATCATATTTACCAACTGATTCTCCCACCAAGCCTGTAGCTCCAAAAAAAGCACCATAAATCCATTTCCAGATTTTACTTCTTAGTTCAATTTGTGATGCCGAATAGGCATTATCCCTAAATCGTCCGACAAAAAAGCCTCTCATTAAATTAGCACTACCTAATCGGGATGTTTCTCTTAAAGGTATATCCCCAATACTCTCCCTCGTAAATAATTGAAAAGCTAAAGTTGAATTCTCTTGTAAAGGGATATACTTACGCATATCAAGTAACCATTCATTATACACATAGTCCCCACCTAACACCTTATCATAATGCTGCAAATAAAATTCAAAATAAGAGCCCTTTGTTGCGCTAAAAGGATAATTTCTGCCTTCATACAAAACAGCAGGACCAACTCCAAAAACCTGACTGCCGTTAATACCTGTAACGCCTAATTGGTTGGCATCTAAAGGACGTGAATAAGTTACATTAAAAGTATTACTGTAATTGATCACGGCACCTACATACCATTGATTGGCAATTAATCGAAAATTTCTACTTTCCAAAAAAGTACGCGTATAAAATTGGCTGTAATAATTATCATTGGAAAGCGTGTTATTACCTAAGCCCCAATATCGCTCATTAAAATTTGTGTAGCCTGCAGATCCTCTAAATACAAATTTTTCATTTTTAGTAAATGCCTGCCAACTTGCACCGATTTCGAATTGACTTTTAGTACTAAAAGACATTTGCCCGATAACAAAAGAACCCCGAGATTCCTTTTTCTCTCCCTTGGCATTAAAGAAATGTATTAGTTCACCACCAAATTTTACACCTGTTTCCGGGGTTGAAGAAATGGTGGGAACAGGAATTATTTTAAAATTTATTAAAACAAGAGAATCCGGATTGGTAAGATTCTTAAATGTTTTTCTGGGGGAAGGCTTGGTGCTATCCTGAGCTTGCACTTGCAAACAAAACAGCGCCAGTGCAAAAGCCAATAGTTTTCTATATAACAACATTGATCATTTTTCCTTTTACAAAAATAAATTTCTTTAGCTCCTTACCTTCCAGCCATTTTTGCACTACTTCATTTTGTAATACGATGGCTTGTGCTTCCTCCGCATCAACATCTACACCCATGCTAATATTTGTTCTTACCCTACCATTGATACTTACAGGATATTCTTTGCTGCTTTCGGCAACATAGCCGGCATTAAACACCGGAAAGGAAGCATCCAGAATAGAACCTGTATTACCTAACAAGCTCCATAATTCTTCGCAGATATGTGGCGCATAAGGCGTAAGCATGATCAGCACTTGTTCAAGTATTTCTTTTTTATGGCATTTCAAATCACTCAACTCATTCACGCAAATCATGAAAGTACTCACCGCCGTATTAAAACTATAGCGCTCGGTATCTTCTTCGATCTTTTTGATGGTTTTGTGTAACACTTTTAATTCGGCAGCGGTAGCTTTTTCATCTACCCACTGTTTACCTTTTAGTTCATCATAAAATAATCGCCATAATTTTTTGAGGAAACGATGAACGCCTTCGATACCCTTGGTATCCCAAGGTTTGCTCTGCTCCACCGGACCGAGAAACATTTCGTACATACGGAAAGTATCGGCACCGTATTTTTCAACCAACATATCGGGGTTAACGGTATTAAATTTTGATTTACTCATTTTCTCCACCTCTGCACCACAGATATATTTACCGTCTTCTAAAATAAATTCAGCATTCGCATATTCCCCGTTACGCCATTTTTTAAATGCTTCTATATCTAGCTCGTATCCATCCACAATATTCACATCTACGTGCAAGGGAAGAACATCAAATTGTTGCAATAAGCCCGATGAAATAAATTGATTACTATTATTTTTATTCCGATATACAAACCTTGAACTTCCTTGTATCATTCCCTGATTCAACAACTTCTTAAAGGGTTCATCGAAACCTATATACCCTAGGTCGTACAAGGCTTTGGTCCACATACGGCTATATAATAAATGCCCCACCGCATGCTCGGTTCCACCGATATATAGATCTACCTGATTCCAATAATCACTTACTTGTCGGTTGCAAAATTCAGTATCATTAGCAGGATCCATATAGCGTAAGAAATACCAACTACTACCTGCATAACCGGGCATGGTATTGGTTTCCAATTCTTTCTCTACCCAAGATGGAATATTGGCCAAGGGCCCTTCTCCTTCCGGACCGGGACTATAACTTTCTACTTCCGGTAATACTAGTGGTAATTCATTTTCCGCTAAAGGAATAGCCACCCCATCTTTCCACTGAATCGGGAAAGGTTCGCCCCAGTAGCGTTGCCTGCTAAAAGCGGCATCACGCATTTTATAATTAACTTTTCTTTTTCCGATATCTTTTTCTACTAATTTATCAATAACGATATTGATGGCATCGCGCATGATGATACCATCTAGGAAATCGCTATTGGTAAGTACAGCATCTTTGGTTGGATTGGCCTCTTTCCCATTATATTGATCACCAATGATATTA
Organism: uncultured Flavihumibacter sp.; assembly: GCA_902168225.1. Taxonomy (GTDB): domain Bacteria; phylum Bacteroidota; class Bacteroidia; order Chitinophagales; family Chitinophagaceae; genus Sediminibacterium. The sequence continues at coordinate 16,945 of CABHOW010000091.1, read as the reverse complement.
GTGATAGGAATATCAAAATGAGTTGCAAATTTATGATCCCGTTCATCGCCGCAAGGCACTGCCATAATAGCTCCTGTGCCATAGCCGGCTAATACATATTCCGAAATCCAAATAGGTATATGTTTTCCATTAAAAGGATTGATAGCATAAGCACCGGTAAAGCAACCTGTAATTTTTTTCTCGGCTTGTCTTTCTCTATCGCTTCTACTTTTTACATAAGCAATATATTCATCAACAGCCTGTTGTTGTTCAGGGGTAGTAATACTTGAGATCAATTCATGCTCTGGCGCCACTACCATGAAATCTACCCCGAAGATAGTGTCGGGACGAGTGGTGTATACTCTTAATCTGGAATCTTCAATCTTCAATCTGTTTTCTTCTTTATTGATTGTAGATTGATCCGCCATAGCGGAGAAGATTGCGAAGTCAATCTCTGCTCCATAACTCTTGCCGATCCAGTTCAACTGCATCTCTTTCATGGCTTCGCTGAAATCGATGGTTTCCAATCCGCTAATTAAGCGATCTGCATACTCTGTGATGCGCAAATACCATTGACGTAATTTCTTTTTCACCACCGGATGTCCACCACGCTCACTTACTCCGTTTACTACTTCATCGTTGGCTAATACAGTACCTAATGCCTCACACCAATTCACTTCGCCATAACCACAAAATGCAAGACGATAATGCATTAAAATAGTTTGTTGTTCTTTAAAAGAATAACCTTTCCATGCTGCAGCCGTAAACTGGATAGTAGTATCACCCGGACATTCATGCTTTGCATTTCCTTCTTTTTCAAATAAAGCAACCAGCGCTGTGATTTTTTCTGCTTTTTGGGTAATTCTATTAAACCAAGATTCGAATAGTTGTAAGAAAATCCATTGGGTCCATTTATAATAGCCCGGTTCACAGGTGCGCACTTCTCGTTCCCAGTCGTAAGAAAAGCCTATATTATCGAGCTGACTTCTAAAATTATTGATATTCTGCACCGTACTTACTGCAGGGTGAACGCCATGTTCAATGGCATATTGTTCGGCGGGTAAGCCAAAAGCATCATATCCCATGGGGTGCAAAACATTGTAGCCCTTTAATCTTTTATACCGGCTATAAATATCTGAAGCAATATACCCTAAGGGATGACCCACATGCAAACCCGCTCCGCTTGGGTAAGGGAACATATCCAATACATAGCATTTAGGTTTATTGCTCGTATTGCTTACGCTGTAAGCACCGGTTTTTTTCCATTGATCCTGCCATTTTTTTTCAATACTATTGAATTGATACTCCATCTTCCACTTTATTTACAAATCTTTAACTTGACGTTACTTATTTTTAGATAATACCAGCCTTTAAAATGGTGGCAAAGGTAAGCCATTAGCCACCAAAACCCTACATTTGTAGCTGTACTAAGGTGGTACAAAATTCAAAAACAAGGAAATTATGCCCGATAACGGAAAATCGTCTTTGAAGAGAAGTAAGCCCAATTACATATATACCATTATAGGTGTGGCTTTGGTATTATTTATTATGGGCATTATGGGATGGTTTTTTTTAAATATTAATGCGGTAGGTAACAATTTTAAAGAAGATATTCGATTGAGTGCTTATTTACGCACTTTGAATAAGGATACTATCTCTCAAATTCAAAGCTATATTGCTTCACAGCCTTATTCAAAAGATGTGATTTATGTAGATAAAAAATCGGCCAAAGAAATTTGGAATAAAGAAAATAATGAGGATTGGGCTAAAATATTAGATGTGAACCCACTTCCGGAAAGTATTGATTTTTATGCCAAGGCCGCCTATGTGAATAAGGATAGCCTCGCAAAAATTTCAGACGACTTAATGGCAGCGTATGGCAATCAAATTACTGATTTACAGTATCCGCAGAATTTAGTAACCAGTTTAAATGAAAGGGCTTCTAAAATCGGTTTGATATTTATTGTAGTGGCCGCTATACTCTGTATCATTGTAATTTTTAGTATTGATAATACCATTCGCTTGGCAATGTTCAGCAATCGTTTTTTAATTAAAACCATGCAGATGGTAGGTGCTACACAAGGTTTTATTGCCAAGCCTTTGAATGTTAGGGCTTTGATAAATGGATTAATTAGTTCGGGTATTGCTATTGTTTTATTATTTTCTTTGATTGGTTGGGCTGAAAGTCAGTTTCCGCAATTAAAAGTAATTCGTAGTACCCAGAACACATTATTACTATCTTTCGGATTGATTATTGTGGGTGTAGGTATTTCTTTGATCAGTACTTATAGAAGCGTATTGAAATATTTAAAAATGAAATTAGACGATTTATATTAATAACTATTTTATGACATTATTTGTAAAAGAAAATTATACTTGGATGATTATTGGTGCTGTTGTAATAGCACTTGGCATGTTTTTAATGAGTGGTGGAAAAAATACGGATCCTAATGTATTCGATACGAATCAAGTGTATAGTACTACTCGTATCACCGTGGCTCCTATTGTTATTGTGATTGGGTTATTGATTGAAGTATATGCTATCTTTAAGAAACCAAAAACAAAAGCATAATGTCAATTTTTCAAGCTATTATAATAGCCATTGTAGAGGGATTAACAGAATTTTTACCTGTTTCTTCTACTGGTCATATGATCATTGCCAGCTCTTTTATGGGCATTGCTACCAACGATTTTACCAAACTATTTGAAGTGGCTATACAGCTCGGGGCCATTCTCTCTGTTGTGGTATTATACCATAAAAAATTCTTTCCCCTGAACCACTGGCTATTTTATGCAAAACTTTTTGCAGCCGTAATTCCGGCATTAGTATTCGGGGCTTTATTCTCAGATAAAATAGATAGTTTATTGGAAAGCACTCAAACAGTGGCCATTAGCTTATTTGTTGGTGGTATTATCCTCATTTTTATAGATAAGTTTTTTAATAAACCAACCATTGAAAAAGAAGAAAACATTTCTTTTGTAAAGGCAATCATTATTGGTTGCTGGCAATGTATTGCTATGATACCGGGTGTTAGCCGGAGTGCTGCCAGTATTATTGGTGGGATGCAACAAAAACTAACTCGTAATCTGGCTGCAGAATTTTCATTTTTTTTAGCCGTACCCACTATGGCTGCTGCTACTGGCTACAAACTTTTAAAAGCATATAAACAAACACCCACTTTATTATTGAATAAAGAGAACCTTGTATTACTAGCTTTAGGTAATGTAGTTGCGTTTGTGGTGGCTATGTTTGCCATCAAATTCTTTATCGGTATTCTCCAAAAATATGGATTCAAATTCTTTGGCTGGTATCGGGTAATTGTTGGGCTAATTTTATTAGCTTTAATAGCAACAGGGTATTTGAGTTAGGAATTAGGAATTATTCCTATTGACTACTGACCATTAACTAACGCATGAAAACAGCCGATAAAAAAACCATCAATGGATGGGCCATGTACGATTGGGCTAACAGCGCCTACAATTTGGTTATTACATCTACTATCTTCCCGGCCTATTATGAAGCCGTAACCGGTGACGGGAATGAAGCTACATCAATAGATTATGTTACACTATTTGGGAGAACTTTTGTAAACACAGCGCTATATAATTATGCTTTAGGGATTGCTTTTATTATTGTTGCCTTAACGGCTCCTTTATTATCCTCTATTGCCGACTACACGGGGAAAAAGAAAAAATTTCTTTTCTTTTTCTGTACAATAGGAAGCATAGGTTGCTCTGGTTTGTATTTTTTTGATGCGCAGCATGTAGCTTATGGTTTAGGTTGTTTGATCCTTGCCTGTATTGGCTTTTGGAGCAGTTTGGTTTTTTATAACTCTTTTTTACCTGAAATAGCTGCCCCTGAAGATCAGGATCGTGTTAGTGCGAAAGGCTATTCTATGGGTTATATCGGTAGTATGATTTTACAAATCATTTGCTTTGTATTTGTACTATCTCCCCATACATTTGGTATCACAACAGGTAAAGCATCACAAATCTCTTTTTTATTGGTAGGCATTTGGTGGTGGGGGTTCGGGCAATTATCACTTCGCCGATTACCTTCCTCTACACCTATCGGGAAAACAGATAATACTATTCTTACCAAAGGTTATAAAGAATTAAGTAGTGTATGGCATCAGTTGAAAACCATGCCTGTTATAAAACAGTATTTAATCGCTTTCTTTTTCTATAACATGGGCGTGCAAACAGTAATGCTTGTAGCCACTTTATATGGAAAAACAGAATTAAATATCCCAACTACTAACCTTATCATTTCCATATTGATCATTCAATTCATTGCCATACCCGGCGCTTATTCGATTGCCTGGATATCAAAAAAATGGGGCAATTTTAAAGCCCTCATGATCACCGTATTTTTTTGGATCATACTGTGTATCATTGGATATAACTTACCCAGAAACGGCATATACGAATTTTACGGCTTAGCGGTAATGGTTGGCTTTGTGATGGGAGGTATTCAATCTTTAAGCCGGAGTACATATGCGAAATTGATGCCTGAAACAAAAGATACTACTTCATTTTTTAGTTTCTATGATGTAACAGAAAAGGTATCGATTGTAATTGGTATGTTTAGTTTTGGCTTCATCAATGAGCTTTCCGGTTCACAGCGCAACTCAGTATTAGTACTAATTATATTTTTTATTGCCGGTTTATTCTTTTTATTTCGCGCCAACAAAATCTCGCCTCAAAAATCATGAAATTATATACTATCAATACCGGTTATTTCAAGCTCGATGGTGGTGCAATGTTTGGCGTTGTTCCAAAGAGTATCTGGCAAAAACTAAACCCTGCCGATGAAAATAATATGTGTAGCTGGGCACTTAGAAGTTTACTTATTGAAGACGGCGATAGATTAATACTGGTGGATACAGGTATGGGCGACAAACAAGATGCAAAGTTTTTTGGCCATTATTATTTGCATGGTGATGATAGCTTAGATAGGTCTTTAGCCAAAAATGGATTCACCAGAAATGATATAACCGATGTGTTCCATACCCATTTACATTTTGATCATTGCGGCGCAACCATTAAAAAAGAAGGTGATGAATTGATATCTGCTTTCCCAAATGCTACACTATGGAGCAACAAAACGCACTGGAATTGGGCTATTTACCCTAATGATCGAGAAAAAGCTTCTTTTCTAAAAGAAAATATTTTACCGATAGAAACAAGTGGTAAATTATCATTTACGAATGAGCCCCATGAAGCTTTTGATGAACAAGGGTTATTAGGTAAGGTACATTTTTCTAATAATGTTACTATCCGTTTTGTAAATGGTCATACTCGCGCGATGATGCTCCCTCAAATTACATACAAAGGGTACACAATCGTATATATGGCAGATTTATTACCCTCTGTTGCACATATACCATTACCCTATATTATGGGATACGATATGTTCCCGCTTACAACCCTACAGGAAAAAAAGTCTTTCTTACAGGAAGCTGCTACAAATGACTATATCTTATTTTTTGAACATGATGCACAAAATGAATGCTGCACGGTAAAAGCAACAGAAAAAGGTATACGCGCAGATAAATTATTGAAGCTAGAGGAATTATGATCTATCTCTTTGATATCATCGAGCTTAACGGGTAACGCAGATTCTGATAATGCATCATATCTACCTTCACTGATCCAACAACAATAGGGCTCTCGATTCTAAGTGGGATATGATTGGGGTCGTCGCTTACCCAAACAGTCATTTTCTCACCACCGGAAAAAAGTGTTCCTTTTACTAATAGTGGTTTGAATTTTATGGCGTTAAATTTACCATACTTAGTTTTTATAGTTTCTTTACCCAAGTACTTAATATATAAATTATAAATTTCATTATCTAAGTACATGGTAAATGGAATTTTATCTTCTATCTGGTACTTGGTAAAATCAATATTTCGGGCATAATAAATAGCACTTAAAACATCTTGAATACAGTTTGGAACTTTTAGTACACCTTTAGCGCTAATGGCAGTATTTGCTTGCTGATTGAAAGTTACATTCTCATTAATTTTATATCCGCCTTCATTCACATCACGTAAGAATTTTAGCGGTTGTAAATTTGCTGTATCAATAAAGGATTCATATTTATCCCTTACCTTAAAAATCCAGTCGTAGCTTGAGTTAGAAGTACCTTCACCAATAATATGATAAACAGGCTTATTATTTAGTTTTTCCGTTTGCACTGAAAATGTAGCTGCACCTGCGTTAACAAAAATACCTATGACAGAATAAAATACATTAAAACTAATCTGCTCTCCGTCTTTAAATGCATAATTTCTGATACCGCAAAAATCATCTCCTGCCGATAAGCGAATACCGGTAAAACAGATACAGAGTATGAATAGTATTTTCTTCATCCCGAAATCGATTTACTTTTAAAAACCTTCACTCCTAATACAAAAATAGTTCCTATAATAGCAGGTAAAAGCAAATTAATCAACCAGATACCTGCTGCCATAGCAATGATGCCTAAGCTATTGCTTGTAAACAATCCAAATAAAATTAAGCTTACTTGCCCTCTTAAACCAAGTTCAGCCAAGGTTATTGTAGGAACAATCGCTAAAACAAGTAAAAGAACACCCACCAAAGCAAAAACATCGAGCCAAAAAATAGATATATTAAATATCCTAGACATCAAATAGTATTGTACTAAAAAAACAAAAAAACGAAGAAAAGAATATCCAAGGATACGAAAGAGTTGCATGTGTGAAAATGCTTCCAGCCGCTCAATAAAGAACCGATATTTGGTTACTATAGGTACCCTCTCTAATAACTCTATCAGTGCCGGCATTCTAAAGTAAGCCAATGAAAAAAAGCTTACTCCTACTGCGATAATATAAATTAAACTATCCAGCCAAAAAATAGATAGACCCGGTAATTGGTGGTTACTATCTAACATATTTATTCTGAGATAAAGCAAGCATATAACACCCATTACAAATGTTGTAATAATTTGGGCCATGCTCCCCACAAAAGATAAAACTACACCTCTTAACCTATTCCCATCTTTCAAAAAAAGAGCCCTACCTGCCGGTTCACCAATCCTGTTAAAAGTGCTAAAACCCATTGCTTGTCCCGCAAAAATAGCTTTAAAAGCAGCCATAAAAGAAAGATGCTCCATATTTGTTGTTTGTATTTGCCACTTACGTGCTTCAATCCCCCAATTAGCTAACATAAGCAAAACAACGAGGAGTAAATTCCAAAAGTTACCTGAACTAACAGCTTTAACAATTTCTTGCCATGATTGCTGAACATCTCTTTGTTCTTGAATTTTATAGTAAATAGACCATGAAAACCAAATAAATAGTAGAGGACCAATCACATAATTCAATAAAAGTCTAATTCTTTTCGTCAAGCTGCTTTTTTTGTAAAGGTCGGGAATTGGGGGTATAAAAGTTTATTGAGTTTATAAAGTGTATTGCGTTAATATAGTAATTTGCCTTTCACAAATCATCTATACTTTATAAACCCTACACACTCCATAACAATTCTAGGCATCGACCCGGGCACACAACAAATGGGCTATGCCATTATCCGTATTGCCGGATCTTCTGTTAAGGTAGAGAAATTGGATACGTTAAAGCTCACTAAGGAAAAAGATATTTATAAGAGATTGGAAATCATTCATGCTACAATCATTTCTCTGATCGCAGCATATCATCCCACCGACTTTGCAATTGAAGCCCCTTTTTTTGGAAAAAATGTACAAAGTATGTTAAAGTTAGGGAGAGCCCAGGGGGTTGCTATTGCAGCAGCTATGCAATACGGTATTAGTGTTACTGAGTATGCTCCCAAAAAAGTAAAACAATCTGTTACGGGTAATGGTAATGCAGATAAGGAGCAGGTTTGGAAAATGCTTGCGCAGATTTTAGGTTTGAAGCAAAAACCTTCATCATTCGATGCTACTGATGCCTTATCAGTGGCCTATTGTCATTATTTACAAGCAACCAGCGTGCTGAAAACAAGTAATAAAAAATTGAAAGGCTGGGAAGATTTTATTGCTAAAAATGCTGCAAGAGTTAAACGATAACTACAGTGCGGCAATAATTTTATTTTGTACTTCTGTAAGTTCTTCTTGCGAAAGTTTTAATTTCTGTCTTGTGAAGTTTATATCATCCGAATCATTGATGGGCACCAAATGAATATGTGCATGTGGTACTTCTAAGCCTACAACGCTGATACCACAACGGTTACATGGAAATGCCTTTTCAATAGCCTTGGCTATAGGTTTTGCAAAAATTAATATACTGGCAAGTGTAACATCATCCAAATCAAAAAATTGATCTGTTTCTATCTTTGGTACAACTAAAACATGACCTTTCACTAAAGGGAAAATATCCAGGAAAGCATAGAACTGTTCATTCTCAGCTATTTTATAAGAAGGTATTTCTCCCTTGATGATTTTAGTAAAGATGGTCATATTAAATAGTAATATCTTCCACTTTAAATTTGATGATACCTGTTGGTGCTTGTACCTCAGCAATATCTCCTTTCGCCTTACCTAATAATCCCTTGCCGATAGGTGAGCTTGCAGAAATTTTACCCGCTTTTAGATCGGCTTCTTTTTCCCCTACTATCTGATAAGTAACTGTTTTTTTGGTAGCCACATTAGTAATGGTAACTTTTGTAAGGATAGTTACTTTACTGGTATCAATGGTACTTGTATCTACAATTTTTGCATTGGCAATGGCACCTTCTAATTGTTTAATTTTTGCTTCAAGCATCCCTTGTGCTTCTTTAGCAGCATCATATTCTGCATTCTCTTTTAAATCTCCTTTCTCTCTTGCTTCAGCAATTGCTTTAGAAGCAGCAGGTCTATCTACCGACTTCATGCGCTGCAAATCTTCGCGCATTTTATCAAAGGTTTCTTTCGTAACGTACATATTTATTTCACTCATACACTAGGCTTTAATTTGTATAAAAAAAATACAACGCCACATTTTACTGCAGCGTTGCATAATTACAAATTTACAAAAAAACCGGAAATTAGCGCTAAATACCTAGTTTTTTCACAATTTGTTCGCTCATTTTCAAGAATGCCTCGTGGCTATATCCGGCTATATGCGGGGTAATAATTACCTGCGGAAATTCCACTAGCTGATTCAACTGCTTGATTTCCTGATCTGTATACGTGCTTAGTTTTTCGTTCTCTAATACATCTAATCCGGCCGCTTTTACTTTACCTGTTTGTAATGCTCTAATTAATGCATTGGTATCCGTGATTTTTCCTCTACAGGCACTCAAAAAATAAGGATGATTACTTAACCCATTAAAAAAAGATTCATTAGCATAGTGGTAGGTTTCATCTGTCAATGGCAAATGTAAACTTACTACATCGGCATATTTAGCAATTTGCTCCACAGATGCTTCCCGGATATAGTTATTTGCAAACCCTGATTTATATTTATCATGTACCAATACCATCACACCAAAAGAGGCCAGTAAAGCAGCAAACCTGCTTCCGGTATTTCCATAGCCTATGATTCCCACAGTTTTGCCGAATAGCTCTTCCCCTCTGTTTTCCTCCCTCACCCACTTTCCTGATTTTATTTCCTCATAGCTTGTGTTGATTTTCCGCATCAGAGAAAGTAATACACCTAAAGAGTGTTCTGCAACCGCATTTCTGTTTCCTTCCGGACTACTCTCGCATCGAATACCTTTCGATTCAGCATAGGCAACATCTATTAATTCCATACCGCTTCCTAATCTTCCAATCCATTTTAATTGTTTAGCGGCATCAATTACTGCTTTATCGATCTTTAATCGTGTTGTTATAATCAACCCAATTGCATCTTGTATTTCCACTAATAATTCCGCGTAGGTAATGGTTGGCTTATAAGCCACCAAATAATTCCTCTCTTCAAAATATTGAATCAAAAATGAATGAGCCTTTGCTGCTATAATAATTTTTTGCATCTACAAATATTTGACTCCTCCGAAGTCATTTTAAAATTTTAAATTAATAATATTCGATCACCTTACTCCTCTCATCTAACACCTCATGCCTTATACCTTATACCATACTCCTTATTTCATCCTAAACGTAAGTGCTGCAAAATCCTCTACCGATAATTGCTCAGGGCGTTTCGTAAAAATTTCTTCCTGTAACACGCTTTCATCAAAATATTGTTTTAAAGGATTACGTAACATTTTTCTTCTCTGATTAAAAGCTGCTTTTACCAGCATAAAAAAAAGTTTATCCGATTTTACTGCTATCGGTTCTTTTTTACGCGTTAATTGTATCACACCACTTACTACTTTCGGTGGCGGATTAAATGCGGCTGCAGGAACATCAAATAAATACTCAGCATCGTAATAGGCCTGTACCAATACGCTCAATATACCAAATACTTTTGTATTGGGTTTAGATACAATTCTTTCAGCTACCTCTTTTTGAAACATGCCTATCATCATTGGCACTTGTAATTTCCAATCGAGAATTTTGAAAACAATTTGCGTAGAAATATTATAAGGAAAATTACCAATAACCGTAAAATCCCCTTCGAACGGAACATCCACATCCAATATATTTCCTTCAATAATTTTTTGATGCAGAGTAGGAAATGTTGACAGTAAATAGGCAACTTTCTCTGCATCCAACTCAATAGCTTTAAATTGAATACCGGGTATCTGCAATAAATAGCTTGTGAGTGCGCCGCCACCCGGACCAACTTCTACCAATTGTGAAAAATGGGTGGCTAATAATACGTCATTAATTTTTTTACAAATAGATGAATCTGTGAGAAAATGTTGTCCTAATGATTTCTTAAGCGTGTACTGCATCCCTGCAAAATTAGTATTTTAGCACTCTAAATATGAAATGGCTATGAGTTATGAAGCACAAAAACCAGTAATTGGCTTTAGCTGCGGTGATTTGAATGGTATAGGGATGGAAATTATCATCAAAACCCTGAGTGATCAGCGTTTACTCGATAGTTGTACGCCTGTTGTTTTTGCGAGTAATAAAAGTCTAAATTTTTATAGAAAAAGCTTACCCGAAGCTAATTTCAATTATAACAGTATCAAAGATTTTAGCAGGCTGAGTTCCAAACAAGTAAATATTTTTAATGTTTGGGAAGAAGAAGTAGTGATTACACCCGGACAGTTAAACGAAACAGGTGGTAAATATGCACTCCTTTCCTTACAAGAAGCTACCAAAGCACTGAAAGAAGGCCATATACAGGGTTTAGTAACAGCCCCCATTCACAAAAAGAACATTCAATCAGATGAATTCAGGTATAGTGGTCATACACCCTATTTCAAAGATTATTTTGGTGCGCAAGACGTATTAATGTTTATGGTAGCAGATAATATGCGTGTTGGTCTGTTAACAGAACATGTAACTGTATCTGAGGTAGCTAAGCACATTACAAAAGAAGGTATCATTAGTAAGCTTAAGATCATGCATCATAGCTTGCAAAAGGATTTTGGAATTGATACCCCTAAACTTGCGGTATTAGCATTAAACCCACATGCAGGTGATGAAGGATTGATCGGTAAAGAAGAAGAAGAAATTATTAAACCTGCCATCAAAGAAGCTCGGCAACATACGTTGGTATTTGGTCCGTATGCAGCAGATGCATTTTTTGCCAGAGGCCATCATGAACAGTTTGATGGAATATTAGCCATGTATCACGATCAGGGGCTGATACCATTCAAATCATTAGCCTTTGGAGAGGGAGTAAATTATACTGCAGGTTTACCTGTTGTAAGAACAAGTCCCGACCATGGCACGGCGTTCGATATAGCCGGCAAGGGAGTAGCAGATCATATTTCTTTTATGGCGGCTACATTTGAATGTATGGCTATTGCGAGACAAAGAGCCGGATATGCCGATATGCGAAAAAACCCCATGAAAAAAATGAGTGCAAGATTTTTTGCTAATGCCGTAGATGAAAAAATTGAAGAAAGCGAATGATAATATGGATTATAAGATAGAAAATAAATATATAGCGGTTATAGTTTCAGATAAAGGAGCAGAGTTGCAGCGTATTTATAGTAAGGATACGAACCTCGACTATATGTGGAGTGGAGACCCTAGATTTTGGGGCAAGAAGAGTCCGGTTTTATTTCCTATTGTTGGTGGATTAAAAAATAATCAATACAGTTATAAAGGCACAAGCTACACACTGGGCAGACATGGATTTGCACGTGATATGGTATTTAGTGTATTAGAAGCTGGTAGTACTGCTATTAGTTTTAAATTGGATGCCACTTTGGAAACACAGGCATTATATCCTTTTTTATTTCGTTTAATTATTCATTATAAGATAGACAAGAATTCGCTTTCATGTACCTATGAGATTCGAAATACGGATATAAAACCCATACCCGCTTCTATTGGCGCACATCCGGCATTTGCCATACCCATTACACCGGATACGACCTTTGAAGATTATGTGCTTGAATTTGAAACTGTTGAAACTGCGGGTAAATGGCCTTTATCCACTGCAGGACTTATTGAGAAAGAAGCAACTCCTTTTTTTGATAAACAACAGCAAATTCATTTAAAAAAAGAATTATTTTATGCCGATGCGCTGGTGTTTAAAAATTTACAATCGCAGCAAATAAAACTGACCTCAACTAAAACAAAACATGGCTGGGTTTTTTCATGGAAAAATTTCCCTTACTTAGGTATTTGGAGTGCTAAAGATGCTGATTTTGTTTGTATTGAGCCTTGGTGTGGTATTGCCGATTCAGTAGATACAACCGGTGATATTATGAAGAAAGAGGGTATTCATATTTTAATTCCCGGAGAAATTTTTAAGAGAACATGGAGTGTTAGTGTATACTGATTATTATTTGAAAGTAGATTCGGCCAACCCATTGTTAATGGTATAGTTTGAATAATTAATTTCAACTCTGCCTTTTTTACCTTTCATTTTTTCTTTGGTAGCCTGATCGATATCATCTAATTCGAGGGTGATTCCTTTTGGAAGTTTATAATCTTTTGTATTGAAGCTGAAAATAACTTTATCCGGCAAACCGTAATTAATAAATTTTCCATAATACATTTCCATCTCATAGGTACCGCTTTCTCTTGTGGTAGTAACCGATTTTCGAATTACCAAATTAGATTCATCAATATATAGAGTTGAAAGAATGATATCATTATTCTCTGTATTTGGCAATAACTTAATTACATGCGTATTCGTATTGCCGATAATTGCTGTTCCTGCATCGAGGGCCATGAATCCATTTACGAGTATCATACTGCTCATATTGATACTTACACCACCTTTAGGCAGGATGGAAATACCGCCATTTCGTTCTATGCGAAACTTATTAGGTTTTTTATAATATACTTTCACTTTCCCAACAGGGGCTTTAATAAACGCCACATCCGTTCTCATTTTCCCTTCTGCCGTATAGTCGTTCACAGCATCTAGTTTAGCTTTAACTTTTTGAACGAGTTGCATCGCTTGCTCTTGAGCATTTATAGTACCGGATATGAATACAAAAACAAGAAAAAAGAATTTATACATAATTCTATAAATATTTTAGTATCAAATAACATCCTAAGCTTTCTCTTCGCCTCCGGCGAATCGAAATGACAACCCTATACCCTATTCCCTCTACCCTAACTCAACACATCTTTCTTTCTGAAATACCAAATCCCACCTACCACAAAAATAATGATATGCAATACCAGCACCAGGGCAGATCTAATGATTTTGTCAGGATATTGGATACTTCCTATGATTGCTTCATTGGCATCATTCACTTTAAAATCGAAAAATTCTTTCCAGGTAACCATATGGGAAGTAAACAAGTATGGTTTAATAAGATTGAAGAGAGGAATATTCATAGTACTTAAGATCGTACATACAATAATTACACTCATTGTAGCAACGATTGGGCCGATCGAGTTTTCTGCAAAAAAAGATAGAAAGAAGCCTAAAGCTGCAACAGTTGTCATAGCCAGGGCAGCAAAACAAAAAGCACCACAGTATCGCCAAAAAACATCAGATGATTTTACAACTACTACATAGCTACTTTTCATAATAAAAAGATCATCCGTACCAAATATGACTAAGCTCAATAATAAACCCAGTATGGCAATCCAAATTAATAATAGCAGGGTATATATTACAGATGCTAAAAATTTAGCTAATAGAATCTCCGTACGAGATTGTGATTTTGTAAGCAGTAATCGAAGGGTTCCCATATTGGCTTCCCCTGAAATCATATCTGCAGCAATAAGTGCTATTAAAAGTGGCACATGCACTAGGAGCAGTTGAAGAATAACATAGCAGATAAAGTATCCGTTCAATATTTTTCCGTCTACACTAAAAGAGCCTGCAAAATCGGCCATAACAAATTCGGTATACTCCTTACCATCAACTTTAAGCCCTAACTGAATGACTCCAATTAATGCTGTGATGGCAGCAAAAGCCAAATAGGTTCTTGGTCGGTGAAATATTTTATAGAGTTCAATTTCTAAATGCTTCCACATGTTGTTTACCGGCTGTGATTTGTAAAAAATAATCTTCCAAACTATGACGGGGTTGTAAAGAAAATACGGCTATATCCTTACTTACGAGGTATTGATTAAAAATAGGTATATCATTCTTATTGATTTGTAAAATAATTTGCCCGTTTCGGATAGGCTGAAGCTTGTTACTCCAGTTACTTTCGCTTAGGATATTATAGGCGGATTTGTTATCATTCGTATTTAATTCGATGATTATTTTTGATTGATCGAAAAGTTCGTCTGAACTTCCTTCAACTAATTTCTTACCCTTATCAATAATAAGTATGCGAGAAGCTATTTGCTCAATTTCTGAGAGTAGATGAGAAGAAACAATAACCGTTTTTTTGTATTGAGAACTTAAGCTCAAAATCAGATTTCGCATATCTGCAATTCCTTGTGGATCTAATCCATTAGTGGGTTCATCTAAAATAATGAGTTGCGGGTTATGTACTAAAGCAATGGCTATACCCAGGCGTTGCTTCATGCCTTGGGAAAATGTTTTGACCGTATCTTTTGCTCTATGTGCCAAACCTACTAACTCTAACTGTTCCATAAGGGTAGTACGCGTAGGTTGTATTCCACTGAGTTTTGCAAATAATTTTAGGTTATCGTAGGCAGAGAGATATTTGTATACATCGGGTTTTTCTATTACTGCGCCGATTTGTTGTAATATTTCTTTCCGATGTTTTGAAAGAGATAACCCAAATATTTGTATATCACCATCGGTTGGCGTAATAAGCGTAAGCAACATACGGATAGTAGTACTTTTTCCGGCGCCATTTTGTCCGAGAAAGCCATATACATCGCCCGGTAAAACCGAAAAAGATAATTGATTAACAGCTTTAAGTTGATCGAATTTTTTTGTGAGTGCTTCTACTTTTACAATCTCCATCATTATGTATAACAGCAAAGGTACTAAAAGGTTAAAGGTAAAAGGTTATAGGCAATAGGTTTTATTAACTTGCGTAATTCTCACCCTATACCCTATACCCTACACCTTCAAATATTCCTGCAGTGCTTTTACATAGGCTTCAAAGGCGGAGATACCTACCTCTGTAATTTTACAAGTAGTTTGGGGGTAGTTGTCTTTAAACTGCTTTACCACATCAATATACCCTGCTTCTTTTAATTTTTGAACTTGTACGCTGAGGTTACCCGCAGTAGCATTTGTTTTCTCGCGAATAAAAGTAAACTCGGCTTCCTTTACGCTAATGAGTAAGCTCATTACCGCCAGGCGAAGTTGGGAATGCAATATGGGATCTAGCTCTTTAAACATGCTTTGTTGTAGACTTGATATAGCGATGACGAAGTATTAGTCCGGGTATTAACCAGGCAGAAATAGCCGCTATCGATTGCAAGAGCATGTCTATTTTATAACTTGTGAAACAAGAAATAATAAAACAGATATAACAAATGAATCCACCAATAATCATTGCTTTAAATTTTCTAACGATTCCCGTTGTGAGGGTAGGAATCGTATATACCAATAGGTATAATGATGAAGGGCTCGGTACCGTTTTAAGTACCGATGTGTACAGTGCCAGCCCAAACATAATCAATGCAAATACAATCCAAATAATACTGACAGTATCTATATTTTCTTTTGCTTTTCTTCGCCTTCTCTCTGTGATAGCTATAGCAATTTGCGGTAACAGGGCTATAAATGTTAGGTTCCAAACAAAAAAATAATTAAAATCCCAATTAAAACTTATACCTAGGAAACAGAACAGCCCGCAAAAGCCAACGACGGTACCCCACATTAGGGCACTAATACCGGTATCATAGAAATCCTTTTTTACAAGTTGGATCATTTCAGCAATGATTCGTAGGCTTTCCTGTTCACTAAGTTGTTTTTCTTTATCCATGTTGTTGATTGTATTTAGCTCTCAGTAAATAGCCCGGTATAATCCAGGCTGATAATACTGCCGGTGCTAACAATAATAAGATTTCTTTTGTTTGAACAAAAACTGATACTATTGATAATATCCAGCAGCAAATACCCCCTATAATTAAGGCTTTAAAGCGCATAATGATACCGCATAAAAAAGTGGGTATACCATAAAAAAGTAAAATAAAAGAGTATAAAAGTGGCCATGATCC
This sequence comes from uncultured Flavihumibacter sp., assembly GCA_902168225.1. Lineage (GTDB taxonomy): Bacteria > Bacteroidota > Bacteroidia > Chitinophagales > Chitinophagaceae > Sediminibacterium. Next base: position 375 of record CABHOW010000091.1, on the reverse strand, counting down.
AAGTTTATACATAATGAAGGAAGCTATACCCATAACAATACCAAAGCACGACCATACGCCGCTGATGATATCATCTGTATAAGTGCGAACACGTTCTTTTTTATTTTTTTTAGATAAAAAATAGAATTGATAAACTACTGCAACTATAGTAAGTATCCAAATATTACCCCACTTTTGATTCTGTGTTGTAGTGAGAAGGATATAATGGAAGGTGCAACAAATAAAAATTACCCATCCCCATAAAAGATAGAGCGTACCATTTTCGGAGAAACGGTTTTTGGCTTTTTGGATCATGCTTTCTGTCTCTTATACACATCTCCGAGCCCACGAGACAGGCAGAAATCTCGTATGCCGTCTTCTGCTTGAAAAAAAAAA
>CABHOW010000090.1 GCA_902168225.1 uncultured Flavihumibacter sp. | reverse complement strand
GGGTTGGGCTTGGGCAATACATTTTGTGCATAGCCTGCAAAAGCAACCAATACAAATAATATAGATAATAAATATTGCTTCATCTTATTTACCGAAGACGATATCATCGGGTAGTTCATTTTTATCAGTATTGGCATTATAGGGGAAATGGTTAACCAGCGCTTCGCCAATATCATTTATTATTTTAACGATACCCTGCACATAATTTTGCTTATTAAAATGTGCCAATATAGCTTTAACCTGATCATTCCAAAATGCTGTTCCAACTTTATCATGAATACCGGCATCCCCATATATAGCGAGCTGACGATCTTTCATAGCAATATATAACAGCACTGCATTTCGTTCTGCGGTTTTATCCATATGCAACTCAGCAAATATCTCCATCGCCCGGTGAACAGGATTTATAAGATAGCATCTGCCTTCTACATAAATCCTGATTTCACCGCTGGTACGATGTTCTGCCTCTTTAATAGCTGCAACAATAGCCGCTTGCTGTTCAGCAGAGAAATAGTTAAATTTTTTCTTGGAAAAGATTCCGAGCATGCAATGATTTTAGAATTTCACTTGGGGTGCCTTCTCAGATCCTGCATCAGCTTTAAAACCTTCTTTTGTTTTAAAACCGGTGATACCTGCCAAAATATTCATAGGGAAAGAACGTGCTTTAATATTATAATCTGCAACGGCACTATTAAAGTCGTTTCTAGATACCTTAATTCTATTCTCTGTACCTTCTAATTGTGCTTGCAACCCTCTGAAAGCTTCATTAGCCCGTAGGTTAGGATAATTCTCGGATACTACTAATAATCTTCCTAATGCCTGTGATAATTGACCTTGAGAAGCTTGGAATTGCTGCAATTTCTCAGGTGTAAGATCTTTCGCATCTACTTTAATTTGGGTGGCACTAGCCCTTGCTTTGATCACATTCTCTAATGTGGTTTGCTCAAAATTAGCTTCCCCTTTTACTGTATTAACCAGATTAGGAATAAGATCGGCACGGCGTTGATAATCGCTTTGCACATTATTCCATGCTTTACTTACCCCTTCGTCTAGCTTAACTAAACTATTATAACCGTTACAACCGCAACCACCTACTAATAGAATTAGGGCTGCAATTACTATAAGGGTAATGTTTTTTGTACTCATGATGTTTTGAAATTTAGTGTAATATAACTGTTTGTATGTTTATATTCTCAAATATTACAAAACAAATGCCATTCTAAAAGCGTGGCATTTTGGCTGTTTTAAAATGAATTCACCTATTTTTGCCACGAAATAAAAACAGCGATTGATATGTCGGTACTCGTAAATAAAAGCTCAAAGATTATCGTTCAGGGTTTTACCGGAACAGAAGGCACTTTTCACGCAACTCAGATGATTGAATACGGTACCCAAGTAGTTGGTGGCGTAACCCCCAATAAGGGGGGTAGTTCTCATTTAGACAGACCCGTTTTTAATACTGTAGCGGATGCCGTAAAAGCAACCGGTGCCGATGTAAGTATCATATTTGTACCACCCGCTTTTGCTGCAGACGCTATTATGGAAGCAGCAGATGCCGGAATTGCTTTAGTAGTATGTATTACAGAAGGAATTCCTGTTCAGGATATGGTGAAAGTGAAGAATTATTTACAGAGTACTAAAACCAGATTGATTGGGCCAAATTGTCCGGGTGTAATTACCGCAGGAGAAGCAAAAGTGGGTATTATGCCGGGTTTTATTTTTAAGCCGGGAAGAATCGGGATCGTTTCTAAGAGCGGAACCCTTACTTATGAAGCAGCAGATCAGGTTGTGAAAGCCGGATTGGGTATCAGTACGGCTATTGGTATTGGTGGAGACCCGATTATCGGTACACCCACAAAAGAAGCGGTTGAATTGCTGATGAATGACCCTGAAACAGACGGCATCATTATGATCGGTGAGATTGGCGGTAGTATGGAAGCAGATGCTGCACGCTGGATTAAGGATAATAAAAAGAAGCCGGTTGTTGGTTTTATTGCCGGACAAACAGCGCCTCCCGGCCGTAGAATGGGTCATGCCGGTGCCATTATTGGCGGTGCCGATGATACAGCAGCAGCAAAAATGAAAATTATGGCCGAGTGTGGAATAGATGTAGTAGCAAGTCCGGCAGATATTGGCAAAACAATGGCGGCAGCACTGAATAAATAAATGTTTTAACAAATAGTAAGGATCCCGAAGTATTCCACTTCGGGATTTTTGCATCCTATACCTTTATAAATCATAAAAGGCTTATGCGCTTATTAATTGTACTACTGATTTCAGTTTTTTCATCTTTAGCAGTAAAGTGCCATGCACAAGAAACTGATTATAAAAAGCAATGGCTAGAAATCGATACATTGATTGCATTTACCAATCAAACGAAAACCGCATTAGAAAAAATTAAATTACTGCAACAAAAAACAAAAGAGCAGGGGGCACAAGCTGATTATATCAAATCCTTATTATATCAAATTAATTTAGAGGGCATCACCTCAGAAAAAAATATAAACGATGAAATAGCTATATGGGAGCAGCAATTAAAGCTTAGTACGAATAGTATTGAAAAATCCGTTCTCCATTGTTATATAGCGAATAGTTACGATGATTATTTCATAGCCAACAGATGGCAAATTGTAAATCGCACGAATACAGTTGCTATTGCGGAAAAAGATATTCAAACCTGGACTTCCAACGATTTTATTAAAAAAATAGTTTTTCATTATCAGCAAGCATTAGCTCCGGCTACGGCCTTACAAAATGAACCTATCAGTAAATGGATGCCATTAATTTCAAAAGGGAACTATCCTGAACTTAGGCCAACGCTATATGATCTTATTGCACATGAAGCATTAGACTTTTTTAAGAAGACCATCCCCTATGGCATACAAGAAAATACCAACTTCAAGTTTAGTGAAGATAAAAATTTTTCTCCTCTCACAGAATTTTTAGCATTACCACTAGAAACAAATGATAGTATATCTAGAAACAATCAGGCATTAAGTTTATTTCAAAAATTATTAGGCTTTCATATCAATACAAAAAACAGAGCAGCCCTATTAGCAGTTGATCTTGAAAGGATACAATGGCTGCACCAAAAATTTCCAAATGGCGAAGCGCATTATCTTACCGCATTGAATTATTTACAGAATCAATTTAGTGATTTGGAAGGCGTTGATGAAGTATATGCTTTACTTGCCAATTATTATTATATAAAAGGAGATTCGTATCAACCCTTTGGGGATACCACATATAGATGGTATAAGGTAAAGTCGAAAAAAATTATTGACGATAGAATACAACAATTTCCAAGTAATAAAACTGGCGGCAGATATAGAATGAATGATATTAAAGCAAGTATCGTAAACCCCGGTATTCATGTAGAAGCTGAATTGGTGAATATCCCTAACAAACCATTTAGGAGTTTGGTAAAATATAAAAATATTGACACCGTCTATGTTCGTATCATACGTGCAAGTGAACCCATAAATAAAGAACTAGAAAAAAAGTCGAATTATACTTACTGGAAAACTATTTCTGGTTTTAAACCTGAGAAAGAATGGGCACAGCCATTACCCAACATGAACGATTTCCAATTCCATGCTACAGAAATTAAAATACCTGCTTTACGGGAAGGCGGCTATTATTTATTATTTAGTAAACATCAGGCATTTGATTCTGCAAATAATATATTGGCATCCATGCAAGTGCAAGTATCCAACCTAAGTGTGGTGAATACTAAAAATGATTTTTTTGTGCTGCATCGAGAAACCGGAAAACCCATTGCTAATGCTATTGCAACAGTTAAGCAAAGCAACTGGAATGGAAAAAAATATATTGAAACCAAGGAACAATACACGACTAATAAATACGGGCAATTTAGTATTCATTCATCTACTTACGACAATTATACTATTAGTATTACTTACAAAAACGATTCAGTTTTTGTGGGTAACAGTTATTTATCCCCTGCAAGATATTCTGAAGAAGAAGAAAAACCAGTTAATGAATCTGGAAGTCGAACGGTTTATTATTTCAAAGATCGAGCCATATATAGACCGGGACAAATCATCGCTTTTAAAGGAATTATGGTACATACAAATTCAAAAACGAATAATCCGATTAGCCTAGATCAGGTGCCTAACAGACTTCATAAAATGATCATTTTATTGAAGGACCCCAATTACAAAACCATTGATACCTGTAAAGTAACTATAAATGATTATGGTTCATTTTCAGGCAGCTTTATGCTTCCTACCAATACCATAACGGGTGAGTTTCATTTAGATTCTGAGATAGATAACGAACAGGGCTCCTCATTTAGGGTAGAAGAATATAAGCGGCCAACTTTTTATGCCACAATTAATAAACCAACAGGTGATATTCAGTTGGGAGATAGTATAGCATTTACGGGTATAGCAAAAGCTTATGCCGGCAATGTTGTTGATGGAGCCATTATTAACTATACGATTACAAGAAATACCAGAAGCTACGATAGGGCTCCATATTACAGCTCATCAAGGGTAAAGTCAGTTGTTGTAAAACAAGGTGAAACAAAAACGGATGCAGAGGGTAAATTTCTAATTGATTTTATAGCTATTCCGGATACCCTTTTTGAAAGAAAGTCTATTGTCAGTTTTGTATATACGGTAAGTGTGAAAATTACAGATACAAAGGGAGAGTCGAAAGAAATAGAAAATAGTGTAAGCATAGGATATAATCCTTTACAATTATCCATCGCTGCACCAGAAATAGCAGAAAAAGACAGTTTACGATCCATCTTTGTGTATAGTAAAAACCAGGTTGGTGACGATGTGCCGAATAATTTAAAAATAACCATTGCATCTTTGGAATCGAATGAAAGATTAATCAGAAAAAGATTATGGGAGCAACCGGATGTATTTGTGTTAAATAGAGAAGATTTTTTAAGAGACTTCCCCTCAGATGAATATGATGGTATGGAAAACGACAAGACCCAATGGAAACTAGGTAATACTGTTTTCACAGATTCGATACATACCGGCAAAACCAATACAGTAAACCTAGCCAAATCATCCCTAGCTCAAGGATGGTATGCCATAATAGTAAGTGGAAGGGATAAAAATGGGAAAGAAGTAATAGAAAAAAAATATCTACAAATTTTCGATAGGAAACTAAAAGATCTTCCTACGCATACCTACAACTGGCAATATATCATTAATAATACAGCAGAACCGGGTGATAAAGTGAGTTATATACAAGCCAGTAGTGCAAAAAATATTTTTTTAATTCAATTTAAAAACAGAGACAGAAGTAATAGTTATTATAAAAATATTTACACCTTTAATGAATTAGCTAAAGCTAAAAGAGAAAATAGTTTTGACATCACTGAAAAAGATAGAGGTGGATTTAGCATATATACTGTTTTTGTAAAAGATAATCGCGTATATACCTACAATTTCCACGTTCAGGTTCCTTGGACAAACAAAGAACTAAAACTATCAGTGAATAGTTTTAGAGATAAAACAGAACCAGGCAGTAAAGAAAAATGGGAAGTGAAAATTACCGGCAGCAAAGGGGATCAAGTAGCTGCAGAATTACTAACAAGCATGTATGATGCAAGTTTAGATGCACTTGTTTCAGATGACTGGCAAGCACCAACTATTTGGCCAATACACTACGCAAGTTATGAATTTCAAAGTTTGAAAAGTTTTGGCGTTGCTTATGGTACTTACTATGAAAATCCATTTGGAATCAATCAGCAAGAATCTGATCCGCATACCCAAATTATATTTAATCCAAAAATTTTTTGGATGCCATATTATGACAAGCGATTAGAAACAGAGCCAGAAAAACTTAGGGATCCAACAATGGCAACGCCATTTTTTTACTGGAAAGGTGAGTTAAATGATGTGGTAACCTTTAATATTAAAACTGCCAAAGGGGTTTCCAGAATTTCTGATGCTATTACTGTTAGATCAATGGGTTCAGAAATACCAAAAAGTGAAGAATACTATGATAAAGTTTTTACAGAAGTAAGATTCTTAGATCCTGTTACCGGTGATAGTATTATAAATGGAAGAAGAATTAAAAAGAAAATTGCACTATCAACGGATACTCAAATTCGTAAAAATTTCAACGAAACGGCTTTCTTCTTTCCGCAACTATATGCAGATAGCAATGGTGTATATCGATTTGAATTTACGATGCCCGAAAGTGTAACAACTTGGAAGTGGCAGATGTTGGCACATACCAAAGACCTATCCTTTGGTAGTCTTCAACAAAAAATTATCACACAAAAAAAACTAATGGTACAAACCAATATACCTCGTTTTTTGCGAGAGGGTGATAATTTGGAGATCGTAGCAAAAATCAGCAATACCGGCGATACGGAAATAACAGGAACTACTTTATTGGAATTAATAGACCCACAAACAAATACACCTGTTGACGGATGGTTCCAAAATGTTTTCCCTAATCAGTATTTTACAGCTGAAAAAGGACAAAGCACAACAGTAAAATTCCCCATTCAAATTCCATTCGGTTATAACCGGCCGCTCACGTGGAGGGTTACTGCTACATCTGCCAATGCGGGGGATGGTGAACAAAATATTGTTCCGGTGCTTACCAATAGAATGCTAATTACAGAAAGCTTACCGCTTTTATTACCTAACGGAGGTAAAAAACAATTCCGCTTCGATAAGCTACTTACAACTAATTCAGAAACACTTTCTCACGAGTCGGTAACTATAGAATATACCCCCAATCCTATTTGGACGGTAGTACAAACACTCCCCTATTTAATGGAATATCCGTATGAATGTGCTGAACAAAGTTTCAATCGGTATTATGCCAATACACTCGCAGCATATATTGTACAACAAAATCCTATCCTAAAAAATATATTTAGTAATTGGGCAAAAGATAGTAGCAGCTTGCAATCTAATTTATCTAAAAATGAAGAATTGAAGCAATTGTTATTACAAGAAACCCCTTGGGTTACAGCCGCTAAAAATGAAGCAGCCCAGCGCAAAAACATAGCTTTATTATTCGATCTCGCTAAAATGGCAAACACCAAAGCTCAACTAGTTGATAAGTTACAACAATTACAATTACCCAATGGTGCTTTTAGCTGGTTCAAAGGTGGGAAGGAAGATTTTTATATTACAAACTATATTGTTACGGGTGTAGGAAAGTTAAAAAAATTCAAAGCTATTATTATAGAGAAAGAATTAGAGGAAATCATACATAAAGCTATTGCCTACTTAGACAATACTATACTTGCCCAATACCAAGAGCAACTAAAACAAAGTAAAGAACCCCACTATTGGCATGCTTTAGAATATTTATATATGCGTAGTTTTTATACACAGATCCCTCTTAAAGATAGAAGAGCATTGGAATATTACTATAATCATGCTTTGAATCATTGGCAACAATATTCTTTATTTCATCAGTCGCTAATAGGTGCCATAGCTATAAGAAATAAGAACATCGACTTTGTTAAGAAAAATATACTGCCTTCTATTTTGGAAAATGCCGTTGAGGATTCACTCAAAGGAGTATATTGGAAAAAAACAACCACTTCTTTCTGGTATAATAACCCTGTAGAATTTCAAAGTAGCATGATCAATTTTGTTACTGAATATAATGAAGTAGCTAATAGTAATTCTTTAGCAGCGCAAATTCGTAAGATGAAACAATGGTTACTCTTACAAAAACAAACTACCCATTGGAAAACAACTGTTGCTACCGCCGATGCTTGTTTTTCCTTACTATACAATGATACACTATCCTTAAAATCGAATAATAGTGTAACTATTCAGCTTGGCAAACAAGTCATAGAAACTGATAAAGAAAAAAGTACTGCCGGAACCGGATATATAAAGAAACGCTTTGATAGTAAGTTTATCAATAACGATATGGGAAATATTACTGTAACTGCTTCAGCTTCTAACAACAATGCTAATACTTCTCTTTCTTACGGCGCTGTATATTGGCAATATTTTGAAAATTTAGATAAAATTACGAGTGCCGGCTCTCCTCTAGCATTACAGAAGCAATTATTTATAGAAAAGATAACGAGTACCGGAAAGGTTTTAGCGTCAGTACAAGAAAATGATTTATTAAAAATCGGAGATAAGATCATTGTTCGTATCATACTTAAATCCGATCGGGATATGGAATATTTGCACTTAAAAGATATGCGTGCTTCCGGAACAGAGCCGCTTAATGTTTTAAGTAGCTATAAATGGCAGGATGGATTGGGTTACTATGAGGCCACTAAAGATGCCAGTACTAATTTCTTTATCGGCTATTTACCCAAAGGCACTTATGTTTTTGAATATCCATTATTTGTTACACATAGTGGTACATTCTCTGTGGGCATAGCCAGTATACAGTGCATGTATGCGCCTGAGTTTACAAGTCATTCAGAAGGAATTTCGATAAGAGTCATTGGTCAATAGTCATTAGTCAATGGTCAATGGTCATTAGTCAATGGTCAATGGTCATTAGTCAATGGTCAGGGCTGTTGTTAAAGGAAAATAAAATACCGTGAAAAAGCTGATGAAAAGAGTATAAATACGTTCGTTTGACTTCCTAAACAGATATATGTTTACAAAAAAAAGAATCTAGAAGAATTAAAAATCTATAATATTTCCATGGAGATTGGAGATGAGGTTTGGAAAATGGTGGATTCTTGGAATCGCTTTGAAAAAGAAACATTAGGCAAACAATTTGTTAGGGCAGCTGATTCAATATCTCTTAATATTGCAGAAGGTTATGGGGGTTCCATTTTAAGGAAGCAAGGAATTTCTGTTTTATAGCAAGAGGCTCACTTTATGAAACAAAAACTATTATTGTTAAGGCTACTTCAAGACGAATTCTACAGGAAGAAGAGTCTGAAAAAATTCTTTCTCGAATAATAGTACTTCAAAAAATGTTGAATGCTTTTATTAATAAAATAGGTAGTCCCAAACCTAATGACTATTGACCAATGACTATTGACTTTTTAATAATAGGCCAAGGCATTTGCGGAACCATGCTCAGTTGGAATTTATTACGAGCAGGTAAATCGATTATTGTAATAGATGAAGCAATTCCATATAGTGCATCTAAAATTGCCAGCGGCGTTATTAATCCTGTTACAGGCAGACGAGTAGTGCGCACCTGGGAAATAGAAACCTTAATGCCTTTTGCTGTTGAGGCCTATAAAAAATTAGAGATTGAACTTGGAGTAGATTTAGTAAGGCAATGCAATATCCTCGATTTCCATGCTACTCCACAAATGAAAATGGCTTTTGCAGAGCGCTTTGCCGAAGAACCATTCTTATCTACCCCAACTAATGAGCATGAATATTATCAATGGTTTCATCCTGCATTTGGAATTACTGAAATAAACCCTTGTTGGTTAATCCAACTGAATAATTTATTAAGCAGTTGGCGAGATGAATTGAGGAAGAAGGGTTGTTTATTAGAAAAAAAATTCGATATCAATACCTGTTCGATTCATCCTGAAAAAATCGTTTATCAAGATATCATCGCTAAAAAAATTATTTTTTGTGATGGTACTATTGGCTTTGATAATCCTTATTTCAAACTGCTTCCTTATGCCCGTAATAAAGGCCAGGCCCTTATTGCCTCCATTCCCGATTTACCAACTACGCATATTTTTAAACAGGGTATCAATATTGTACCCTGGCAGGATGGATTATTCTGGATAGGTTCTAGTTATGAGTGGGATTTCACAACCTTAGCACCAACTGTTGACTTTAAAGAAAAGGTAGAAAATCAACTCAAGCAATGGCTAAAACTCCCTTTCGCCATTGTAGACCATATTGCCGGAGAACGACCGGCCAATATGGAGCGTAGGCCTTTTGTAGGCTTGCATCCTGTTATGCCATCTGTAGGTATACTCAACGGAATGGGTACCAAAGGGTGCAGCTTAGCCCCCTATTTTGCTGATCAATTAACCAACTATTTAGTTGGGGGAACTGCCATCCACCCACAAGCCGATGTTCAGCGTTTTCGTAAGATTTTAAGCAGATAATTGATTACAAAAAATTAATATTGTATTTCATTAATCTCTTTCAATGGCGCAAAACCCGATCGCTACAAGCGAAACATCAGAAACCAATGCTAATGAAACTTTAAAAGCAGTTTCCATTAATACCGGTGAGTTACGATACAACATACCGCTTAAGTTTCGTAAAATGGAGAATCTCCATATCGTATTTTGGTTATTTAAGGATTTAAGTTGGTGTTTGAGTTTTAAGCTTTTGGCAGGAGTAATGATTGTGCCTACTTTACTTATTTCTATTATTATTGCTTGGAACACCCGCCATTTTGTTTCTGAACTTTGTCATAATCTAGCCATTACCATCTGGATCATGGCCAATAGCTATTGGATGATCACGGAGTTTTTGCATATAGACGATAAACTCGTTTTTGGTGATATCACCTATAAAAACCTGGCTATCATTCCTTTTATAATTGGTATAATCATTCTCGCTTATTACTATGTTTACTGGAAGCCCAGGAATGCCAAAGAGGGGATTTAGGATTTTACCATTCATCATACGTACTTTACCATTCTTCGTTAAGCCAGTTCCGTTTGAACTGAATAGGCTTTTTTGCAGGTTCAATGCGGTTATATATTTACATCAGCAACGACAATAAAAGCCTCCGCGCTACAAATTATGAACTACATATTGGAATTTCTCTTTACACCTTTTAGTAAAAGAGTTTAGCCACTGAAATTACAGAGCCATTAACTACCCCCCTCGCTCTTATTTCATCACTATTACAAAATTAACATGAAACCAATTTTATTGGTAATACTTGGCGCATTAGTCTTGTTATTACTGATCTGATGTAATGCTTCAATTGGGGCTATACAAATAAGCCCCATTCATCTTCAAAACCATCTTTATGAAATGTAGACACCCATTGCCGGAAGAGCTCTTTAAATTTAAAGAGTGCTTCTTCAATAACTTTTTTATGACTATCATCGGCCCAACCCATTAAAACAGCGAAGCCGATTTGTTCCATCATTTGTTTACAATTAATTCTAATAGTAGCCGCATTCTCCATTTTCAACACATAAAGATCCATGCTGATAGCACCAATTATTTTGGGGGCTACTATCATTACATTTTCATAGATCAAAGCTTTAGTTGATGCAGGATGACTTTCTTCACCATCATCAGCTAAATTTTCTGCAAAAGCAATAACTAACCCAAATACTTCTCTCCATTGTTTGTACATGGCTTTAGCAATAGCCCTTGCAGGACCGCGACGCCACTCTTCACCGGCATCATCCGGACCAACTTTGTATCGACTATCGTCCCATTCAGGCAAAAAATTAAGATCGTTCAGGTCCATATAGTAAAGATAACTTAATTTAATTCAAGCTTTAGAAAGCGAGACGTATGCGTTTTCACCTGCTTCACCATTTCTTCAGGTGTACCTTCAAAAAGAATTTTTCCACCCCCATCACCACCTTCAGGTCCTAAATCAATAATATGATCTGCCATTTTCACTACATCCAAATTATGCTCGATCACCAATACAGAGTTACCCCTATCTACTAATTTATTCAATACATCTAATAGATGCTGTATATCTTGAAAATGCAGTCCGGTAGTAGGTTCATCCAAAATATAAAAAGTTTTACCCGTATCTTTTTTCCCTAATTCAGTAGCCAACTTTACCCGTTGGGCCTCTCCTCCACTCAATGTTACAGCCGACTGCCCTAGTGTGATATAACCAAGACCCACATCTTGTAATACTTTTATTTTTCGATATAAAAAATTAACCGGTTGAAAAAACTCACAAGCTTCCTCTACGGTCATATTTAATACATCGCTGATAGATTTCCCTTTGTATCTGATTTCTAAGGTTTCTCTATTATATCTTTTCCCATTGCATTTTTCACAATTCACATATACATCGGGCAAAAAATTCATTTCAATAACACGCATACCACCACCTTCACAAACATCGCATCTACCCCCCTTTACATTAAATGAGAACCTACCCGCATTGTATCCTCTAATTTTGGCTTCAGGAACAGAAGCAAATAGTGTTCTTATCTCCGTAAAGAAACCACAGTAAGTAGCGGGGTTACTTCTGGGTGTTCTACCAATTGGTGATTGATCTATTTCAATTACCTTATCAATATGTTCCAATCCTTTCACCGATTGAAAAGGCATGGGTGTGACCCTACTATTATAACAATGCTTAGAAAGTATAGGGTATAATGTTTCGTTGATGAGGGTCGACTTACCGCTACCACTCACACCACTTACAACAATTAATTTACCCAAAGGAAAAGTTGCAGTAACATTTTGTAAATTATTACCCGAGGCACCTTTTAACACAATATTTTTCCCATTTCCTCTTCTTCTTTCGGCAGGTATTTTAATTGCTTTAGTTCCATTTAAATATTGTGCGGTTTCAGAATTACTTTTCAACACTTCGGAGGGTGTTCCGGCGGAAACAATATTACCCCCAAATTTACCCGCTTTGGGGCCTATATCCACTAAATGATCGGCTGCCAACATAATATCTTTATCGTGTTCAACCACTAATACGCTATTTCCGATATTCCGTAAATTTTGTAGTGCATGAATTAATTGTTGGTTATCTCTTTGGTGTAAGCCAATGGAAGGCTCGTCTAGTATATAAGTGATTCCCTGTAACTGTGAACCGATTTGTGTTGCCAAACGTATACGCTGTGATTCCCCTCCACTAAGGGTTCTGGAAGGTCGATTAAGTGAAAGATAAGTAAGCCCAACATCCAGCAAAAATTGCAACCGTTCTCTAATTTCTTTCAAAATGTCTTTTGCAATCAGGTTTTGCTTATCACTCAATTTTTTTTCTACTGTTGCAAACCATGCAAATAATTTATCTAGGTTTAAATTACTAAGGGTAGCAATATTCTCGTTACCAACTTTAAACCAAAGGCTCTCTTTTTTTAGTCTTTGTCCATCACAAACAGTGCATGTTTTTAATTCCATAAACTGCTCTACCCATTCACGCATACCTTCACTATTCACTCCGGTAAACCATCTTTTTAACATAGGTATAATACCCTCAAACTCGCCTTCATAAGGTTTAACTACAGCACTTTCTTCTACATCATCTAACTCGAGTGAGCTTGCTTCGGTTGATCCGAATAATAGAATGTTTAATGCGGAGGGAGATAAATCTTTAATGGGCTTATCGAGTGAAATTTTATTTTTTTTAGCAAGTACTTCTATATTTCGGAACATATAAGCATCGCGCTGTTCACCTAATGGAGCAATACCACCATCTTTTACAGATATATTGGGATCGGGTATAATAGCACTCATGTCTATCGTATACACATTACCCAATCCTTTACAAGTGGGGCAGGCGCCATAGGGCGAATTAAAAGAAAAGGAGTTGGGAGAAGGTTCTTCGTAGCTGATACCCGTATCTTCACACATTAACTGTTTAGAAAACTGTACTATTTTACCACTATCATTTAATAGCATAAAAAGCAAGTCCTTCCCCATTTTTAGCGATTGTTGTACACTTTGGCTCAAGCGGACTTTCATATCGGCAGTAACGGGTATACGATCTATCACTACTTCAATATCATGAATTTTATACCTATCTACTTGTAGCTTAGGTGTAATATCAATGATCTCACCATCTACCCTTACTTTCAAAAAACCTTTTTTTCTGATATCTTCAAAGAGTTCCCGATAGTGCCCCTTTCTTCCTCTTATCAAAGGGGCTAGTAAAGTGATTTTTTTATTTTGATATTTATTAAAAATATTTTCTACAATTTCTTCTTCACTAAACTTTACCATTTTCTTGCCCGTATTATAACTATATGCTTCCCCAATACGTGCATATAATAAACGGAGAAAATCATAGACTTCTGTAACTGTGCCTACTGTTGATCGCGGATTTTTATTGGTAGTTTTTTGTTCTATAGATATAACCGGTGATAACCCTGTAATTTTATCTACATCCGGTCTTTCCATATCACCCAGGAATTGCCGGGCATAGGCGCTAAAGCTTTCCATGTATCGGCGCTGCCCTTCATTATAAATGGTATCGAATGCGAGCGACGATTTACCGCTACCACTTACGCCGGTAAAAACTACTAATTTATTTTTGGGAATATGAATATCAATATTGCGCAGATTATGTTCGCGTGCACCATATACTTCTATATATTCCTCATCGGGTACTGTTACCGTACTTTCAGATTCCTTTCTCTTTGCCATTGGTGTAAAGATAGGGAATAGGGTAAAAGGTATAAGGTATAAGGTTAAAGGGAATAGGTAATAGGTAATAGAAGAAACCCTATACCCTATAACCTATAACCTATTTCCTACTAAATTAATCGACTAATAATTTGGCAGTTTCAGAAGTTCTCCTATATTTGCACCAGTTCTTAGAGATACTTATCCAGAAAGGCGGAGGGTTTTGGCCCTGTGAAGCCTTGGCAACCCATACTACCACTCAGTTGTATGAAGGTGCCAATTCCATTCCCGATAAATCGGGAGAAGATAAGTCAGAGTAAAGCCACAAAAAATATTGAACCTCAGTATAGGCCCATCTGACATATCGGATGGGCTTTTTTGTTTTTCGGATGAGTTGATCTAACTGTTTAACAATTAAAAAAATATAACATGTCTGTCAATGCCACACAACTCATCCACCAAATTCCTGTAGACCCGCTTACCGGTGCCATTTCAGTACCTATTTATCAAACATCAACTTTTGTACAGGAAGCACCCGGTGTTAATAAGGGGTATGATTACTCAAGAACAAATAATCCTACAAGGGAAACATTAGAAAACCTTGTGGCCAAACTAGAGAAAGGTAGCACCGGTATTGCTTTTGGGAGTGGACTAGCAGCTATTGATGCGGTAGTAAAACTATTAAAAACAGGAGATGAAATTATTGCTGTAGATGATATTTATGGTGGGGCTTACCGACTATTCACCAATGTATATGAGAAATTTGGAATCAAAGTGCAATATGTGGATTGCAGTAACCCAGAAAATATATTTAATGCAGTTACCGGCAATACTAAACTGATATGGATAGAAACACCTACTAACCCTACGCTTAAAATTTCTGATATCAAGGCTATTGCTGCTATTGCAAAAGCCAGTTCCTGTTTACTTTGTGTGGATAATACTTTTGCATCACCCGTACTCCAACAACCTCTTTCGCTGGGAGCTGATATTGTAATTCATAGTGCTACCAAGTATTTTGGCGGACATAGTGATCTTATTGCAGGTATCGTAGTTACGAAAGAAAAAGAACTAGGTGCGCAAATTAAATATTATCAAAATGCCTGTGGAGCTGTACTTGCTCCTTTTGACAGCTGGCTTGTTATACGTGGAATTGAAACACTTCACCTGCGTATAAAACAGCATTGCCATTCAGCTCAAGCCATTGCTGAATTCTTAGCAACACATCCTGCTGTAGCTAAAGTATATTATCCCGGATTACCATCTCATCCAAACCATCATATTGCCAAATCACAATCGAGTGGGTTTGGAGGGATCATTTCGTTTACCTTAAAAACTGATACAGAAGCTACTGCATTACAATTTGTTAAACAAACGCAACTTTTTAAATTGGCAGAGAGCTTGGGTGGTATAAAAAGTTTAATTTCACATCCGGCAAACATGACGCATAAGTCGATACCCGATGAAAAAAGAAGAGCTGCAGGTGTTGCCGATAGTTTACTACGCTTATCCGTTGGCTTAGAAGAGGCCGAAGATTTAATTGCAGATCTAAAACAAGCGCTGGATACTATTGAATTACAAGCAAATCATCACAACTCAAAAAAATTAGCTACAATTTAATCATGGAAACGCATAAACAGTTAACGATTGGACTATTTGGATTTGGTGTAGTAGGTGAAGGTTTATATAAGGTATTACAACAAACCCCTTCTTTAAAAGCAACCATAAAAAAAGTTTGTATTAAAAATCCGGAGAAAAAAAGAAATGCACCCGATACTTTATTTACCCTTGATAGAAATGAAATTTTAGAAGACCCTACCATTAATGTAGTAGTAGAAGTGATTGATGATTCTATTGCTGCTTTTGAAATTGTTAGTACTGCATTAACAAACGGGAAATCAGTAGTTAGTGCCAGCAAAAAAATGCTGGCCGAGCATTTACCTGCTTTGCTCGAATTGCAAGAAAAAACGGGTCACTCATTATTATATGAATCTGCGGTGTGTGCTTCTATTCCGGTGATCAGAAATTTAGAAGAATATTACGATAACGATTTATTGCATTCCATTAAAGCCATTGTAAACGGGTCTACGAATTTTATTCTTACAAAAATGTTCGAAGACAAGTTGAGTTTTAATGATGCCCTACTATTAGCGCAACAACTTGGTTTTGCAGAGAGTAACCCGAAATTAGATGTAGAAGGATATGATGCCGTAAATAAGTGGACGATCCTTTTAAATCATGCCTATGGTATCGTTTTGCATCCGGATAGTATTTTATTTACAGGTATTCAAGCCATTCAAAGCTCCGATGCATTGGTAGCAAAAGAAAAGGGTTATGATATTAAACTCATTGCGCAAGCTAAGAAATTAAATACCGGAAAAGTAGCGGGTTTTGTTTTACCGCAATTTATACCGTTGAGTGAGCCATTATCTTTTGTAAAGAATGAGTATAATGGGGTTGTGATAGAGAGTGGATTTGCTGATAAACAGTTTTTTTATGGCAAAGGCGCTGGTAGTTTCCCAACTGCTTCTGCTGTACTAAGTGATATTGCAGCACTTCGGTATAATTATAAATACGAGTATAAAAAATTATTTCACCATACACCGCATGAACTCACTACTAATTACTATTTAAAAGTATATGTTAGCTTCGACGATTGGAAATATATTCCAAGAGAAGAGTTTGAGTGGATTGAAGAATGGCACGCACAAGCAGAGCGTAAATATTTAATTGGCGTATTACATGTTTCAAAATTAACTACTCAACAATGGTGGAAAGAACATAATACTTCACTTATTCTTACCCCCGACCCCATCATTGATGATATTGAAATTATTCAGGTAAAGAAAAGAAGTTTGGAATTGGCAGGGATAGAGAATTAGGAATTATGAATTAGGAATTATGAATTATGAATTAGGAGTTAGGAGTTAAGAATTCTTATTTCTTAATTCTTAATTTCTCTTCCAGGTATTTAGAAATAAGTACAGCTATCACTGCCGTAATCATCCCCGCTCCAACATCTAAAGGAAAATGTTGCGCCAAATAAATGCGGGAATAGCCGGCCATAGCGGCCAGTATTAGGCCTACTACTAATAAAACTGCTGAATCTGTTAATACTAAGAGTAGTAAATAAACAGAGAAAGCAGTGGTCGTATGTCCGGATGGAAAGCTGTAAATAGTATGAATATCAACACCGCTTACTGTATGAATGGCTTGTTTGTTCTCAATTGCGGCATAGGGTCTTGGCTCCTCGGGCATCAGTACAAACTTACCCATATTTACAAAAGCAGTGGATATAATGATGAGAGAAAATAAGAGTACCCATTTTTGTCGATGATAAATAAGCACCCAAATACCAACCGGTATCCAAATAATACCATCTCCTAAATAAGTCGCATATTTAAATATAAAATCGCCGATACTACCTAAATTACCATTTAGTATTAGAAATAACTCATTCTTACCAACCACAATACTCAACAGTATCAAAGTAATACCCAACACTGTGGTAATGGCAACTGCTAAGAAAAATTTTGATTTAGTCATACAAAAATTAAATAGGCTTCCACTATCATCTATGGTCTATCGTCTTTCTTCTATCGTCTTTAAGCTAATCCTTCCACCTCCATTCTCCCGCAATTTGTAGAGGTTCTTTCAATTTATTTTTTAGTAAGAAATTTTTTGTTTCTTCATCCGTAAAGTGTTTGGCTTTGATTTCTTTTGCATCAGCAACACCATATAATAACATAGCAGCATAGCGAACCGTATTCTTCATGCCTTGTTCATCGACCAATTTAAAATCATCACAATCTGCATGATAACAGGGACCGGCATTATTAGGTAAACCACCCCCTGCACCGCCGCCCGTAGGAACACCATATAACATAAAGGGTTGATGATCACTATGTAAACCGGCACCTGCCCGGAAAGTATTTTTGAACCCACTATCAATATTTTGAGCAATGGCACCTATTGACTGAAATAATTCTTTACTCTCTTCAGCTGTAGTACTGTATCCGTTCGGGCTATTCGTCATATCGTAATTAAACATATACCGTAACTGATCAATACTCTTATCTTTTACTGCATAGTTTACATAAGCTTTAGAACCTAGTAATCCTTCCTCCTCACCCATAAATAATATAAACTCAACGGTTCTTTCCGGTTGGAGCTTTAATGCTTTAAAAGTTCTTGCGATATCTATTACAGAGAAAGAGCCGATTCCGTTATCAATAGCACCGGTTGCCAGATCCCAACTATCGAGGTGGCCACCCACTACTACTTTCTCTTGCGGCAGTGATTTGCCTTTTATGGTAGCTATAACATTTCTGGCTTTGATTAACCCTGAATTGTTTGTCATGTTGATGGATACATAATGCTTTGCAGTAGCTAATTGCTCTTTCAATTTCATTCCATCTTCTTTTCCGATACATACTGCGGGTATAGGAATTAATTTACCGGTAACAGAAGCGGTACCCGTAAGTAATATACCACCCGTAGCTGTATTGATCACCACAATTCCTTTGGCACCATATTTAATAGCGATAGCTGTTTTTTCAGATCTGTGTAAAGTACCTGTTCCGGGTTTTGAACCGGGTAAAACACCCAAAAATACTAATGCAATTTTACCCTTTGCTTTATCAGGATTACCGGCATAATCTTCTTCCAAACCATTGCCCATGTCTACCAATTCCTCCGTAATATTTACTTTTACCGGCGAGTGTGCCAGCGATACAGATTTTATAGGCTCAAGATGCGCAGCATCTGTACCTATTTTCACTGAAAGAGATCCTCTGCTCCAACTTTCCACTTCAAATGGTTGATATCGAACATCCGTATAGCCGTAAGATTTGAGTAAGTTAAATGCAAACTCTTCTGCCTTTTTCCCATTTGCCGATCCTGTGAGGCGATGCCCTATTGTTTCAGTAGCTGTTTTTAAACTACTATAGGCTTTTGAATTAGTTTGTACTTCTTCATTTATTTTTTTGAAGATGTTATTCCATTCCGGTTTTGCTTGGGAAAACACTTGCGCTCCAGCCAAAATGAATATTAAAAGTAGAATTGATTTTCTCATGCCTTGATTTTGAAAACTGAAAATACAACTTATGCCTTATTTAAGCTTCCCTAATTGTGTATTTTTAAATAGTTTACACAAAAGTTCTGAAAGTAAGATTGATGCGGGGCTCTTGTACTTTTAGAGACTTAGGTAAGCTATGTAGCCAATTTTCCTGGGTATTATGAAGCATGAGTAATAAGCTACCATTTTCTAAAATGATATCGATTTTCTCTTTTGTTTTTTTATGTTTGAAAGAGAATTTCCGGGTAGCCCCAAGGCTCAAGGAAGCGATAGCGCCATAACGTTTCATCTCCGGCTCATCATCTGCATGCCAGCCCATACCCTCCTTACCACTATGGTATAAATTTAATAAACAGGAATTGTACTGCTCCCCTGTTTCTTTCTCTAATAATTTTTTGATTTCTTTTAATGGTTCATTCCAGGGCAATGCATATCGGGTTATTTTGGAATACGTGTAACCGAAAGGTGCATCTCCATACCAGCCCGATTTTCTATCGGTAATAATTCTTTTTCCAAACATTATCACTTCATCTTGCTTCCAGCTAATACTATTAAAAAGACTGTTATAATAGTGTAATGCACGATCTCCATCTAAAAATGTAGGATAATAAACAACTGATCCATCATAAGGAATAATATTATTCGTTGCTGTTAATTCCATATTCAAAAAATTTCTAGAAATAGTTGTGGATCATAAAAATAATTCAACCTCTGTTTATTGTTACCCTGAATGCATATAAAAAACCCCAACAAGAATTCGTTGGGGTTTTATCGTCGGGACGGCAGGATTCGAACCTGCGACCTCCTGGTCCCAAACCAGGCGCGATACCGGGCTACGCTACGTCCCGAAAAAAAATCATTTAAGCGGTGAGGGCGGGATTCGAACCCGCGGTACAGTTTGACCCGTACGGCAGTTTAGCAAACTACTGATTTCAGCCACTCATCCACCTCACCGTTTATACCCTTTTGGGAAGGGCTGCAAAAATAGGGTTGTATCCCCTTTATTCCAAAAAAAATCCCAGTTCTTTCGAACCGGGATTCTTAATTAATGATTTGAGTAAATAACTAAAGCTTTCTCGCCGTCTTTTACGGCTCGAAAAGACACTTATCACTACACACTATGCACTCTCCACTACATGGCTGCTAACTGAACCTTCTGCGTAAGCTCCATCACATTCTCCCTGAAAATAGAATCGGTATCCATCAAATCTTTTACCGTTTGGCAAGAATGTATAACGGTGGTATGATCCCTGCCTCCAAAATGTTCTCCAATTGTTTTCAAAGAATTTTTGGTAAAGGCCTTCGCTAAATACATGGTAATCTGACGGGCCTGCACAATTTCTCTTTTTCTTGTTTTGTGTAACAACTTATCATAAGGCACATCAAAGTATTCGCATACCATTTTCTGAATAGCGTCGATGGTAATTTCTTTACTGCTTGTTTTAACAAAATTGCGAAGTACTTTTTTCGCCAGTTCAACATCAATATCTTTTTTATTCAAAGAAGATTGTGCCAATAAAGAGATCAAGGCTCCTTCTAATTCACGAACATTGGTATTAATATTATAAGCCACATACTTCACTACTTCTTTTGGCATATCTAATCCATCGTTCTTCATTTTCTTCTCGAGTATCTCAATTCGGGTTTCGTAATCGGGCACCTGAATATCTGCACTCAATCCCCAGCGAAATCTGCTCAGTAAACGCTCCTGCATACCGTCTAGATCTTTAGGAGGTTTATCGGATGTTAATACTAACTGTTTACCACTTTGATGAAGATGGTTAAAGATGGCAAAAAAAGCATCCTGACTTTTTTCTGCCCGGGCAAAAAACTGCACATCATCTATGATCAATACATCGATCATTTGGTAGAAGTGAATGAAATCATTGATCGCATTATTTCTACTATGATCTTGGAACTGGTTAATAAATTTTTCACTGCTTACATATAATACCACTTTAGAAGGATGTAGCCGTTTAACATCATTCCCAATGGCTTGGGCTAAATGCGTTTTACCTAAACCCACACCTCCGTATATTACCAAGGGGTTAAAAGAATTAGCCCCGGGCTTCTCTGCCACTGTTTTACCGGCTCTCCGTGCAACCCTATTACAATCGCCTTCAATAAAGGATTCGAAAGTATACATATGATTGAGCTGGGGATCGATTTGCATTTTCTTCAAACCCGGAATAACAAATGGGTTCTTAACCGGGTTATCGATCACCAAAGGAAAATTCATTTCATTATTATTCACCGATTTGTGACCACGGGCCGGGATATCCATAGAACCGTTTCTACTATTATTCCCACTGTCTACCATAATACGGTATTCTAAACGAGCCTCTTTACCCAATTCGCGTTTAAGCGTTTTAGCCAATAGCGTAACATAATGCTCCTCTAAGTATTCATAGAAAAACTGGCTTGGCACTTGAATCATGAGTACTGAACCTTTCAACTCAACCGGAGTAATAGGTTCAAACCATGTTTTAAAATGTTGCCATTCTACAATGTCTTTAATAATCTTTAAACAATTTACCCAAACAGTTTCCGCAGTTTTAGCCATACAATAAGTAAACAATTTATAAATCAGTTAATTCTTTTCCCGTCTGTCAAGATATCCCTTTTTATCCACATGTTGAAATCTTTTCAAAAAATAAAATGGGGGTGCGAATATGTATGTTTTATGTTGAAAAAAAAATTTTTTTATTCGCTTGTTTTTTTAACCGTTACTACAGTATTGGCTTCCATCGATTTTTTGCGGTTATTTCCGGAAAAAATATAGTCTAGCCGACCCAATTGAATACCCCCCCATCCTACCTGATTTACCATTACATCCCCCCCTATCTTATTTTTATACTTTCTTGGTTGTTCAAAAAACCGATGGGTATGCCCGCCAATAATAAGATCCACAAACTCCGTTTCCTTGGCCAGTACCTCATCACTTACTTTATTATCATCATATTTATCACCCAAATGCGATAAGCAAATGATCAGATCACAATTATTTTTCTTCAAAATTGCAGCTGTTTCATTAGCGACCCTGATAGGATCTTTGTACGCTGTTTTGCCGTATAAATTCTCAGGCACTAAACCCTCCAATTCTATACCTACACCAAGAATACCAATTTTTTTCTTCCCTTTTTGGATGATGGTATAGGGCTGATATTTTGTTTCCATTGGTGTTCCCGTAAAATCATAGTTCGCAATAATAACCGGAAACCTTGCATGTACTAATTGATTGGCAAAATTTTCTAGGCCCGCATCAAAATCGTGATTACCCATTGTTACGGCATCATAACCCATTCTGCTCATGGCCTTTATTTCCGGTTCCCCTTTATAGAGGTTAAAATAAGGCGTACCCTGAAAAATATCTCCTGCATCCAGCAATAGAACCTGCTCTGTTTGAGCGCGAATGCTTTGAATTAATGATGCTCTGGCCGCAACACCACCAAGCCCCTGATTTCTGCCACCATCCATCGGAAATGGCTCCAAGCGGCTATGTACATCGTTGGTATGTAATATCGTTAGCGGGTATTGCTCCGGAATAGCTGCGCCAGCTACCCCACTTATTAGCATACCACCTGTGGCTATTGTTGTTTGCTGTATAAAATTTCTTCTATTCATCGGCTTTTATTACACGTTTTTCCTGCTTGGCCTCAATAGGCTTTCCCGAGCTTGTTATCTGCTGTATATATTCCAGTAGGGCGTCTCTTAATAAATACCCAATATTTTGTTGTGGTATCGCTTTAAGCATGATGGCATTGCTTCCTCCATTAGCAATATAATCACTGCTCGCAACAGTGTATATCGCAGCTTTATCCAGTGGTTTACCATCTACCAAAATATCAATCGCCTTTTTATCTTTTATGGTATAAGAAGATCCTGAGGAAATAGGCCATCCACCTTCAGCTGCATTATGTTGAATGAGCTGCTCTAATATATCTCCCTTCAAATCTTGTAATACCAAGATATTATCAAAAGGCATCAACTCGTAAATATTACCAATCGTTATATTTCCTTTATTAATATCTGCCCGAATACCTCCCTGATTCATAAAAGCTATATGTACTTTCTTTCCAAATTTTTCTGCACCCATTTTTTGAAAACAATCAGTCATAAAATTACCCAATGTATTCTCGGGCATTTTTTTGGTAAGCGTAGTATTCGCAAAACCAATCACTTTATTCATGGTGCTATTAACCGTTGCAGCATAAGGTGATAACATATGCTGTAAGCCGGTATCTGTTGCTACTTGTGCATTTACCCGATAAGCTTGATAGGAAACGGTGAGCGGCAGCTTGGCCGGTGCACAACCCAAAAAAAGAAATACGATGAAACTAAAAAACGAAAGTCGATACATAGCTCTTTTCAAACTGGTAAGGTACGGTTTTTTAATCCTACTTTTACACCTTAATCGTTTATTATTATGAGTTATGAAATTATTGGCAAACTAGTAGCCCGATTCGATATTGTACAACGTACAGAGTCTTTTAAAACAAGAGAATTCGTCATCGAAAAAACAGAAGATATCAACGGAAGATCCATCACGAATTATGTAAAGTTCCAATGTGTGCAAGATAAAACCGCATTACCCGATCGTTTTTCTTTGGGAGAAGAAGTGAAAGTACTCTTCAATATTAAAGGCACTAAATGGGTGAAAGATGGCAGAGAAAATTATATTACCAATTTAGATGCATGGCGCATGGAATCTGTTAAACTAGGAAGTGAAGGTAATATGCCACCCCCCTCAACATTTACAGATATGCCTCCTGCTGATAATATGGTGGATGATTTACCATTTTAGTGGGTAGTGTATAGTGGATAGTGAATAGTAAACTTTTTAGGATAACAACCTAACAGTAAATATGCAAAAAGAAATTACACTCAAATTGAAGCCCGAGGAAGCGGCGTCTGACGACATTATCTCCAAGTATATTACACAAAGTGCAGGCATTAAGGCCGATCAACTTCAGGGCTTTCTTATTGAAAAAAAATCGATCGATGCACGGAGTAAACAGATATGGATCAATCTTTCATTAAAAGCCTTTATTAATGAGCCTTTTATACAAAGATCAAATCTGCATTATCGTTTTCAATCGTTGCCCAACAACGCAAAAAAAGTAATGATCATCGGTGCCGGTCCGGCAGGATTATTCGCTGCTTTGGAATTAATACTATTAGGTATCAAACCCATTATTATTGAGCGGGGTAAAGATGTAAAAGCCCGCAGAAGAGACTTAGCAGCACTAAATAAAGAAGGTATTGTTAACCCCGATAGTAATTACTGCTTCGGAGAAGGTGGTGCCGGCACTTATAGCGATGGCAAATTATATACCCGAAGCAGTAAACGTGGTAATATAGATAAAGTATTACGATTATTTCATCAGTTCGGGGCAGAAGAAACAGTACTATATCAATCGCACCCTCATATTGGGACAAATAAACTCCCACAGATCATTACAGCCATGCGTTCGCAAATTATAGAGGCGGGTGGGGAATTTCATTTCAATAAAAAATTAGTTGGCTTCTTACATGATGATCATATTATAAAAGCTATTACTACCGAAGATGGAGATAGCTTACATGCGGATGCATATATTCTTGCAACCGGACATTCAGCGCGAGATATTTTTAAACTGCTAGCTTCCCAGCATATAACTATCGAAGCCAAACCATTTGCATTAGGAGTTCGTATCGAACATCCACAATATATTATTGATCAATCGCAATATCACTGTGCGGTGAGAGATCCCTTATTACCACCTGCTTCTTATAGCCTTGTGGAGCAAGTAAAAGACAGAGGCGTATTCAGTTTCTGTATGTGTCCGGGTGGCATTATTGCACCTGCAGCAACCGACCCAGGTGAGTTAGTGGTGAATGGATGGAGCCCAAGCAAAAGAAATAATCCTTATGCCAATAGTGGCATGGTTGTTCAGGTTACCGAACAGGATGCCCGGCAATATTTTCAAAAAAATAAATTGCCTGATGCTTCGCAAGAGCACCCTGCCTTATTACTCATGCAATTTCAACAAGCTATTGAACAAAAAGCTTTTACAGCCGGAGGAGGAAAATTTGTAGCACCTGCACAACGAATGGTCGACTTCTGTAATAATAAACTTTCTACCGACTTACCCGGTTGCAGTTATCTACCCGGACTCAGATCCGTTGATATGCGACAAGTATTACCATCCTTTATTCTTCAGTCATTACAAGGAGGGTTTCATGCATTTGGTAAAAAAATAAAAGGCTATTATACTAATGAAGCGGTTGTTGTAGCAACGGAAAGTAGAACATCCTCTCCTGTAAGGATACCCAGAAACGATGATACATTACACCATCCTCAAATACATAATTTATATCCTTGCGGGGAGGGTGCAGGTTATGCTGGTGGTATTGTAAGTGCAGCCATGGACGGACAAAAAATTGCGCACCAAATAGCCAAGGTATTTGCTTAGTTATTCTCCTTCTTTAGCAACAGCTTTTTTGGCGATCAACTTATTTTGTTTGATTAAGCTATTGCTTTTGTAAAGCTGTAATTCATCTGCATAATTCTTTGCCAAATGATCATTCCAGTTTGTAATAGAAGAAAGATCGGGCTTACCGGCATCTACCCAAGCAGTGTACCAAAAATCAGCAATTAAATCTGCTGAAGAAAGTAGCTGATCATTTACTGTATTTTTTAAGGCAGCAGCATATGCTTTTGCAAAAGCAGTGGTATAATATTTAACTTCTACTCCCCTTCTCATTTGTATTCGATATTTTGTTTCGGGGGTAAATTGTTTAGACACTTCTTTTTCCAGCGCCAAAACATTGGGCACTAATGCATGCGCCTGCCGAACCGCATTCCAGATAGCTACTTCCGGGCGTTTTAAATAGGTAGCTTGATGAGCGTCATATAAATTATAGTCGATAATGAGTAACTCAGGAATAACTGATTCCCACAAACTATGCAACCCTTTTTGATCGGTTAACTGTCCATCGTAGTTTACAGAAGTATGCAACGGCACATTGGCATCGCCAATATAATGGGCCAGATCCGTAGCATAGAAAAGAATACTGTCTTTATTTTTTTCTTTAAAAGCCTTCGTTAATTTTTCTTTCATGAACAAAATATGATAGGGTACATATCCATATTTCAACAGGCTATCTTTAGAATATTTTTTAATAGCTTTTGAAAAACTATAAGGCATATCGTTCGCGGCATTTTTCCCGTATGGCTCTAGGTCAATAAAATGCTTTGATGCTTCGGTACTATCTGTATTTCTTCGGGTATCGGGCCTACCTGCTTCCGCTACTATCTTATCCATATTCGCATAAAAGAAAGGAGCAATAGGCTCAGGAAGCTTATACACTGCAAGCTGATGAATGGTTCTGTGCACCAAAAAGCCCCAGCCGGTTAGCAGGGTAACACAAATTAAACAACTAGAAACGATTAAAAATTGGGGGGCTTTTTTCATCATTTTATCTTAATTCAAGCAAAAATACAATTCACAAAAAGTTTTTTGTAATATTTTGTTGAATGGTAATACAAACAGCATATTTTTAGTACAGATAAAAAAAACTGCATGAGTTCAATTCTCCAACTAAATAATTTAAAAAAGCATTATGCCACCCAGAAAGCAGTGGATGATATTAGCTTTTCAATAGAAAAAGGCAGCATTTTCGGTCTTTTGGGACCGAATGGAGCCGGTAAAACCACGTTACTACGCATGATCACCGGAATTTTTTTTCCGGATAGCGGAGAAATTATTTTCGATGGAAAACCATACAATGCGTTGGAAGATGTAACCAAGATTGGATATATGCCCGAAGAAAGGGGTTTGTATAAAAAAATGAAGATCGGCGAACAGGCGCTTTACTTAGCCCAACTAAAAGGACTTAGTAAAGCTGAAGCTATGGAAAAAATAAAATTTTGGTTCAAGCGGTTAGAGATGGAAAGCTGGTGGAATAAAAAAGTGGAAGACTTGAGCAAGGGCATGAGTCAGAAATTACAATTTGTTACTACCGTATTACACGAACCCAAACTGATCATTCTTGATGAACCCTTTAGCGGTTTAGATCCTTTAAATGCCAATTTAATTAAAGACGAAATATTTGGATTAGCGCAAAGAGGTGCCACAGTCATTTTTAGTACCCATAGAATGGAACAGGTAGAAGAAATTTGCGATCATATTGTATTGGTTAATTTAGGAAAGAAAATTTTAGATGGTTCGGTTACGGAAGTGAAACAACAATTCAAAGAGAATAAATTCAGTATCCGTTTAAAAGAAGTACCGGCCCAAATATCATCGGACGCATTTGAAGTGGTGGAACAGAAGAATCAAGAACTTATTGTAAAAATCAATGAGGGAAAGGGTTCTAATGATGTACTACAGTATTTTATACAACAAACAAGTATCGAATCTTTCAATGAAATTTTGCCCTCGCTGAATGAAATATTTATTGATTTGGTAGAAGGTACAGCCGCAACTACGAGGGCGTTTCAGAACGTTTCAAACTAAATTTACTACACACTATCCACTAATCACTATACACTATCTATGAACAAAATATCTATTATCATAAAACGCGAATACTTCAGCAGAGTAAAAAACAGGCGTTTCTTGTTAACCACTATTCTTACGCCTTTATTATTTGTTGTATTCATAGCAGGGGCAACTATTTTATCGCTTAAAGGAAAAGATAATCATAAAGTTGCGGTGATCGACCAGAATGGTTTCTTTAAGGGAAATTTAAAAAATGCAAATGATATCAACTTTGAATTTCCGGAAGGGGTAGATACGCTTAACTATTTAAGCAAGGGATATACTGATATTTTGATCATCCCAAAATTCGAAGGTACTGAGAAAGTGAATTATGTACTTCGTTCTAAAAAGCGTATTGGTATAGGTACCGAAGAACTTATCAGCAATCGTATCAATCAGGCCATAGAAGACAAGATGTTACAAGATGCAGGTATCAATCGTTCACAGTTGGATTCTATCAAAGAGAAATCCAAATTTGCCGAACTAAAAGTCCTGGAAGATAAAGGAGAAACGGTACAGGAAAGCAGTGCCGGATTATCATATGGTATTGGTTTTGGTAGTGGTATGCTCATTTATTTAACCATGTTTATTTATGGTGCCATGGTAATGCGGGGTGTGATGGAGGAAAAAACAAATCGCATTGCTGAAGTAATGGTGAGTAGTGTAAAGCCATTTGAGTTGATGCTCGGAAAAATTATTGGTATTGGTGCTGTCGGGTTAACCCAATTCTTTATGTGGATACTGCTCATTTTCGGACTAATGACTGCTGCACAATTATTTATTTCTCCGGAAGTAATGAGTCAGGTTAATACTTTACAGCAATACAACGGACAAATACCGTCTGGAGGCATGGTGAGAGCCGGCGAAGCTGCTCAAAAAATTTATTCGATAAAGCACACGATTAGTATGGCTAATTGGCCGGTTATTATCAGTTGTTTTATTTTTTACTTTATTGGTGGTTATTTGTTTTATGCTTCTTTATTTGCAGCGGTAGGTAGTGTGGTGAATGAAGATCCGCAGGATGCACAGAGTTTAATGTTCCCGATTACAATGCCCATCATTTTCTCTTTTATCATCATGAGTAATGCGGTGCAAGATCCCAACACCGGTATTGCAACATGGGCCAGTATTATTCCATTCAGTTCACCCATGGTAATGATGGCGCGTATTGCTTATGGCGTACCCGGCACTGTTCCCTATTGGCAATTAGCTGCGAGTATGCTAAGCCTTATCGGCGGTTTCTTACTCACCACCTGGCTCAGCGGTAAAATTTATCGTACGGGTATTTTAATGTACGGTAAAAAAATTACTTGGAAGGAAATGGGTAAATGGGCGTTTAGGAAGGGATAGTCCCAAGGCTAGAGTCTTTGTTGCTTATAACTCAGCGTATAGATAAAAAATCTCGTAACCACTCCGATCGGGGGGATCTGTCTTACATAATAGTGTCCGTTTTATGGAAGCATCATTTCCTTGATTATTAAACTAAACAAAGCTTATTTTGCATATAATCTTAAATGGTTACCAACCAATGAAATACTATATGGCTTAAAAAACGTATTAGCCGGTTATATAAGATCTAAAGGAAAATCGACATTACTTGGTGCTATTACCCCTACATTTTTACTACAACCGTGAAGGGAATAAGTATTACCCAAACTACTACATTACCAAAAGCTGAAAAAACTCATTTCTATTCTTTAATAAGTATTATGATGCTATTTGAGTCCTTTAGGTTTTACAATTGTGAATACTCTTGAAATATTAAAACCAAAATGAATATCACCATTACTCCATTTCCCAGTAGTTTCTGTAATAAATGTTCTTTCAGTCATCCCAGTTGAATTTGTGAAATGTAATTGAAAAACATGCCCCCCCGTTTCAATATCTACGCCAATTGAAAGTGAATTGCTGAACCCATTTAATTTTTGCAATTGATAAAAATAATCGGTTGTAATATTCACTCGTTTACTGATTCTTATACGATTGCCTATGCCAATGGCAAAAAGATCGTTGGGATCGGTGGCAAGTGGTACGTTGTTATAATGAATCACTGTTGGTGTTAATTGCAGTGAAAAATAATCATTAAACTTCCTTGCGATAAGTATTTGATGATAATATGAAAATTTATCTGTGTAGTAATAAGTAAACCCTGCCCCGGCATTATTATCGTCGAGCGTTCGCCAAATCATTCCACCTACATAGCTTATTGAAATTGGCATATTTCTTTTCCCTGTTGACTGCCGTAATATTCTATATTTCACAAAACCGTCTACTTGTTTTTGGTACGTGCTTCTACCTAATCCGATCATTAATCTACTTGTAATACCATAGTCTAAACTCATTCTCATAGATGCTTGATCTAATCCGAATAAATTATATAATCCATCATTCACATTTCCGAAACGATGATTAATTTTTAAGTCTAAAATACCTTTCCCTACATTCTCTATAGAATGTACATTTACAATTCTTGTGGTTTTGAAGGTAGCAGTTGTTATATCAGTTTGATTTTTTTTAGCAGCAAGGTCTTCTTTATCTTGTAGTTTAAATAAATCTATTTCTTGTTGAGAAAATAGACAGCAACAATAAAGTAAACAAGGTGATAACAGAGTTATTATTTTATTCATTTTAGAATTTGCTTATGATATTAATTGTTGCTTCTGCGGCAATTTTATCCCCAATGTATAAACCCGCGATTTGATAATCTTTAAGTTTTATTTTAAACTCCGATGACAATATAACCTTACCACCTGTTATATTAATTTTACCAACGGTATTAATTTTTTGGCTAACTCCATGAATAGTTAATGTACCATCAGCAGTTACTTCATAGTTCCCATCTGTTTTATAATCTATGGGCTTTGTAGATCTGATATATCCTTTGAAATCAGATTTTGGAAATTTAGTACTCTCTAAATAGTTTTCATTAAAATGATCTTCCATTAATTGGTTTTCAAAGCGAAACCCTTTTATTAAAATACTAAAAACTATCTGCCCTGTATTAGTCAGAAATTTGCAATCAACTTCGTTATTAGTAGCCGCAATTTTTTCAATTCCGCCGGTAGCATTAAACTTAACTTGAGCCGACTTCGTTGAAAGTAATTGCTGTGCAGATACCGTACATTGTGTCAGTATTATTAGGGCTGTACTGAATATTATTTTTTTCATATCTATTGTTTTATAATTATTGCATCTTTAATTTTTACGTCAGTTGTAAAGCCGATACAAATACCTTTTACGATTATAGTAGTTTGGGGTTTAATATTTATTATTGATTTCAGCGTACAATACACCGAGCTAAAAGTATCTTGGCTTTGTAAAGTGATAGTTGGAAATCCATCTTGATTTTTATCGATTGCAGTAACAATACCTGTAACTTGGACGGCCTTGTTTAAATATTTAGCATTTGCTGCTTTTTCATTTGTTTCGTATTCTTTTACTATATCTACTGCCGTGATCGGTATGGCAATCTCGTTATCGATTTTACGATGATTGTTCTTTGAATATACAAAAATATAGTACCAAGTAGCAGCTACTGAAATGACTACTAATACTATACTTAAAAAAATAATTTTTGTTTTCATTTTAATTATTTGGCGCACCGGCATTTATCCAAGTTTGAATTTTCTGGATATCACAAGCCGCGAGTTTACCCCCTCCTTTTGGCATTGGTGATGCTTGTCCATTTTGCAAAATAGAGTTAATTAAAGTATTGTTTTTAACATAATTCAATATGCTGTTATAGGTATCCAGTTTAATTGATGCCCCTGCAATTGCTGTACCTCCATGGCAACTATTACAATTTGCATTTAGAATTGTAGTAATAGATGTACTGTATTTGATATTTGTTGTATCGCAAGTAGTTGTAGGATAAATAAGTTCGCTTTTATCGTAGTAACAACTTGTAAAAAAGCAACATACTATAATTAGGATGATAATATTTTTCATTTACATTTTTATTTTGGCATTCCCGCATTTATCCATTTAGTAATTATTTTTATTTTACAATCGCTCATTTTAGCACCTTGCGGCATTCGTTGAATTACCGGCAATGTTGCATCGTGATTTATTGCCTTTAAGAATAGTGCCGTATTGGCAGAAATATAAGTTTGAGATGCATCATAAGTACCTAAATAAACATTGCCAGAACCGGGTGCATTGCCATGACATCCATTACAATTATTGGCAAATATCGCTTGCACTGCTGTTGCATATGTAAATTTTGAAGTATCACATCCTGTTGAGCAGGTATTGTTTAATGCCCCCTGTGTAATCCATTTTTGTATAAGAGCAATTTGCGTGGACGATAGCTGTGGATAACCTGCCGGAGGCATTTTACTATTAGTTATATTCTTATAATATTTACTATTTTCAGGGTTGCCGGGAGTTATACCTTGCATTATTGTGGTATAATCAACTAATACCACACCATCTGCTCTTGAGGTACTATTGTGACACCCGGCACTGGCACAATAACTTTGGTACAATGGTAAAATTTCTGCTTGAAAGCAAATAGAATCTGTTGGGGTAGAAACTCCAACACCTGCGTTACCCCCCCCCGTATTATTAAGATTCCCCGGTTCTAGAATTGTATGCTTACATGCAATAACAAGAGCAATAAGCATAAAAATTGAAATTGATTTTTTCATAAGATTTTTTTGCCAAGTTTTCCATCTATGATACCGCTAATTTTTAATATGTTGCCTGCTTATTAATTATTTTGTTTTAAAACTATATCGTAGATTAAAATAAATACCTAATGACCCTAAAGTTTTATGTGCTTCATTTAGTTCTTCCAATGGTAACTTAAAGGTTGGATCTATTTCCAGATATAAAGATTTATTTAACTTAAGACCTATACCCGTACTAACTACAAGGTTATTCAAGATATGGGGTTGGTTATTATCGTCAGGATCTTCATTACTTTGAGCGGTTATTTGAGTAGCATTATTTAGCAAAAGCCTGTAGGTATATTCTTGACTTAAAAAGATATGTGATGACATCCCCAACGAAGTAATCCAATTAATTTTTTTAGAGGGTGTTGCGTTATACCGCATAGCAAGAGGGATCTCAATTAAATTCACGTAACCTAATGCATCAATAAGTTTTATAGTGGTGTAGGATGGAATATTTGAGGGTGATTTAAAAGAAAAATCATCACCGTTTTGATAAACCGGCGAATGAACATAATTTATTCCTGAACGTAAGCTAATATTTTTTGAGAGGCGGTAACTGATACCTAAGCCAATAGATGATGCCAAGTAATTGATAGCATTAATATTTGGAAAATTATAATCTTTCCCGTAAGATATTATGAAGCTGATTTTTGATTGCTTACTTATTCCTTGTTCAGATGCTTTTACTAATTGCTTAAGGGTATCGTTGATTTCCACTTTGCTAATGATTTCCGACATTGCTAGATTACTATCATTGGGAGCTTTGCTGGCATTATCTACAGCATGGCTTATATCATTACTCGCTTCAGATATATGACTGCTTTCCTTACCAGCGCCGCTATCATTGAGATGTTGTGGGGCACGGATATTTATATAATCGATATTATGGTTTATACCTTTTACAGTTTTTGTAAGTGTTATAGAATTGGTTTGTTTTTTGCTAGATTTTTTTAGCAGTTGTTCCTTTTTATTTGACCTCAATATATTATCAGTTCTTAAAGTATTTCGTATTGACTGACGTACTAAGATCTTTGAAGAAGCTTCTTTATTATCAGAAGGAAGATCAATAATCTTAGGATATACTACTTTAGCATTTTTGTATTTCTTATTAGCTAAAATGATACTTGCTGTTTTTGTTTGATTTATTCTTATTATATTCCGAGTGTCGGTTAATTTTAATGAGATAAATGAGAAAAAAGTTGGCAAAAGAAACCAAATAAGTATACTACTTTTCTTTACCTTACTTATCCTATTTAATTGTATTTCTACATCGCTCCAATTAGGTATAAAACTATCAACTTGCTGATTATTAAAAGCGATTTGGCTTATTTTGTCTATATGCTCGTCATCAAAATCATTCATATGCAATATTTTTTTCTACGATTTTTTTTAAATGCTCTCTTGCCTTAAATAAATTTGACTTGGAAGTTCCCGTTGAAATATTCAGTATGCCGGCAATTTCTTGATGTGAATAGCCGTCGATTACATAAAGCTGAAAAACTATTTTATACGCTTTTGGTAATAAGCGAACACATTTAATAATTTCATTATAATTAATATTATCAAAAGTGATATTAAAGTTCAAATATTGAAGCTCGCTATCATTTAGCTCGTCTAAACTTTGATAACTATACTTAAATTTTTTATTATAGTTAATGCAATTATTAATAACTACTCGCTTAATCCATGCTTTAAAACTAATTTCCGAACACTCGAATTTGTCTAAATTGTAACTACTTATTTTAGTAAACACTCTCATAAAACTATCTATTGTTAGATCTTTTACATCTTGCTCCGAGTAGGCATAGCGATAACAGATACTTGTTACATATTGTCTGTCTCTTATACACATCTCCGAGCCCACGAGACTAAGGCGAATCTCGTATGCCGTCTTCTGCTTGAA
>CABHOW010000089.1 GCA_902168225.1 uncultured Flavihumibacter sp. | reverse complement strand
CCCTTGCAGCGCTCGATACACGGGTAGCTTTTTCCCGTACCTGGTGGCCAAACGCCAGCAGTATGGGCGAAGGCACAATCCTTTTTAATATTGGGTTGTTTTACAAACTTCAAAACGAAAGCCAGGTTGCTTTTGTACTTTGCCACGAGCTTGCACACTTGTACCTGAATCATAGCAACAACAACATTAACCGGTATGTTAGCACCGTATATTCCGATGAATTTCAGGCCGAACTTAAAAAGATAAATAAGAGTCAATATCAAAAGAACACGCAGCTCGAAGCACTTACCAAATCAATAACATTTGGTAACCGCCGCCATAGCCGCGAACATGAATCCGAAGCCGATTCACTTGCCCTGGAATGGCTAAAGAATACCTCTTTTGATGTTAGAGAATCTCTTACCTGTTTAGCACGCTTAGACAGCATAGACGTCGATAAATACAATGTAATTCTCCCTTTGAAACGTGTGTTCAACTTTCAGGAATATCCTTTTCAGGAAAGATGGACAAAAGAAGAAAAAACACTTTTTGGCACGCTGGCTGCCAGCAGTGAAGCAGAAAGCCAAAAGGAACGGGATTCATTAAAAACCCATCCTGAATGCAGCTTACGCGTTGCCAGGTTAAAAGATAGGGTTCAACAGTACTATAAAGCAGGCAGCCGCACATTTGTAATTAGTGAAAAACAATTCAAACAATTACAAAATGATTTCGATTATGAGATCATTGATTTCTGCTACCGGAATGACAACGTTTCAAGAAGCCTGTACTATACCTTACAAATGCTGGAAACGCAACCCACTAATGCCTATTTAATAACCAATACCGGCCGGTGTATTAATAAGCTGTTTACAGCCCAAAAGAACCATACTTTAGGCCAGGTAGTAGATTTGCCTTCGCCATACAATGATAAAAACTATAACAATCTGCTTGAGTTTATACAACGGGTACGGCTAATGGACATTGGGGCCTTCAGCTATTATTATTTACTGCACAACCAAAATACGCTCATGTCGAATGAAGATTTTATGGCAGCGTTGATAGATAGTAAGGCCAATTTCAATAAGCCCGATGAAAAGCAGGCCCTGATAGACATTTACAAAAAACAATTCCCTTCAGGAAAATATCATTATTAATTTTTTTCCAAAACCTTTAAACATCATTATTTAATCATGAAAAAGCGCTTAAGCCTTTTGCTGTTGATCGCCCTTTTGGTACTGCAGCAAAACAGCAATGCCCAATCAAAACTGAGCATTGACAATATCAAATCCGTTTACATTCGTAACTCAGGATCTATTATCGCTAATGAAGAAATAAAGGGTTACTTTTTATTTTATCAATCCGACAAAATTGATAAACACACCAACGAGTATACCCTGCAAATACTCGATGAAAACCTCAACAAGGTAAAAAACATCAAATTTACCGACTCAAAAAACATCGTACTGCTTGAATCATCGTACAACGGTTCAGACATTATGTTTATGTTTTATGATGAGGACCAGAAACAGATGGACTACCGTACCTATGGTTTAGATGGTAAGCAAAAATTCAGCTATCAGCAACCGCTTGATAAAAAGTCAAAAAGGTATGTTGAACAACAGCTTGCAACGAATAGTTCTGAAGAAACCCAGAATAAAAATTTATTTGCCATTGAGGACAAGGGTTTTGTTACTTATATCCCCCTTCGTGAAGGAAGACAATACACTTACGAAGTTCATTTCTATGAAACCGATAAGAAAAAACAATGGACTTATACTCCTGAAGATCCTGAGAAAGTAGCACAACCGCAATTTTTGGGCTATGGGGATAGCGTTGTTATTTTTGAAGTAATGAAGAAATCAAGCCGCATGAGCAATAAAATGGAAGCCTGGTTGCTGGGTTTGTATATTCACAATGGCAAAAAAGCATTTGAATTTGAAACAGATAAGGAGAAATTTAATTTCTTCCCAATGAACGTTACCGCCCTGCGCAACAGCAACGATTTCCTGTTAATGGGACCCTACTATAATAAAGAAGATAATGTTATAAAAGATAAAAGCAAGGGCCTGGGCGCTTGGATAATGAACAACCAGGGAAAGATCGTAAACTCTAAATACAATAGCTGGGATGGTGATATTAGCAAGCATTTAAAAGTAGATTCACGCGGCCGGGTAGATGAACTGGGTTACATCTATTTCCATAAAATCTTACAAACCGACGATGGTAAGATCTTTGCCATTGGCGAAGGGTATAAAAGAGTGGCCAGTGCATTGGGTATTGGACTTACTGTATTAAACGCAGCTGCCGGCGGCTACGACGCACGCAACAGCACTACCAAAATAAAAATAACCGATATGGTTATGATGCAGTTTGACAGTAAGTTCAATGTGCAAAATGCACAGATCTATGACAAAAACAGTAACAGTATTGAAATGGTGGCCGCCGATTTCTTTAGCGCACCCATGCTTGCATACCAGATAAAATATGCATACAACGGGTTTGATTATGCATTTTCACAAACCGACAAATCTCATTCCACGTTCTCCATTGGTTATACTGATTATGTAAGATCGAAAGAATATAAAGGTTTAACCTTTAACGCTATTTCTTACTACAACAATAACATTACTACAGATAAGATCAATCTGAAATCGTCTTCGAGCAGCATGCGGATTTTGCCAGCCAAAACCGGCTCTATTATGGTGCTTGAATATTTCAAAAAGGATAAACGCCTTGATATGCGCCTCGAGAAAGTAAACTAAAAATACCCGATATAAAATTGCAGATGTGCCACACTTTGAAAGTGTGGCACATCTTTTTTCTACCTGATCTGCGGAAAGGCAATACCGGTTATTTTACGATATACATCTACTGCAAAAAGGTCGGTCATGCCGGCAATAAAATCAACCACCGATTGAATATCGTTGTACAACTTTTTGGGGTCGTTGGTTATTACAAATTGCTGCGAGATCAGTTGAAGCAGCTTGCGCGATTTGGCGCTATCCGGATTGATAACCGCAGCAAAGAACTCTTTCAGCAAACCGCCTATTACATTATAACCCGCAATTTCAATTTCAACCACCGAGCGATGATTATAAATATGCTCAATAGAGAAATCATCAATGGTCTTTATCAACTGTAATTCGGTTTCGGGCAAATAATCGATCAACGATTTTTGTAACCTTCCCTGCAACAGATCATCTTCATGCTCCATAAACACATTGGTTACCCGGTTAATAAGCAGGTTTATTAACTTGGCGCGTAAGAACTGCACCCGCTGGTTATGGTCGTTAATGTCGTTGAACACCTGTTCTACCCGGTCGCGCGCATCGTAGCCTTCTTCATTATTAAAGAACTGCAAAAAGAGGTCTTTAATGGTATCAATTGATATAATATTCAGGCGGTGGGCGTCTTCAAAATCAATAATGCGATAACAGATATCGTCAGCCGCTTCAACCAGGTACACAAACGGGTGGCGGGCATAAATGTTCTTGCCTTCTTCAAGCCGGGGTATGCCCAACTCTTTGGCAATATGTTTATAGGTGGCAATTTCCGAATCGAAGAACCCCGATTTTTTGGTTACCAGCTGTTTTTTATTCTGTCTCTTATACACATCTGACGCTGCCGACGATCTACTCTGT
>CABHOW010000088.1 GCA_902168225.1 uncultured Flavihumibacter sp. | reverse complement strand
TTACTATTTATCAATATTTAAAGATGGCAAGTTAAAGGAACATCATAAATATAAAAATCCACAAGAAGCAGGTGGAGGAGATTTTGAAACAGCTATTATAAATATTGCAGGTTTGGAATTAAATATTTTAGCAGCAGGTCCTTTTTTCAAATTTAACGAATCTGTTTCATTGGTAATTAACTGCAAAGATCAGGCAGAGGTTGATTATTATTGGGCAGCATTGACAGCTAATGGTGGACAAGAAAGCTCCTGTGGTTGGTGTAAAGACAAATATGGTTTATCGTGGCAAGTAGTGCCTACTGAATATTTTGAATTAATAAATAGTAGTGACCCAAAAGTAAGAGACAAGGCCATGAAGACTACATTAAAACAGAAAAAATTAATTTTGGCCGAACTAAAATAACCCGACATAACCTAATTTGGCTAAGAAAAAAACTGCCATAACATGGGGTAAGCTACAAGCAAACAAACAGTCTCTAATTAAGTAAAATGCAAAACAAAACCATATATTGTTTTTTTATTTTTCTACTGCTTAGGCAAGTAACAGTAGGTCAAACTTCAAAAATCAGTAGAGTTGAAAACAACCTGACTGAAACAAAGGAATTAATTTTTGAAGACAGCACAATTTTAAAATACAACATCATTGACAGAATGAAATTTTATAAAATTCCTTCTGTTTCTATTGCAGTTATAAATGATAGGCAGATAGAATGGGCAAAAACTTATGGCTATGCTGATATTGAAACTAAAAGAGTACCAACTAAAACAACTTTATACCAGGTTGCATCTATCACAAAGTCTGTAAATAGCGTAGGTATATTGAAATTAGTTCAAGATGGTAAACTTTCATTAACTAACGACATAAGAAAATATTTAAAGACTTGGACTTTCCCTGATAATGAACTCACAAAAAATAAGACTATTACGCTAAAAAACTTGCTAAGCCATACAGCAGGCTTGAGTGTTCACGGCTTTATTGGTTACTCAATAAGCGACAGTTTACCTACTATAAATCAAATTTTAGACGGCAAAAGACCGGCCAATAACGAAGCCGTAATACCAATTTACCCAATAAACGAACACTTTGAATATTCAGGTGGTGGCTACGCAATCATTAGAAAAATACTGGACGATAACATTTCACCCAATTACGACAGTTTAATGACTGCAATCGTGTTGGAACCACTCAAAATGACAAATAGCACCTTTAGTCAACCACTTTTAAAAAAATATAAAAATTATGCTTACGGCACAGACAAAGAAATGCAAATGCTAAAAGGGAATTACTATATCTACCCGGAACAAGCTGCAGGCGGACTTTGGTCAACAGCTACCGACATAGCAAAATTTGTTTTAAGTATTCAAAATGATTTAAGAGGCGGCAAAAACGCTACACTCAACAAACAACTAACACAAGAAATGTTAACACCTGTTTTAAACAATTATTCGCTGGGGTTTGGTATTGTTGAAAAAGGAGGTGAAAAATACTTTTGGCACGAAGGCGAAAGTTATGGATATAACGCCATGTATTACGGCAGTTTTACAACAGGTAAGGGGGTTGTCATTTTAACTAATGCCTACCCAAGCAACGGGCAACCTTTTATTCAAGAACTATTAAATAGTGTTGCGACAGTTTATAATTGGAAAGACTTTTACAAGCCGGTAAAGAAAAAGTTAGTTCTCGTTCCCGACATATTGCTGTCAAAATATGTCGGAGACTATTATTCAGAGAATCCTAAAATAAAAATAACAATTACAAAGAATGGCAATCAACTTGAACTTACAGCAAGGCGACCGGAAAAAATGTACGCCACTAACCTTGACACATTTTTCCTTGCATCATCACCCGACGACAAATGTGTTTTTTCAGCATCTAATAATGATGGTAGTATTGATACCTTTGAAGTAATTCAAAACGGCAAGACAATTATAAAAGCGATAAAGAAGAACAAGTAATTTTATAACTTATCAACATTCATCTTTAAACTTGATTATGAGAAGAATACTACTGACCATTTGTTGTTTTTCCTTATTTCACTGTTTAGTTGCCCAAACAGCTAATAAAGATATAGCGTTAATAAAGTCATTGAGGGCTGCTTCCAATGAGGCGATTGCTAAGCATGATATAAACAAAATGTCTGGCTTCTGGCTCGATGATATGGTGTTAGTAAGAGGTAATTCAACTCATCTTACGGGCAAAGACACAATAGTTGCCGCCTGGAAGAAATTATTCAGTGAAAATCCCAAAGTTCTTTATGTAAGAACACCTACACAAATAGTGATTAGTAAAAACGACACGCTTGCGTGGGAAACCGGTACCTGGAAAGCATTTAATTCATATAGCAAGGGCGGCAATTATAGTGCTATGTGGAAAAAGACTGACAATACTTGGAAAATTCTTGCAGAATTATTTGTCTCTTTGTTTTGAAAAAGGAAAACTGTTGCTAACACTGATATTTGCAAAATGTGGTAAGTCTAAACTAAGCTATCATCACCTAAAATTATATTATGAATCCTAAAATGCTAATTACCGCTGTGATCTCAGTGCTGATTATTTCATTAGTTTTTTGGGATTATTTTCATGGGGGCGTTCCAAGCCATCATCTTCTTCAACAAAAAGATCTTCCGGCAATATCAAATTGGTGGGGAGTTATTCTCTTACCAACACTTTCATGGATACTTCTAACTAAAACCGAAAAAAGACTCCAACCAAAATATGGAAAGCAATGGCTTATTAAAGCAATTCCTTTATTCTTTCTGGGAGTAGTAATCGCTTTAGGGATTGTAATCGCATTTAATGCAAAATACATCGACTTGCTTTCAAAATTACCCTACTTTTTCCTAGTGATTAGTTTTTTTATACCAATATTCTATGCCGAATTCATGCTTGGTTTCATTATTGCTATGACTTATACATTCGGGGTATTTATACCAACCCTTTTTATACTCGTCTTCGGGCTTTTAGGATTTGTTGTATTCAGATTTATTAGACCCCTTTTCATTAGAAAGGCTGTTTGAATCGAAGGAGCTGCCCTGAAAAGTAAACTTTTTGAAATGATTTGCAAACGTATTCAACCGGCAAAAGAAATCTCTGAGTTCATAAGAGAGTATTTGCTTTTTCATGCTGTGTTTGATACAACGGCAAACATTCCGGCAAAATCATATCCCGTTAACCCGGAAGAGGGTATTATATTTTTGATTCGGGGAAGCTTGATTGCCGAAAGCCCCGAATTAGGTAAGATACATAAAAGACCCAAAACTTTTGTTTTTGGTATTCCATCCACCCGGCAAAACTTAAGCATATCGAATGAGTACATGATGGTGTGTGTACGCTTCCAGCCGGGAGCTTTGTTCAAGCTAACAGGCATACCCATGACCGAATTGGTACATAACTATATTGATGCGGAATTAATCTTGGGGGGAGAAATAAAAACCGTGTATGAACAATTGGCAAATGCTTCAAATTATGAGAGCATGCCTCTTATTTTGGATAACTATTTTCAACGAAAAATACACAAACTCAAAAAAAATGAACAACCAATAGACAAAATTGGTAGCCTGATTTTAAAAAACCCACAAGGTTTTAATTTGGAGAAAACTGCAGGTCAAGCCTATTTGAGCCATCGGCAATTTGAGAAAAGATTTATTCGGCAAATTGGTATTCCGCCAAAACTTTTTTCCAGAATATGCCGGTTTAATCAAGCATATGAATTGAAAGAATATAGTCCACACCTTAATTGGTTCACCATTGCTATACAAACAGGGTATAGCGATTATCAGCACCTCGTAAAAGATTTTAAACAATTTACAGGTACACTACCAAACACATTCATACAAGAATGCCTGAATAATCCTGAACGTGTATTGAACCTTTCAACCGATTTTATAGGGGTATAAAAAATGACGTTTTTTGACCACCAAACCTGATTTTCATTGATTGAAATTTGTTATCATAACTAAACAAATGAACCAATGAAAAGAAGAAAATTTATTACAACGTCTATGCTAAGTGTTCCCGCATTAGCCTTAGGACAAACATCTCAACCCCCCAAAAAAAATCCCGGTAAGGGGTTTTTCGTAAAAGCGAACAAGAACAGGTTCAATGAAAAAACCAAACTCTTTGGCGCTAATCCCATTGATATTAAAGTATCTACAAAAGATACCGACGGGGCTTTTAGTATATCAGAATATATAGGTAATACCAAAGGAGGTCCACCGCTGCATATCCATCTTCACCAAGATGAAGTTTTTATTATTCTTGAAGGGGAGCTTTTATTTCAATTAGGTGACGAACAATTTCACCTGACTGCCGGCGATACCGTTTTTATCCCTCGAAATGTTCCTCATGCTCCCTGTCAGCTATCAGATAAAAGCCGATATTTCTACTTTTTTACACCATCCGGTACAATGGAGGATTTCTTTAGAGGATTGGGCGAATTAAAAGTAGATAAACAGGCGACACCGGAACAAATGGCAAAACTTTTTGCAGAACATGACATGAAAATTGTTGGACCGCCTTTACAATTTTAAAATATTTAATTGAGCATGAAAAAGGGGCTTGCAAGATTGGTTTAGCGTTATTGGTGCATACGAACAAATCCTCAAAAGTTATAACTCTAATAAACTTTTGTACTAACTTCAACAAGTGTAGGGTAAATACTGCCAGATTGCCAATACATTTACATTAGCTGTAATACATTGGTAATTTCCTTCTACTAATATCTTTTCTGAGTAATTAAATTAATGCCATGCGACCCACCAAACAACTACTTCTC
Source organism: uncultured Flavihumibacter sp. (assembly GCA_902168225.1). Classification (GTDB taxonomy): domain Bacteria; phylum Bacteroidota; class Bacteroidia; order Chitinophagales; family Chitinophagaceae; genus Sediminibacterium. The sequence goes on along the minus strand of CABHOW010000088.1, from coordinate 15,833 downwards.
GCCCTTTCTTTATGCTCCATACTTTTTACATTTACAAGCACAAAGTTGAACGCTCAACAGGTAGACACAGCCTATAATCAAAAGATAAAAGAATACACAACCGATCCAAGGTTCCTTCCATCTTCCGTGCTAGATCTGGTGTATGATGCCCGGATTCCTTCTCCGAAAGCATTTTTTGGTACTATCATTGGCGCACCGGGAGTTATGCATCGCACAACGGAAATATATAGCTATTATAAAAAACTGGCAGAAGCTTCACCATTAATTTCTATAAAGCAGGTTGGTACAACAGAAGAAGGACGTGCCATTAATATGGTGACGATCGGGAATGAAGACGCAATGAAACAACTGGATCATTATAAAAACCAGTTAGCTCTTTTAGCTGATCCAAGAAAGGTAGGCGTAACAGATGTGAACCAAATCATCAAAACAGCAAAACCTGTTTTTTATTTAAACGGAGGGCTCCACTCCACAGAAATGGGTTCACCCGAAATGTTGATGGAACTGGCTTACCGCCTTATCACAAGCAATACCGATGAGATCAGGAAAATTCGGGACAACATCATTGTTATTATTAACCCGGTTGTTGAGCCGGATGGTCGCGATAAACAGGTCGACTGGTATTACCGCTATTCTAAAGCAAGAATAAATTTTGATGATGGTTTTCGCTACTCACCACCTTATTGGGGTAAGTATATATTTCATGATAACAACCGCGATGGTATACAGGTATCACAACAACTTACAAATGCTATTTTTAATATTTATTATGACTGGCATCCTACAGTAATGCTCGATCTGCATGAATCGGTGCCATTGATTTACATGTCAACAGGTACAGGGCCTTACAACGAAACTATTGACCCTATAACAATTGGCGAATGGCAGGTTATGGCCAATCACGACATTACAGCCCTTGCAGCTCAAGGTTTACCCGGCGCATTTACATGGGCGTTTTACGATGGATGGTATCCGGGATATGGCATTTGGGTTGCTAATAACCATAACTCCATCGGGCGCTTTTATGAAACTTTTGGTAATGCCGGGGGCAATACTTACCTGCGTGATCTTTCTGAAATAAAATATGCAGGTGATGCGGTTACAAGCAGAGAATGGTACCGGCCGGATCCTCCTACCCAACAGGTTTACTGGTCATCACGCAATAACATCAATTACATGGAGGCAGGTGTGCTTGCTTCCCTTTCTTACACTGCGGATAATGGAAATGTATTGTTGCACAATTTTTACCAGAAAGGATTAAACAATATCAAAAAAGGAAAGCAGGAAAAGCCCGGGGCATTTGTTATCCCGGCTACGCAACGCGATCCTGCAATGGCTGCTTATCTCGTAAATCAGTTACGTAAACAGAACATTGAAGTGCACCGTGTTGATACAGGTAAAAATAAGGGAGACTATGTTGTGTTGTTAGATCAGCCTTACCGAAACCTGGCAGTATCATTATTAACCAAACAAAACTTCTCAAAAGATGCAAAGTTTCCGCCTTACGATGATATTGCGTGGACACTTGGGTACCTATATGGTGTTGATGTACGTGCAGATGATAGTGTGAAATATTCCAGAACAAATCTTACCATATTGAACAACGATGTTAAGTATGAAGGGAAGATAACCGGCAGCGGCGAAAACTATGTGCTTCATTATAAGGCTCAAAACACGTTACTGCCGGCATTGTATTGGTTACAATCACAAAACAAAGATGCAAAAGCAACGATACTGGATACTAAAATTATTATAGAGGGAACAAAAGATACCATAGCGGCGGGTTCAGTTGTATTCCGAAAACTTACACAACAGCAAGCAATAAAACTTACAACTCAATTTGGGCTTGATCTGCAGGCAACAAAAACAACTCCTGTTTCAAAACAACGCGAAGTTCACTTACCGTCTGTTGCTATTTATCACACCTGGACGTACACGCAAGATGAAGGATGGGCAAGATATACTTTTGAGCAAGTTGGGATTCCTTATACCTCTATCAATAAAGATGATTTTAAAAAAGGGGGATTAAGAAAAAGATTTGATGTAATCCTTATTCCACGTACCGGTGGTAGTGCAAGCGACTTTATCAACGAGATAGATAAAAAGTTCGGCCCCATGCCGTATACCAAAACGGCTGCTTTTCCATCACATGGCTACCCCGATTCTACCAACGACATGACAGGTGGCCCCGGGTTTGACGGAATGGAACAGTTAAAGCAATTTGTTGAAGCCGGTGGAGTAATTATCAGTTTAGATAACTCATCCCAGATATTAGCTAATGTTGGTATTGTAAGAGAATTACAGCCTTATGATGCCGCCGGACTCTTTCATCCCGGCTCTGTTGTTAACGTGAAAGCCCGCAACCTAGATAATGCAATATTATATGGATTCCCTGAAGTATTCCCCATATTCAGAGGTAATGGTCCGCTTTTACAGGTTCAAAAGTTTAATCGTAATATGATGGTGCTGCAGTATGGAACAAAGCCTTTGAAGGATGAGGAAAAATACATAGGACCAGTGATGGGTATGCCGGAAAAAAAAGAAATCCCTGCTGCTAAAGATATCATTAAAAAAGAAGCACCTTATGTGCTTTCCGGGATGGTACGCAATGAACAGAACATCATTGGTCATGGCGCTATTTTCAATGTGCCTGTTGGGTTGGGCCGCGTGATCGCATTTACTTTTGATCCTTTACACCGTTATCTCAATCTACATGATGCACCGTTGGTTTGGAATGTTTTAATCAACTGGAATTCTTTTAAAAATGAATAACACTGTATAAACACTTTAACGTTGTGGGCCATGTTTTGAGCAGCAGTGTGTTATGTTGAAATATAATCTTCAAACTATATAATTTCTATTTATGCAAAATATAGCTACTCGGGTAAAAACTATTTTTTGTTTTTCTTCTTTTTTGGTACTGTCGTACACCGGCCTTGCACAGCATGTTTCGGTAAACGATATTATGACTACCGAAAAAATGGTTGATCTGCATTTTACCAATGTCCAAAGGGATTCCATGGTGAACCAACTGAACGCCAATCTGCAGTTATATCGTTACCTGCATGGTTTCAATTTACCCAATAGTGTTCCCCTTCCAAATTGGTTCGATCCTGTATTGCCGGCAATGACATTCAATACCAAACAACAGTCCATTAGCTGGAATATTCCTGCCGACGTTGTAATGCCTGCCGATACAAACCGGTTGGCGTTTTATACTATCGCGCAGTTATCTTCATTACTCAGGCATCATAAAATTACTTCCGTTCAGTTGAGCCGTTTTTTTATAAACCGCTTGAAAAAATATGGCGACACTTTGCATTGTGTTATCAGTCTTACAGAAAAAATAGCAATGGAGCAGGCTAAACAGGCGGATGAAGCCTTTGCAAAAGGTATCTATAAAAGTCCGCTGCAGGGTATACCTTATGGACTTAAAGATCTGTTCGCCGTAAAGGGCACCCGAACCACTTATGGCACGCCGCCTTTTAAAGATCAGGTGATTGATGAAGATGCATTCGTGTACCGGAAACTGGATAAGGCCGGTGCCGTACTCATCGCAAAATTATCTATGGGAGAGCTTGCGATGGATGACATATGGTTTGGCGGACAAACTAAAAACCCCTGGAATTTGAACGAAGGTTCGAACGGATCATCTGCAGGATCGGCATCTGCAACCGTTGCGGGATTATTACCTTTTGCCATTGGTACAGAAACCTACGGCTCTATTGTAGCCCCCTCTGCTGTATGTGGAGCAACGGGTTTACGGCCAACCTTTGGTAGTGTTGCCCGAACAGGCGGCATGAACCTGGCCTGGACTTCCGATCGTATTGGACCGATTTGTCGCGACGCTGAAGATGCAGCAATGGTATTTGCATACATACATGGTAGTGATCTTTTTGACCGTGCCTCACGAACAATGCCTTTTAATTATACAGGCAATGTTGATCTTAAAACCATAAAAGTAGCATATGCAAAAAACTACATAGATACCTTGCCCGGTAACAGTGCAGAGAAAGCTGTCATTAAAACTTTGCAGGATGCAGGTGTACAGGTTAAAGCTATCGATTTCCCATCTAACTTACATACAAACGATCTGCTGACAACTATTTGGGCTGCTGAATCAGCTACGGCTTTTGACTATCTCACCAGGTCGGGTAGGGATAGTGAAATGGTACAGCAATGGCAAAGCCGCTATCCAAACCAATTTAGAAGTGCACGGTTTATTCCGGCAGTAGAATATCTTACTATTTGCCGCTTGCGCTATATGGTTATGCAATATTCTTTCCCGTTATTGAGTAAGTATGATATTATCATTGTGCCCAGTATGGCAGATGAGCCTATGGCACTAACCTGCCTCACCGGTAACCCTTGTATCACATTACCTGCGGGTTTAGCTGCTATCAGTAGTGCTCCACCCAGCATTACTTTTATAGGAGGTAAATTATATAGTGAGGCAACAATAGCTGCTTTCGCCAAATGGTTTCAGCAGCACACCCATTATCAGCAGCAGCATCCGCCTATGTTTACAAATTCATCAAATGCTATTTCCAAATAACAACCCCTAATAGTAAGGCAATGAAAGTTGACATCATTACCAAGTTGGAGATAGAACGCTATTGAGCGGAATATCTTAACTTGTAATGTAAATAAAAATAAAATGAGTATTTCAAAATCAGACAGACCCGCACTAATTTTAGTTGACATTCAAAAAGGGTTTGACAATATAGAATATTGGGGCGGACAAAGAAACAATTTAGATGCAGAAAATAAGGCAGGTGAACTTTTGAAACTTTGGCGAGAGAACGATCTTCCAATTTTTCATATTAAACATTGTTCTTCCATACCGACTTCTCTATTAAATGAATCGCATCAAGGAAATGAATTCAAAGACATTGTAAAACCAATTGACGATGAACCAATTGTCAAAAAAAATGTCAATAGCGCATTTATCGGGACAGACTTAAAAGAGCAACTCGACAACGGGAAAATAACCAAACTTGTAATTGTGGGGTTAACTACAGACCATTGTATTTCTACTACAACCAGAATGGCGGGAAACTTCGGTTTTGATACTTATTTAGTATCTGACGCAACTGCCACATTTAATAAAAAAGGACTTGACGGACAAAATTTTCCCGCTGAATTAATTCATGAAACGGCTTTAGCTAGTTTGAACGGAGAGTTCGCTACTGTTGTAACAACTGACTTTATAAAACAGCATATATAAACAAATTGCATCTGACAACATGCCAAAGATCACCTCAAAACTTCTGCTTAGAATTGCAGCAATTATCATGTTACTGCATGCCATCGGACATACTTTGGCTATTGTAACATGGCGCAAACCTAATGGTAAGATTCCGTTTGACATTGTTCAGAAAATGCAAGACACCCATTTTTCGTTTCAAGGAAAAGATTCGACTATGGCATCTTTCTTTTCCGGACATGGCTATGCAGGCACAATTTTTCTTCTGCTTATTGTTTCCATCTTATGGACAATTTCAAACTGGCAGGAAAATAGAGCTACAAAAATCCTCTGGCTTGTTGCATTTGCTATTGTATTGTTAGCAGTTGACGAACTATTATTCTTTTTCCCTATGGCAATGGTTTTCAGTCTGCTTGCTGCAGCCTTAATATTTATTTCTATTTTTAAAATAAATAAAGTGCCCTAAAAAGGAGCTAAAACATTACTTGTAATGACAGAGCTTGAAAAATATATCGAAACATTTTTCGGAGTAGGTATGGATGACTTATCTAAAATTAGTTCCTTCTTTAAACCTGTGACCCTTAAAAAAGGGGACTACTTTTTAAAAACAGGAAGATATTGCGATAGACTTGGGTTTATGCAAGCAGGAATTATAAGAGAGTTTGTTTTTGTGGAAGATAAAGAAATTACTAAATGGATTTCGACAAAAGGTTATTTTGTTGTGGACTTGGCAAGTTTCGTTTTTCAACAAAAAGCACGTTGGAATATTCAAGCATTAACAGATTGTGAGCTTTATATAATTGATCATAACGACTATCAAAAAATTGGAGAAGTAGTTTCAGGGTGGTCTTCATTGGAAAAACTTTTTATTGCAAAATGCTTTACAATTTTAGAAGATAGAATCCTACAACATCTTTCCATGTCTGCAGAAGAACGGTATAATCAACTTTTCAATTTTAATAAAGAATTGTTTAATCAGGTGCCACTGCAATACTTGGCCTCTATGCTCGGAATAGCATCGGAAACCTTAAGTAGATTAAGGAAAAAAGCCAGTTTATAAACTTCTTGATTTTTGTCAAGCGAAGGCTTTGCTTTTGAGTTGATTTTTGCATTGTTAATTAAACAAAAAAGAGCAATGCTTACAAAATCAATTTTCTTAATCGCAATGGGCTTTGTGGTGTCAGCAAGTTCATCTGCACAAAACAATTTAAAAATGAAAAGTATCAACAACAATGCACCGGTAAAATGCAGCAAAACAATCACTATCAATGCCAATAGTGAAAAAGTATGGTCAATTATGACCAATATAAACAAATGGGCAACCTGGCAGACGGAAATTAAAAATCCAAAATTAAATGGCGAATTGAAACCGGAAACAACTTTCGACTGGAAAACGGGAGGAGCGAAAATTCATTCAACTTTACATACTGTTGAACCATATAGACAATTTGGGTGGACTGGAAAAACTTTTGGTATTTTTGCAATACACAACTGGAGATTAACAGAAATTAATGGACAGACAACAGTTTCCGTTGATGAAAGCATGGAAGGTTTTTTCGCTGAAGTTCTAAAAAAGTCATTTAATAAAAACCTGGAAAAAGGTATGCAGATTTGGCTCGACTTGCTGAAAAAAGAGTGCGAAAAATAAAATATAGTGCTCCAAAACCTGGTTGTCATTGTAAAAAGAAGATGTGGTGGAATCGAATATAACTGTAATCAAGCTTATCGATCCTTGAATGATATGACGCCACTTTACGCTATTCATTGAACTGCTAATTATAGGAAAAGACTGGACATAGCATTAGAATAGAAAACTCGGTAAAAGATGATATCCAAAGTATTAGTAATAGATGATGAAGAAAAGTTAAGAACCCTACTGACAAGAATTATCAGCTTAGAGGGTTTTGAAGTACTGCAAGCGGGCGACTGCAAGTCTGCATTAAAAAAAATGAGCCAATACGAAATTGATATAGTGCTTAGTGATGTTAAATTACCTGATGGAAATGGAGTTGATTTAGCAAAAACGCTCAAAGAAAAATATCCGACTACTGAAATTATACTACTTACTGCTTATGCCAATATTCCGGATAGTGTACAAGCTATTAAAAATGGGGCATTTGACTATATTACTAAAGGGGATGACAATAATAAAATAATCCCATTACTCTATAAAGCTGCAGAAAAAGTATTACTCGCAAAACGAGTTTTACAGTTAGAAAAACAGCTAGGAAATAAACATTCTTTTGAAAACATAATAGGGAAATCAAAAATAATAAAGGCAGCTATTGAAGAGGCAAAAAAAGTTTCACAAACAGAAGCAACTGTTTTGCTCATAGGTGAAACAGGAACAGGTAAAGAAGTATTTGCACAGGCCATTCATAATGCAAGTCCGCGAAGTAAACACAATTTTATTGCTGTAAACTGTTCTGCATTTAGCAAAGAATTGTTGGAAAATGAATTGTTCGGACATAAAGCGGGTGCTTTTACAGGTGCTATAAAAGATAGTAAAGGAATTTTTGAAGAAGCCAATAATGGTACTGTTTTCTTAGATGAAATAGGCGAAATGCCACTAGAATTGCAAGCAAAGCTGCTTAGGGTTTTGGAAACAGGTGAATTTCTAAAAGTTGGCGATAGTAAGCAAACTAAAGTTAATGTTCGCATTATTGCAGCCACTAATAGAGATTTACAAAAAGAAATAGAACTAGGGAATTTCCGTGAAGATTTATTTTATCGCATTGCCGTTTTTCAAATTGCCCTACCTGCATTAAGAACGCGGATTATTGATATAGAAGAGTTGGCAACACATTTTCTACTAATGTTTGCAAATAAAACTAACAAAAAAATTACTAGTATCTCAAAACCATATTTAGAAGCATTGAAGCAGCATATATGGAAAGGAAATATCCGGGAATTAAAAAATGTAATTGAGCGAAGTGTAATTCTTTCAGATAGTACAGAATTAGAAACAGATAGTTTGCCAATAGAATTTCAAAAATGTAATCCCAATGATGTAAAAGAAAAAACATTATCCGCATTTGATCTTGCAAGCGCTGAAAAAATACATATTCAAAAAGTCATGAATTACACCAATGGCAATAAAACTGAAACTGCCAAGTTGCTGAATATTGCGCTGACTACCTTATATCGGAAATTGGATGAATACCAAATAAAGTAACCCTTTCAAAACGATAGTATACACCCTTTCAAAACGAAAGGGTTTTTTAGTTTCTTTTTCTTTTCAAAAAAATAAAAACCAATATACCAGTGATTTTCAGACAATACAAACCCGGATGGAATAGAGATTGATTATTTCTTGCCACATTAAATTAATTAGTCGATTATGCTCACAGCCATTTTAGTCCTAGCAGGTATTTTGGGTTTTGCCCTCTTTTTTTCATCCATTAAATTTTTTGAAAAAATATGACAGTACTATTCTTTATTGCAATCGCGGTATTTAGCTACATGTGCTATGTACTCATTAAGCCCGAAAAGTTCTAAAAATGAAACGGGGAAAAGTAAAAGAAGCAGTAGCAATTATCTATTTCATCTTTTTTGTGTTGGCGTTGCTGTCTATCGTTTACTTCAAACTAAAAACCTTTCTTAAATTTTAATACACAGAAAGAATGAACACAGAAATTCTTGGAGTCATACTAATGTATGCAATAGTGGTTGTGCTTGCTATACCGCTTGGGCGATACATTGGTAAAGTATTCATTAATGAAAAAACCTGGTTAGATAAAATTCTTAACCCTGTTGATAAACTATTTTATAAGCTAAGTGGTATTAACCCTGATAAAGAAATGAATTGGAAGCAACATCTTGTTGCATTACTTACCCTTAACCTTATTTGGTTTTTGTTCGGAATGTTTGTGTTGATGAATATGACATGGCTTCCATTCAACCCCGATAATAACCCGTCGATGAGTCCGGATCTTGCTTTTAATACAAGTATAAGTTTTATCTGTAATACCAATTTGCAACACTATTCAGGTGAAACAGGAATCTCATATTTAGGGCAATTGGTGTTAATACTATTCCAATTCATTAGTGCAGGCACAGGTATAGCGATAACGGCAGTTGTATTTTTTGCCATGAAAGAAAAAACAACAGATAAACTAGGGAACTTTTACTTCCTTTTTATCCGGTCCTGTACCAGAATTTTATTCCCAATTTCTTTAATAGTCGCGATATTATTAGTTTTTAATGGTACACCTATGACTTTTGAAGGTAAAGACATTATTACAAACATGCAAGGCGATACAGTACGCGTAAGTAGGGGGCCAGTTGCCGCTTTTGTTGCTATCAAACACTTGGGTACAAATGGGGGTGGTTTTTTTGGGGCTAATTCAGCGCACCCGTTAGAAAACCCTAATTATATTACCAATACTATACAAATTATTACACAAATGCTCATTCCCCTTGCAATGGTTTTTGCATTGGGTTATGTACTGAAAAGAAGAAAATTGGCTTGGGTAATATTCGGGGTAATGACGATTGGTTTTCTGATGTTGCTTATACCTACTGTTGTTACTGAAATGAAAGGTAATCCTGCTATCACAAAAATGGGTATTTCCCAAACAATGGGCAGTATGGAAGGAAAAGAGGTAAGGTTTGGTACAGCCGCTTCTGCATATTGGAGTATTGCCACTACGGTAATTTCAACCGGAAGCATCAATTCCATGCATGACAGTTATATGCCCATTAGCGGAATGAACCAAATGCTTGGAATGATGGTAAACTGCTTTTATGGCGGTGTGGGTGTAGGCTTCTTAAACTTTTACATCTTCATCATTTTGGCAGTATTCATAAGCGGCTTAATGGTGGGAAGGACACCGGAATTTTTGGGTAAAAAAATTGAAGCAAAAGAAATGAAAATTGCAATGATCATAGCCTTATTACACCCATTATTAATTCTTGTTTCAACTGCAATTTCAAGTTATTTGTATGCACATAACCCAACTTTATACGCCGGGTGGTTAAACAATCCTGGGTATCACGGTTACAGTGAAATGCTTTATGAATTTACATCATCAAGTGCCAATAATGGGAGTGGTTTTGAAGGATTAGGCGATAACACACTATTTTGGAATATTACCTGTGGTGTAGTAATGATATTGGCGAGATACCTACCTATTATCGGACCTGTAGCCATTGCAGGTATTTTAGCCAATAAAAAGTATATCCCTGAAAGTGCAGGTACTTTAAAAACGGATACCGCAACTTTTGGTTTAATGGTATTTGCAGTAATTGCGATAGTAGCAGCTTTAGCTTTCTTTCCTGCACTTACCCTTGGCCCGATTGCAGAATTTTTTTCTATAAAATAATATAAAATGTCTAATAGTAATAAATCTACTTTATTTAAAAAAGAGTTGCTTAGTGAAGCTATAAAACAGTCTTTCGTAAAGCTGAATCCTAAAGCAATGTTTCATAACCCGGTAATGTTTACTGTTGAAATAGGTACTATTGTTATGCTTTGTGTATGTATTTGGATTTTAGCAGGTGAAAAATCGCAAGGAAGTTTTGCATATAATTTTACCATATTTCTTGTTTTGTTACTCACTTTATTGTTTGCAAATTTTGCTGAAGCCATTGCAGAAGCAAGAGGAAAAGCGCAAGCAGACAGTTTACGCAAAACAAGAGAAGAAACCCCTGCTAAGAAAGTTGATGCTATAGGTAAAATTTACTCTCATGAAGTGCAAATCATACCTTCATCACAACTGAAAAAAGGCGATTTATTTTTTTGCGAAGCAGGCGATATCATTCCAATGGATGGCGAAATTGTAGAAGGCTTAGCAACAATAGATGAAAGTGCTATAACCGGTGAATCCGCACCAGTTATTCGGGAGGCCGGTGGAGATAAAAGCTCTGTAACCGGAGGTACAAAAGTTCTATCCGATAGAATAACCGTACAAGTTAACACTGAACAAGGCGAAAGCTTTTTAGACAAGATGATTGCATTGGTAGAAGGGGCAAGCCGTCAAAAAACACCAAACGAAATTGCATTAACAATTTTATTGGCAGGCTTTACTCTTGTATTTATTATAGTAACTGTAACGCTCAAACCTTTCGCAGATTACGCTAATACACCTATTACCATTGCTGCATTTATATCACTATTTGTTTGTTTAATTCCAACAACAATTGGAGGCTTACTATCTGCAATCGGTATTGCAGGAATGGATAGAGCATTGAGGGCAAACGTAATTACAAAAAGCGGTAAGGCTGTTGAAACTGCCGGAGATATTGATGTATTATTATTAGATAAAACCGGCACCATCACAATTGGAAATCGTAAAGCAACCCATTTATATCCTGCAAATGGTGTTGATGAAAATCATTTTATCAAGTGTGTTGTATTATCCTCCATGTCGGATGAAACACCCGAAGGAAAATCTATTGTTGAATTGACTCGAATTAATCCTTTGAGCTATCAAGTGTCTAATCCGAAATTTATAAACTTCACAGCAGAAACCCGCAGTTCAGGGATTGATTTTGAAAACACAAGAATCCGAAAAGGAGCTTCAGATGCTATCAAAGCACTTTGTGAAAAAGCAGGAAATAGGGTACCTCAGGAAATAGCCGAAAGGGTTACCCAAATTTCAAGTAATGGTGGGACGCCATTAGTGGTTGCGGAAAACGAGCAAGTACTTGGAGTGATTGAATTACAAGACATCATTAAGACAGGTATTAAGGAACGTTTCGAGCGGTTAAGAAAAATGGGAATTAAAACGGTAATGGTTACTGGTGATAATCCTCTAACAGCTAAGTTTATTGCAGAAAAAGCAGGAGTAGATGATTTTATTGCAGAGGCAAAACCTGAAGATAAAATGAATTACATAAAAAGAGAACAAAGTGAAGGGAGATTAGTTGCCATGATGGGTGATGGAACAAACGATGCACCTGCACTAGCGCAGGCAGACGTGGGTGTTGCAATGAACAGCGGAACACAGGCTGCAAAAGAAGCCGGTAATATGGTAGATCTTGATAATGATCCAACCAAATTGATCGAAATTGTAGAAATTGGTAAGCAATTATTAATGACAAGAGGTACCCTCACAACTTTTTCAATAGCTAATGATGTTGCCAAATATTTTGCTATCATACCCGCTTTGTTCATAGTTGCAATCCCTTCTTTACAGGCATTAAACATTATGAAATTGCACAGTCCGGAAACAGCTATTTTATCGGCTGTAATCTTTAATGCAATCATTATTCCTATTCTGATTCCATTGGCATTAAAAGGGGTATCGTACAGGCCAATCGGTGCTGCGGCATTACTTCGCAGAAACCTTTTGTTGTATGGCTTAGGTGGTATTCTCGTTCCTTTTATCGGTATAAAATTGATTGATTTACTGGTTGCAGTTTTCTTGTAATATTTTTTTCAACTTTCAATTAATAACAAAATGAAATCGAATATTATTCCTGCTATAAGACTTACCATCGTTTGCTTGGTATTTTTTGCAGGTATCTATACAATAGTTATTCTAGGTTTTGCTCAGTTAGCACCTAATAGAGGTAAAGGGCAGATTATTACGCAAAATGGTAAAACTTACTATGCGAATGTGGGGCAGTCTTTTACTAATGACAAATATTTTTATTCACGCCCATCAGCAGTAGCATATAATGCAGCCGGTTCCGGCGGCAGCAATAAAGGGCCTACCAACCCTGATTATTTAAAGGATGTACAATCAAGAATTGATACATTCTTGGTACATAATCCCGATGTAAAAAAATCAGATATCCCGGCAGATATTGTAACAGCCAGTGGCAGTGGATTAGATCCTGATATTTCAGTTGAAGCTGCAAAAGTTCAGGTTAAAAGAATAGCAAAAATCAGACATATACAGGAAGATGATTTACAAAAACTCATTGATCAACAAACCGAAAAACCTTTAGCAGGTTTATTTGGAACTCAAAAAATAAATGTAGTAAAACTCAATTTAGCATTGGATAATATTAAATAAATACAAAAATGAAAAGGAATATACTAACAATCGTATCGCTTTTTTTAATTTTAAGTTTGGCTAACGCACAAAAAGATACCACAACTGTCGTAGAAAAAATACCTTTCGATGGGATTGACCAGACCTGGCAAAACGGAAGTGATAGAAGAGATTACTCTGTATTCAAGGATATGAAATTTTTTACACCCAGCATTTTATTGGATGTAAATTATACTCACTCTTTCAATAAGCCTAATGATAATACAGTTGTAGGTTCTACAGCTTTGGCACGTAATAATGAAGTGCAATTATCTGCACTACATTTTGGGGGTGACTTTTTCTATAAAAATGCAAGGGCGAGGGTAATGACACAGTTTGGTACACGTTCAATTGTTGTACCTAGAAATGACTACAGCCCTTATCGTGGTCAATATGAGCTTGCAAATGTTTATCGCTATTTAAGTGAAGCTTATGCCGGCTATCACATTAATAAGTGGTATGGGATTAATATTGATGCAGGAATGTTTATGAGTTATATTGGTTTAAACTCATATTATCAGCCGGAAAATTGGGAGTATCAGGCTTCGTATACTTCAGACAATACACCTTGGTTTTTTAATGGTGTGCGTATTCAGATTTTTCCAACTAAAAATATCAAGTTCGAACCTTGGATTATTAATGGATGGCAAAGCTATGGCAAGTTTAATAAAATGCCGGGTATTGGCTTCAATTTTACATATATGTCATCTAACAGTAATGTAAAGTTAATTACCAACAACTATTATGGTACAGATGCAGCTGGTATTCCTGATAGAATAAGATTTCACTCAGACAACAGTTTCTTGTTAAGATATTACAATAAACCCACCGATAAAGGAATCAGTAAAATGGCTTTTTCTTTAACCGGTGATCTTGGTTTTGAAAAAGGAGGTGGTGTAAATGGATTTAAAGATGATGTTGTGAAAGGTCCTGCACAATACTTTGCCAGTGCTATGTTTTACAATCGAATTTGGTTCAATAAAAATACGATGGCCTGGACAATTGGTGGTGGATTAATGAATAATCCCGGAAGATATTTAGTGCTTTATCCAACAGGTCAGGCAAGCCCACTTCCTAATCCTACCAATCCTACACAAACCGAGGGTGCTTTCCCTTTCAGTGCTAATCCGGGCGACCAATTTCACGGCTGGGATGCTTCAACCAATTTTGATTATATGCCAAATCAAAGTATAACATTCCGTTTCGAATATGTGCATAGAGAATCAAGTGTTGGATACTTTGCAGGTGCCGGTGGCGTAACTTCACAAACAGGTTACACAACTTCAGTATTAGATCCAAACTGGAGACCCGATTTAGTAAAATCTGAAAGTCGAATAATATTCGCTATATTATTTCGGTTGTAAAATTATACAGCAAATTTTGAATAATAGGCAAAGTATATTCAATGAGCAACAAAGAGAATAATGTACAGCATTTTCTAGACTTGATAAAAAAATCGAGGCGTGGAAAGTTTAAAATTTACATTGGTATGAGTGCCGGTGTAGGAAAAACGTACAGAATGTTGCAGGAAGTACAAGCTCTTTTGAAAAATGGAATTGATGTAAAAATTGGATATATTGAAACGCATAACCGAAAAGAAACACAAGCTTTATTGGAAGGCCTTCCGGTAATACCTCGCAGAAAACTATTTTATAAAGGAAAAGAATTAGAAGAATTAGATGTTCAGGCTGTCATAAGCCTTAGGCCAGAAGTAGTAATTATAGATGAGTTGGCACATACCAATATTGAAGGAAGTGCTAATGCTAAACGATGGCAGGATGTTATTGAAATTCTAGATGCGGGGATCAATGTGATCAGTGCGGTTAATATTCAGCATATAGA
The DNA here is from genome assembly GCA_902168225.1 of uncultured Flavihumibacter sp. Taxonomy (GTDB): domain Bacteria; phylum Bacteroidota; class Bacteroidia; order Chitinophagales; family Chitinophagaceae; genus Sediminibacterium. Next base: position 803 of record CABHOW010000088.1, on the reverse strand, counting down.
AAGCTTAAATGAAGAAATTAAAGCAATAACCAATGTTGAAGTAAAAGAAAGAATACCTGATAGTGTAATTGCACAGGCAGATGAAGTGGTTAATATTGATTTAACTGCGGATGAACTTATTGCCCGTTTAAAAGAGGGTAAAATTTATGAGGCAGAAAAAATTGAGTCTGCTCTCAAAAATTTTTTTCAACCCTCAAATATTTTGCAGCTTAGGGAACTTGCATTAAAAGAGGTTGCATCGCAAGTGGAAAGAAAAGTGGAAACAGAGGTTACAAAAGTGCACGCTATTAAGCATGAACGTTTTTTAGCTTGTATAAGCAGCAATGATAAAACAGCTAAAAACGTTATAAGAAAAACAGCACGGTTAGCAAACTATTATAACAGTAAATGGTATGTGTTATATGTACAAACACCTAAAGAAAGTGCAGACAAAATAGCATTGGATAAGCAAAGATACTTGATAAACAATTTTAAATTAGCAACCGAATTGGGTGCAGAAATTATTAAAGTGGAAAATGTAAAAGTTGCTAAGGCAATTATTGAACAGGCTGAAGAAAGGAGTATAACAACGATCTGCATCGGGAAACCACATATAAGATTATTGAAAATAATCTTAGCTACTAATATTTTCAATGAACTATTAAAAAAATTATCAGCAAGTAATATTGATCTCATAATATTAAGTTAATGACTATTAAAGTAAAATTAAACCTAGGCATAGGGCTCTTGTTTATACTGATAACCTTGCTTACAGCTGTCTCTTATACACATCTCCGAGCCCACGAGACCGTACTAGATCTCGT
>CABHOW010000087.1 GCA_902168225.1 uncultured Flavihumibacter sp. | reverse complement strand
CGGCGACCACCGAGATCTACACTATCCTCTTCGTCGGCAGCGTCAGATGTGTATAAGAGACAGGGGAATAACCCGGGACTTTAAACTAGTTAAATTCTATTAGTATCGGGTAACTACCCCACTGGGTTAACTAAAGTTTTATCCCCAAGTTAGATGACATCCACATTAAAGTATAATTAGTGGTTGCAAGGGATTGAGGTTCTCAAGAATAATTATTGAGGGTAGTTGCTATTTGCTAGGTAGTGTTAGTGATTTATTCGCATAAAAGTAAAAACAAAAAACAAAAAATTTAGGCGTTTTATTAATTGACTATTTAGTTCAACTGCATTAACTAAGGAAAATGTGTAAAACATAAATAACATAAATACGATAAGCATTTAAATTAGGGAAAGGAAAAATAATTTGGGTAATGGTTTTTTCTATCCCTTTAGCCAGAATATAATTATCTAAAACCGCCTCAAACTCATCCATTTTCATGTCAACCATGGAATGAATCATTTCATTTACAATACGTTCCTGTTGAGCTTGAATTTGAGATAAGGATAAAATTTTCTCCTTCATTTCATCGGGAGTCATCTTATCGATATGGGAAATTTTATATCCGAACTTATTAAGAAGTGCAATATTGAGTACAGTTTTCAACTCAACATTAGAGTAATACCGAATATTCGTATCAGTACGTTGGGGATTTAAAAAAGTATAACGCTGCTCCCAAATACGAATAGTATGAGCTTTAATCCCCGAGAGATTTTCTAAATCTTTTATGGTAAAGGCATTCATTCTACAATTTAAAACAACGAATATTTTTATTTGTTTAGAAAACAGATAAATATCTTACTTTATTTAGTAAATAACTCATTAATAACCAGTAGTTTATAGCTGAAGCAATAAAAATAAAAAAACTGTTCTATGAAAGAACAGTTTTTCCCACTATTTATTGAACAAATGAATTATTTTTTTAATCTCTTCAAATATTCCCCATATCCGCTTTTTGCATATTTTTCACCTAACTCCATCAATTTATCGGTTCCAATAAATCCCATTCTATAAGCAACCTCCTCTATACAACCCACTTTTTGGCTTTGGCGCTTCTCAATTACTCTTACAAATTCACAGGCATCACTGAATGAATCGAAGGTACCCGTATCTAACCAAGCAGTACCCCTATTCATGATACCTACTTGCAATTTTCCTCTTTTCAAATATTCGCCATTTACATCTGTAATCTCGTACTCACCCCTTGCCGAAGGTTTAATATTTTTTGCAATCTCTATTACATCATTATCGTAAAAATAAAGGCCCGGCACTGCAAAATTAGATTTGGGCTGTTTGGGCTTCTCTTCTATAGAAATGGCTTTTTGATTTGCATCGAATTCAACCACTCCGTAACGTTCAGGATCATTTACTTCATAAGCGAATACGGCGGCCCCTTCTACATCAGAAAAAGACTGTACCAATTTACTAAAGCCTGCTCCATAAAAGATATTATCGCCAAGAATAAGGGCAACTTTATCTTTTCCAACAAATTTTTCACCAATTACAAAAGCTTGCGCTAACCCGTTTGGAACATGCTGTACTTCATATTGAAAATTACAACCAAGCTCAGAGCCATCTCCCAATAAGCGTTTAAACTGATCTAAATCGTGGGGTGCCGTGATAAATAAAATGTCTTTAATACCTGCAAGCATAAGTACAGAAAGCGGATAATAAATCATCGGTTTATCGTAAACAGGCATTAGCTGTTTACTAATTCCCCTTGTGATAGGATACAATCGTGTTCCTGAACCGGCTGCCAGAATAATTCCTTTCATAATATTTTTTTTAAATTAAAAGCTTAGGGTGCTAATAATGTCTTTTAATGGGGGTAAGATAGTATCTTTCTCAGAAAGTATATGTAGTGATTTATCTATTTTCCAATCGATTCCAAGATCCGGATCGTTATAAATAATACCGCCTTCAGAAGCTTTGTGATAATAATTATCGCATTTATAAAAAAATACTGCCTCCTCACTTAATACCACAAAGCCATGTGCAAAACCTCTTGGTACAAAAAATTGGGTCCGACTATCCTCAGATAATTCTATTGCCACATGCTGTCCGAAAGTCTTGGATTCCCTGCGCAAGTCAACCGCAATATCCAGCACCGAACCCTTTAAAACCCTTACCAGCTTGGCCTGTGCAAATTCTCCATGCTGAAAATGCAAACCACGTAAAACGCCACGTTTTGAACTCGATTGATTATCCTGAACAAAATCAACGGCCAAGCCGGTTTTTTCTAAAAAAGTTTTCCGATTGAAGCTTTCAAAAAAATAACCTCTGTTATCGCCAAAGAAAGTATCATGGATAATATAGCAACCCTCTAAAGATGTAAATTCAATATTCATACTAACGGTTAGAATACATAGATTGATAATAGTGTTGATAGTTTCCGCTGGTTACATTTTGCAGCCATTCTGTATTACTCAAATACCAGTCGATCGTTTCGGCTAACCCCTCCTCAAAAGTAACAGTTGGCTTCCAACCCAGTTCTTTATTGATTTTCGACGCATCAATAGCGTACCTGCGATCATGACCGGGTCTGTCCTTCACATAAGTAATAAGTTTTTCGCTATAACCCGTAGCTCTTCCTAATTTTTCATCCATAATTTTACATAGTAACTTTACGAGGTCGATATTTTTCCACTCATTAAAGCCACCAATATTATAGGTTTCTCCGTCAACACCCTGGTGAAAAACCAGATCAATTGCCAATGCATGATCTTTTACATATAACCAATCTCTGGTATACAAGCCATCGCCATAAACCGGTAAGGGCTTCTCTTGAATGATATTATTAATAAATAGTGGTATTAATTTCTCCGGAAAATGATAGGGACCATAATTATTGGAGCAATTAGATACCACTGTTTGCATATGATAAGTTTCTCTATAAGCTCTTACAAAGTGGTCGGAAGCGGCTTTACTAGCTGAGTATGGGGAATTCGGGTCATAAGGGGTTGTTTCTTTAAACAACCCTTCTTCACCTAGCGATCCGTAAACTTCATCAGTAGAGATATGATAAAAACGATGTTTATCATATTCGCCTTTCCATTTATTTCTAGCAATGTTTAATAAGTTTACAGTTCCGATTATATTGGTATACACAAAATCTAACGGCGAAACAATAGAGCGATCTACATGCGATTCAGCTGCTAAATGAATTACATCTGTTATCCCATATTTATCAAATACTGCCTCAATAGCAGTTGGCTCAAGAATATTTACTTTCTCAAAATGATAATTAGGTTTTCGATCTATGTCTTTTAAATTTTCAAGATTTCCTGCATAGGTTAGCGCATCTATATTAACTATCTTATAATCAGGGTATTTATTCACAAAAAGTCTTACTACATGTGAGCCAATAAAACCGGCTCCCCCTGTTATCATAATTTTTTTACTCATACATTTAAGTTATTACCAATTACTATTTTTTACATCGTTATATACCATTTGTATCCCTTCCTTCAAGCTTATTTTTGCTTCCCATCCTTTCGACTTCATTTTAGAAACATCCATGAGTTTACGTGGAGTTCCATCGGGCTTACTGGTATCAAAAACAATATCGCCCTCAAAAGTAGCAATCGATTTTATTATTTCTGCAAGTTCCTTAATCGACACATCTTCACCGGTACCAATATTCACTAACCCTTTTTCATTATAGGATTGCATGAGATATAAACAAGCTTCTGCCAAGTCATCTACATGCAAAAATTCTCTTTTGGGCTTCCCGGTTCCCCAAATAGTAACGGCAGGTAAACCCTCTCGCTTTGCAGTGATGAATTTTCGTAATAAAGCAGGTAAAACATGGCTTTTCTCCAAATCATAATTATCATTCGGACCATATAAATTAGTTGGCATTACCGAAATAAAATTACAGCCATATTGCGCGCGATAGCTATCGCAGAGTTCTATCCCTGCAATTTTTGCGATAGCATATGGTTGGTTGGTTTCTTCTAAGTAGCCACTTAATAAATACTCTTCTTTCAATGGTTGAGGAGCCATCTTAGGGTAAATACAAGATGAACCCAGGAATAACAATTTCTTTACCCCATTCAAATAACTATGGTGAATGATATTGGATTCCATTATTAAGTTGTCATAAATAAACTCGGCTCTGTAAGTATTATTAGCTACAATACCCCCAACTTTAGCAGCAGCTAAAAAAACATAGTCAGGTTTTTCTAGTGCAAAAAAATCACTTACCGCTTGCTGGTTTCGCAGGTCGAGCTCTGCAGATGTTCTGGTAATAATATTTGAAAAGCCATCTTCCATTAGCTTGCGTATAATTGCACTGCCTACCATACCCCGATGCCCGGCTATATATATTTTATCTTCTTTTTTCACTTTTATAATTAGTTACTTAATACCTATTTTACCTTATACCATCCTCCTTCCACCCTAAACCTTCCACCCTAAGCCTTACTCCTCTCCCCTCATCCCAAAACCGTTCTCTTTTAATAATTGCTCTCTTTTAAACTCTACAATATCGGCTGCAACCATTTCTTTTACCATCGCTTCTAAGGTATACTTAGGTTTCCAGTTGAGTTTGGTATTCGCTTTACTCGCATCACCTATCAATAAATCAACTTCTGTAGGTCGATAATATCTAGGATCCACTTTTACCACTTCCTTCCCGGATTCCAGATTGTAGATTGAAGATTTAACTACAAGTCCCAACTCGTTCACACCTTCTCCCGTAAACACCAATTCCACCCCAATCTCCCTAAATGCCATCTTCACAAAATCGCGGATATAAGTAGTGATACCTGTTGCCAACACAAAATCTTCCGCTTTCTCCTGCTGCATCATCAACCACATACCCTCTACATAATCTTTAGCATGACCCCAATCTCGCTGTGCATCCAGATTACCTAAATATATCGTATCCTGCAATCCCAAGGCAATCTTTGCAACACCTCGGGTTATTTTACGCGTAACAAATGTTTCTCCCCTTAGCGGACTCTCATGATTAAACAATATACCATTACATGCATACATCCCATACGCTTCTCTATAATTAACCGTAATCCAATAGGCGTAAAGCTTCGCTACAGCATACGGGCTTCTTGGATAGAAAGGGGTTGTTTCACTCTGAGGAACTGCCTGCACCAATCCATACAGCTCTGAAGTAGATGCCTGATAAAACCTTGTCTTCTTTGTTAAGCCTAATAACCGAATAGCTTCTAATATCCTTAATGCACCTATCCCATCTGCATTAGCAGTATATTCAGGAGTTTCAAAACTAACATGCACATGGCTCATGGCCCCTAAATTATAGATCTCATCGGGCTGAACTTCTTGAATAATCCTGATCAAATTCGTGCTATCCGTTAAATCTCCATAATGCAATGTTAAATGCCGTGTGGGTACATGAGGGTCTTCATATAAATGATCTATCCTTTGCGTATTGAATAAAGAGCTTCTTCGCTTGATACCATGCACCACATAACCTTTCTTTAAAAGTAGCTCTGCTAAATACGACCCATCCTGACCCGTAATACCGGTAATTAATGCAACTTTCATGTAATCAAAAATTGGGTAATTTTTCTTAATGGTTTTAAATAAAGCGTGAACCAATAGGGTTTTAATTTATTAATTTCCCAAGCCATCCTATCCCCCTTATTTGCTAATAGTCGGTTTCGAATCGACTTATTACTTGCCCCACCGGTTCTCATATTTACTAATATCTCCGGCAAATATGCAACCTTAATAGCATATCTGTATAAAAAACGAAGCATCAACTCATAGTCAGCTGCAGTATATAGATTAAGGTTAAAGCAGCCAAACTGTTCGTATACAGATTTTTTTACAAAAAAAGTAGGATGCGGCGGCATCCATCCGTATAAAAAACTTCTTTTTGAAAATGGACCTGCCTGCCAAGTACGTGTAATTTTTCCTGTTTCAGGGTTTGAATAAATAAGATCACCATAAACAGCATCTACATTAGCAGCTTCAAATAAATCAGCTACTTTTTGAAGAATACCCGAATTCATATAAATATCATCGGAATTAAGGATACCGATAATATCTCCCGTAGTTTTCGCTAGCCCCTTATTCATGGCATCATAAATACCAGCATCTTTTTCAGAAAATATTAGAGACCGAGGCGATTTTTCTTTTACTAATTGGCATGTATTATCTGAGGAGGCTCCGTCAATAACGATATGCTCTATATGCGGATAACTTTGATTATTAATCGATGCCAAACAATCTATAATGGTATCAGCACTATTATAAGTAGCAGTAATGATGGAGAATTTCAACGTTCTACAATTATATTTTCCATTACCAGCATATCCATACTTGTTCTTAAGAAACAGTCTAATGCTTCTTCCGGCTTATTTACAATAGGTTCATTTTCGTTAAACGACGTGTTCAATAAAATAGGGATACCAGTATGTTGAAAGAAACATTGTATTAAAGCATGGTATCGTGGAGAAATGGCAGCATCCACGGTTTGTAATCTACCAGTACCATCGGCATGTGTTACTGCCGGAATTAATTGTCTTTTCTCTTCTTTAATAGGATATACTTTTTCCATAAAGGGTACTATATCATCTATCTCAAAAAAATCGCTTACAGATTCTTTCAAAATGCTAGGCGCAAATGGTCTGAAGCTCTCTCTTCTTTTGATCTTACTATTAATAATATCTTTTGCATCCTGGCGCGTAGGATCTGCCAAAATAGATCTTCCACCCAGTGCTCGGGGGCCAAATTCTGCTTTCCCGTTAAACCAACCAACCACACCGGCATTTATTAATTTTGACACTACATAAGGTAGTAAATGTTCATCATTTAATTTCCTGTAAGAAATACCTCGCGCTTTTAACATATTTTCAATATACTCATTCGAGAAAGAAGCACCTGTATATGCAGAAAAAATGGGTGAGGTACGTGATTGTTTCAGTTGATTATAATAAACATACTGTGCTGCACCCATTGATATACCTGCATCATGACCGGCAGATGGGATATATATTCTTTCAAAGGATGTATTTTCTAGAATCTTTCCGTTGGCAACACTATTTTGAGCAACACCCCCTGCAATACAAACAGCTTTGAAGTTGGTTTTTTGATATAAATAATCTAAACAATGAAAAATAGTCAGTTCAGCCATTCTTTGCACAGAAGCTGCCAGATCTTTATGATATTGAGAGAGTGGTTCATCTTTCAACCGTTGTTTACCAAATATTGCTTCTGCCTTATTACCGAAGGCATTTGGATGCTTAGGTGTATTATCATCGCTATACGCTACATATCCTTTGCCCGGCGACCTGAAATAGGAAAGATTCAGTTTAAATAATCCCCCGGGTATTAATTGCACTACATCTTTTAGTTTATCTACATATAGCGGTTTCCCATAGGGAGCCAAGCCCATTATTTTATACTCATCGCCATAATGTGGAAATCCAAGTAACTGTGTGAATGCAGTATAAAAAATCCCTAATGAGTGGGGGAAATCGATAGACTCTAATACTTCAATATTTGACCCTTTTCCTATTGCCAACATAGTAGTAGAAAAATCACCAGATCCATCTATACTGATAATGGCAGCCTCGTGGAAAGGTGAGGAAAAGAAGGCACTGGCCAAATGACTTCGATGATGTTCTATTTGATGAATTTTAGGTCTTAGTTTTTCTTTCCTTATACCAAAATGAATCTCAAATTCCTGTTCTATGCTGTTTACTTTTTTTTGATTTTGCAAGCGCTCAAAAGTATGGATGGCACTTTCAAGTGGTCGTGATGCAAAAAATAAAAGTTTATTCAGGAATTTAGCTTTAGGGTCTCTTCCGATCGCAATATGATCTACATCTTGTAATGAAATATTAGCTTCATCTAAACAGAATTGAATGGCCTCTGCCGGAAAGCCTACCCAATGTTTTATTCTTTTAAATCGTTCTTCTTCGGTAGCTGCCAAAAGTTTACCATCTATAAATATAGCTGCTGAAGAATCTGCATGATATGCATTTATCCCAAGTATTATCATATATAACTAACCAAAAAGTTTTCTGTATGCAGCAACATAATCCTTCGCAACATATTGATTATTCGCTAACTGAAGCGCTCCACTATAAAATGACTCAAATACATAGTTATCCATTTTAGCAATTTGGTCAATAGCCGAAGCCGTTACTAATTTGTCGTCGATGGAAATATTCCAACCTGCTTTTTGGGCTTCCAACTGATCCCAGCTTGTAAATTCACTTGTTATAACCGGTCGCCCCGCAGATAAACTCTCCACTATGGCATGACTAAAGTTTTCTGCCTTACTTAATAAAATCATCGCATGATGCCTAACAAGTATATCTGTAATATCATTTGAGTGATAGCTCCCTTGGTATTGAATGCTTATATGATTAGGCATTTGAGCAATAAGTCGTTTACACTCCTCCCAATACTTTATTTCCTTAATTACACCATATATATTGAGTTCAATTCGTTGTGTACATAATGCGATTGTTTCTATGAGGTATAATAAATTTTTCTTAGGTGTAATAATAGAAGCATAAACCAATTTAATGATTCCTACTTCTTTGTACAAGAACGCAGGTGTACTCACAGGCTTATGAAATAAATTTGGAATAATTGTAGCATTATTTATCCCCCACCCTAATTTTTGTGCTTCAACAGCTTCAGCTTCAGAGGTAAAATGCCACCTCACATTCTTTGTTAAACCAGCTGATTTAATAAATTGTAGATAGAAGAATTTTTTTAGTGGTTTTACATTAATAGCTCCTTTTTGTAGCATGCCCCTCGGTGCAATAATGGTTTTAATATGTTTGAACGATTGAATTGCAATTAGGGGGTAGAGTAAGAACTGTAAGTGCATAAACCCATTGATATAAACTATATCAGGATTTACTGTTTTAATAATTTCTTTCCATTTATTGGGTGAGCTATTTTTCTTCCTGTCGTACCAAACTTTGACGTTTGATTGTTTTAACTGAATATTATTCCATGCATCTAATTCTATATTCTTTAATGGAATTTGCTCGCCAAGATCATACCCACCGGTTACAACATAAAAATCATATTCATTATCAAGTTTGCTAATTATATTCTCAAGAGACCTAATAATACCCCCCGCCTTAAAAGCAGGATAAAAAAACTCGTAGATAATCAGGATCTTTTTTGAATTACTACTCATAAAAGTACTTCTTGTATATGATTATTCAATTCATTACAAAAACGTTCAATACCATATAAATGCATTATTTCAGACCAATTATTATCGTTTGACGCTCTCTTTTTATAATACTCCTCGCGAATTGCAGTAGCTAATTCATGAATATTATCCGGGTCTACCAACCTGCCATATTTTCCGTAACCTAGGGCTTCGGGTGTACCTCCGGTGTTGGCAGCTATAATTGCCATTTGATTTCTTATGGCTTCAATAAATACAATACCAAAACCTTCCCCTTTGCTGGGCATAACAAATAAATCAGCTAATTTACAATAAGAGGTAAGTGCTTTATCGGGTACAAATCCCAAGAAAATTACATGCTCTCTAATCCCATTTACCTCTGCTAGTTGTAATAGCCTTTGAAGCTCACTATCCTCATATTTACCAACTAATAAATATAAAGGATGTAGTCCATTTCTTTTAACTTCAGCTAAAGCTTGGATAGTTAGGTCAAATCCTTTATATGCATCTTCTTTACAAATTCTGCCAACTGACAGAATAATAGGTTTAAAAGACTGTATAGAAAGCTTACGCGATAATTCCTTTACTTCATCTTCATTTATTTTATCTCCTTCGTAAAATGGGTTAACAGCATTTAAAAAAACAAAAATCTTATCTCTGGATATGTCATCATTAGCTTCTTTAAGCATCCTTTTTGTAAACTTACTAACACATAAAACCCTATTGGAAAAACGCATCATAGCAGCATCTAATCCTGAAAGTGGCTTCCACACTTCAACCCCATGAGTAAATACAATAGTTTTCATTTTAGGATTGAGCACTCGCATTAGACAAACAATAGGCGACAAATTAATATGACCTACTAAGAGCACTTTGGTTTTCTTTGCAGTGCGTAAACAGTGAACTAAAAATTTAATTTTATTACCAGCAAAAAAATAGGTATCCATATTGCTGCAATAGGCCGACTCCCCCTCGGAGTCATGTAGTGAAGCTATAATAGGTTCATACCTATCTTTTGATTTTTGCAAGCAAAAAATCACATTTTTATTAAATTTCTCCATCCCTCCGGTTTTAGAGAATGCTGTGAGGTAGATAAATTGAATGGTTGTTAATAATTGCATGAATTAATTGTTTTCATGCCGTTTAAATAAATAGGAACTGGCAATTTTTTTATATAAATTAAATCCGGCTAGCTTTATTGAATTTATGATTTCCGTCTCAGTACTAAACGTATTCTTATACATTCCGGGATGCAATTCAATAATAATTGCCTGAATATATTCTGGTAACTCAAACTCACCCGTTACTATAATCTCCTCACTCCCCTCTACATCAATTACTAATATATTTGGCTTGAATGAATAGTTCTTCTCAATAGTGTAAAAATCAATTATCCTATGATCCCGTGTAACGAAATTTTGATCTGTTGAAAACTCAAGCTTAGTTCCCAAAGAACCTAAATCATCTGAATACCCGTTGATCGATAGGCTGTCAGGTACTTTGTACACCGGGAATCCATATCCGTACAATAAATTTACGTTAGGGTATAAACTCATCCATCTTTGGCTCTGCTTATAAAGTACTTCATTACACTCGATAGTAACTAATTTTCCCTTTTCGCCAACTAGTTTACTCATCACCCTTGTAAGAATGCCGATCGATGTACCCATTTCAAGTACCTTATCCCCTTCTTTTAATATTTCATTTACTAATGCTATTTCAGGATTCTCATATTCTTTTTTTTTCAGTATCCACTTGGTTCCAAAACTGTAAGGCTCATTTCTTATTGGTATTTGAACACCACTTATATTTACTGAAACGGGCCAAATAAATTCCGGGATAAAATGAGAAAGCATGAACCGACGGAATTTTAATAAGAAAGTTTTCATAAGCTATTGTGTTTTCTCATTTAACGCTGTAGATAAACAATACGCCCAATATCTACTCCAGTGTATTTTACCGGCTACCATTTCATGATACATATTTTTAAATTGCTTATCATTACTAATAGGTAGTGCAGAAGATGTAAACCATTCTCTAAATGGAAATAAGAATCCTTGCTTCGGTCTATTCCAAATTGCATCCGGCAATATGTTTGAAAAGGCCTTAATGAGTAAATGTTTAGGTATGCCTTTATATTTTATTGATGGATGTATAGCATTACAAACTGCCATAAATTCTTTATCCAAAAAAGGCACTCTTACTTCTACAGAATGCCACATACTCATATAATCTGTATCCCTGAGCAGCTGATTCTGCATATACAGATTCGTTTCTGTAAAGCTTACTTGTTCTTGTAGGGCAAGTGTATTTACAAATTCGGGAAGGAGTACCTTATCAATAGCTGCTTGAACACTAGTTACAGAAATATCTAGTATTTGAGCAACTTGACCGGGAGTAAAAAATCCTCTATTAAAAAGATAGTGCCCCAAAGCATTTTTCCTTTCTAGGAATCTTATTTTTCTTTTTTTATCGTCATTAAAATATTCAGCCATATGCAGCAAAAAAACCGGTAGTAATTTCGACTTACTTAAAAGTGCGGACCTTTTAAATGAGGGGTATCCACCTAATAATTCATCTGCCCCGATTCCACTTAAAACTGCTTTCAAACCGGCTTTATATGCATATTTTGTAATAAAATAGGTATTTATACCATCATTACTTGGCTGATCTATAGCATTTAGAATATCGCCGATAGCATTTTCAAAATCTTCCCTTGTAATGGTAAATCTTTGATGTTTAGCACCTGTTTGTTTAATAATAATATCTTGATATTTCTTTTCAGAGTAATTAGCCTCATTAAAATCAATAGATAACGTATTTAGGTTATCGCCTGCGAATTCTTTGGCCAATAAAGTAAGAATACTAGAGTCAATTCCGCCACTTAGAAATAGCCCAATAGGAGCATCAGAAATAAGATGCCTTTTCACAGATATTCTTAGGGTATGTTCAATAGCTTCAGTAGCTTCTTTTTCATTAAAAATCTTGTATTCGTATTGAGGTTTATGAAATGAATAAGTTTTACATGCAAGGGTATTAATATCAAATTCGATAATAGTACCCTTTTGCAAAGAAAATACCTCATGGAGTATTGTAAAAGGTTCCGGTATATGTCCGAACACTAATAAATAAGTTCTCCAGTCCGGGTTATTACTCCATAAAGGATCATAGTTTTTAAAGGCCCTTACTTCTGATGCAAAAATTATAGTTCCATTTTGAATACTGTAGTATAGCGGTTTTATACCCGCATGATCCCTTGCCAGAACTAGTTTTGAAGAGCGCTTATCATATAGCGCCAAAGCAAACATTCCATTAAACTTTTCAAAACAGTTTATTCCCCACTGCAAATAAGATGCTATGATTACTTCGGTATCAGAGTTCGATTTAAACTTGTATCCAAGCTGAATCAGCGTTTGCTGCAATTCTTTATAATTGTATATCTCCCCATTATAAATAATAGTAACGTCTTGCTGTAAAGATTGCATAGGCTGATGTCCGGCATTCGATAAATCGATTAATGATAATCTCCTATGAGCAAGCGAAACGCCGTTATCTTCATCCACATAGTAACCTGCATCATCAGGGCCCCCATGTATCATTGCATCTCGCATGCTAATAAGCTTATCTATACTAATCTTATTATTTGGATTAACGATTCCTGCGATTCTACACATTAAAAACCTTATATATGATTAGCAATCTGATGAAGAAGTCTGTTTTGATAATTTGTCCAGGTAAATGGCTTTGACTGCAGCATAGCAGCCTCAGACATATTACTTATCAATTCTTTATTATTAATAAAAAAAAGAACTGCCTCTTCTAGTTGTTGTTTACTACCTGCATCAATAATAATACCTGTATCAGGTGTTACCATTTCAGAGGACCCGGTTGATTTTGTTATAATCACCGGTAACCCACACGCCATTGCTTCTGGCACTACTGCCGCCCAGCTATCTAAAAAACTGGGAAATACGAATACGTCTGCATTTCTAAAAAAATCAGCTAACTGGTTTTGTGGCATTGCTTCATAATAAGTAATATGCGTGAATGACTGATACTTTTGCAGGAAATCGCTTGCATCGCCTTTGGGTCCAACTAAAATTAATTCAACGTCAGATGAGTGGAAATTACTTATTACTTCTAATAGTAAATGAATACCCTTGCGTTTTGTAATGATCCCGGCGTATATGAATTTAATAGGGCGGTTAAAGATCATTTTTTGTTTTGAGAAAAATATATCCGGGTCATATCCAAGCTGATTTACTTTTATTTTTGAATCGGAAATTCCATGTTCAACAAGCGTTTGTTTGGCAAAATCAGATAAGGAAAATATAAGATCGGCTAATTGGTATTCAGCTATTTTTCTATCTGTTATAGTCGCGAAAAGTTTTTGTGATCCTGTTATTGCTTTAAAGAAAGTGTACTCTTCTCTTAATTGCTTAATAAAAAATGGATGTACCTGTGCAAGATCCAGATAACATTTTCCATTATACCTTTTTACGGCTTGAAAAGTTTGGAAACTAGATTTTTCATAACCAATTACTAAGTCTGGTTTATGCTTCTCAATCCAAACAGATACCCACCGATCATGCTTTATATCTTCCTTAAAAGATTTTTCCTCTACAGTATCACTAGTAACCTTATACCAAAACTGAAAAAGAAGACCTGCAAAGTGCTGAATAATAAATTCTTGATCTAAGAAACTAATTTTTTTATTACTTAATTTTCTTGATACTGATGGTAAAATGATCTTTATAATTCTCTCGAAGAAACGCGTTTCATTATAAACATAGGTTGTAGCGAAATATACTTTATGGCCTCCGGATTGTAATGCTTTTACAGTTTGGAGTGAGTATTGAAATGAAGGGTTAGATACAAGTATTTTCAAAAAATCTTATATATTGTTCTGCAATAGAGGCTCTGGTATGCTTCTGCAAATGCTTTTCGACTGATTTAAGATAGGTATAGTCTGGCTCAAATACTAAAGCGTTGCTCATTGCTGAAAGCATTGATTCCGGAATTTCCGGATCAAACAAGAAAGCATTTCCGCCGGTTGCTTCCCTTAAACCATACCTATCAGAGCATGCAACAATACATCCACTTGCGAGGCCCTCAAGTGCTACAATGCCAAAGGGCTCTTCCCAAATTGAAGGGATAACCATTACTTTGGAATTGTTCAAAGCATTTGTTAATGCTACTCCACTCAATAAACCTGCAAAATGTATTTTATTTTTCAGATCTGTATTTTCAGATAGTTGCTTTAAAGTAGCCCTCTCAGGACCGTCTCCGATCAAAAGGCAAGTTGCATCCATGTGAATTACTGCATCTAATAGTTTATTGACTCCTTTATCTGAGACCATTCTGCCTAAAAAAACAAAGTCGTATTCTCTTTTCCCGAAATTAATCCTTTTGAATTGGGGAGAATAAAAGTTATGAATAACTGTTGATGGTGTTCCAAGCGCTTTAGCAATATACCCGCTAACGGATATATTATGTGCAAATTTTGAAAGTTGATTTTTAAGGATACCAGACCATTTTTTTTGATGAAAATAGGGAGTATGGTGTACTACAAACCATTTTTTGTTATAACATAAACCAACTAAGCTATTTTTTAAACTGATATTGGCTTCAATATATATATCTGCTTTTTTAACTGCTTTGTATAATTGAAAAACTGATTTCTTTACATTGATTGTAAAACTAAGATCATGTGAGTTTGCGCTCTGATCAGTTAGCGTATAGATAATAACAGTATGACCCATTGCACTCCATTCTTCAGCTAAGCCAGCCATTATATTTTCTAGTCCTCCAATATTTGGCAAAAAAGTAGAGCTGTAAACAATAATTTTCACGAAAGCCAGCCCTTTGATTTAAAGAAGTTAAGTTGTGCTGCAACATTAGATTTACTATCCCATGATTTCATTTTTTGCTGACAATTGTTTGCCAAAGTTTTTTTGAGTTCCGGGGAGTCAATGAATAATTTCATTTTAGCGGATAAGGCTTCAATATCGGCAACAGGATAGATATAACCTGTAAACCCTTCCTCAATTAAATCACCCGCTGCACCCACTGCGTTGCTGGTAATAACCGGGGTGCCACATATCATTGCCTCATTCACAGGTAGCCCATAAGGTTCATGTTCTGCGGGAATTACTAATACGGAAGCAAGCGCATAATAGCTTGGTAATTCATTATAAGGAACAAGTCCGGTAAAAATTACTTGTTGTCGAATATTCAAATCTGTGGCTAGGGCTTCGAGAGCGAGTCTTAATGGCCCATCACCTACAATAATAATTTTATTTGTTAAATTATTTATTCTTGAGAATGCGTGGAGTAAATCTTCTGCTCTTTTTCGCTGAATCAATTTACCACAGAACATAAAAACAGTATCATTGATATGAATGCCAAGGGATTCCCTCAGCATTGCTACATCTGAATTTTGGAGAGCGTTTTGTATAAACTCCTCATTTACCGTGTATGGTGTTAATATTATTTTGTGCTGTTTAATGCCGATCCGTTGAAAGAATTTTTTGCTGGTATTAGATGGAACAAAAACTGCCTCAGATATTTGATTATAGAGTAATCTGAATAAGGCAGGTTTTAATTTTAGTTTCCATCCGGAGCTACCTGCTAGGCCTTGGAGACTGGAGGCGTCAGAGGTAAGAATTAATTTTTTTCGAAAAAATTTTGCAAGTAATATGGCTTTTCTAAAAACAGGATGGAAATGGCCGTATATCACAATAACATCTGTCTGTTTAATATGGTTAAATAACGAGTTATTATTACTTAAAAATTGATAAGGAAAAGTATATAGCAAATAATCTGTAAATACAGATTGATTAATATTTTCATTTTGAGCAAGTTGTCCATTTGTTTGCACAATGCATAAGACTGTTATAGCTATATTCTTTTCTTTAGCTATTAGTTGATAGGGCAGATCGTTTTGTATTGGTCGTTCTAGTATATAAAGTAGATGCATTTAATCAAGTCAATTTCGAACTTTATTATACTTAAGTCGACTCATATGAGATAGTGTCATTTCTCGATAATAAAAATAATCTATTAAAATTATTCCCATTGCAGCAAATACAGCGTTATATATATTAAAAATGGAAGAATAGAAGAAGAATAATACGATACCAATTACAATTTTTGCATTGACTGGGATAAACAACTGTTTTATCAAATAGACTATAACAAATGCTCTCGTTATAAGCAGTAGGTAACCGCCCTCCAATATTACTCGAGTTAATTCGGACTCGAAGAATCCATATTCTAAAACATAAGGCGAAGTCCCAAATAATTTATTAGCTCCTTGATAAGTACTTCCCAACCCAACACCAATGATTGGGTAGTTACCTCTAAAGTTAAATACCTCATTTAGGTCTCCAAAAATTCTAAAACTTTCTTCCCCAGTTTGAATACCGCGATCTCGTCGTTCAGCAAACCCAATAAATGCATTTTCAACTAAATATCTTATTTTATCAATACCATATCCAACAAAAAAAGTTGCAATAATTAAAATTGGAAGGATTAGCTTGAAATCCAATACTGTTTTTCTCAATGCTTTATATTCGTTAAAACATATAATTAAAAATAAAATGAGGTAAAGATAAGTTGCTGATCTAGCTCCACTCATAAAGCAGGCCACCATACCCATTAGCAACAAGATAATCGTATAAATACTTTTATATTTATACTTAAACATTGCCCACACCAAAAAACTATGGAAAAAAAGAAACGCAGTAAATCCACTAATGTACGAGAATGTACCGGTAACCCTTGCTGAATTTCCTACTGTAGCAATGCTCCCAACAGCCTCAACATCTGCATAAGTATTAATTAAGGAATCCGGTGGCTGAGAATATTGAAAAAAGACCAATGCTAGCTGAAAAAAACCTAAATAAACTAACCAATCTAAAATTAGTTCAAACTTAAAGTAACTACGATTATTTATATAAAAAAAAACAACGAATACAAGAGATCCGTGAAGTAATGCCCCTAATAATCCATGATAAAAACTAGGTCGTAAAGGATTTAGTATCCCAATAAAAAAAACAAAACACAGAAACGAAAAAACACGTACTCCTACCCTCCATCGCTTTATACCTCCTTTAATAATAAGGAAAGAATAAGGGATGATAATTTGCAAAAAGAGAACAAAATTATCAAGCTCCTTAGAGGAAAAAAACCATTTCCGCAATCCTCCACTTATAACGGTAAAAAGGTAAATACCAAAAAATACTTTTAGGTAGATATTGATTTTTTCTTTTTCTAATTGACCAGAAGGCACTATTCTATAAAGTGTTTATAACAATGATAACTAATTTTCCAATCTAAAAAAAAAAATGCCCATCTGCCTTTTATAAGATTCCTAAAAACTCGACTAAAGTGATCTCTCGCCAAAATTTTACAAAAATCATTATATTTAACAGTTTTACCACGTCCAACCGTCATTCTCAATAAATGCTTTCTGCTAATCAATTCCAAACTATCGTTTTGATGTGAAATTGTAAAAACATTTGAATTGTAATAAATATTCGTGCCCAAAGCTTTTAACCTAAAGCAAATATCTGCATCTTCATGAACAAGTTTTAAGCTTTCATTATAACCCTTTACTTGCAACAAATAATCGCTTTTAAAAAGAACAGCATGTCCTGGTGCAAACTCTGCTATGCCGCTACTTTTAGGATAATGTTGTTCGTGAAATCTTAAACGCCAAAGTGATAAAAGTGACATACTGTTTACAACTAATTTACCGAAAGCGGCACTAATTGGAAATTCATAACACTTATCAAAATTAGAAAGAAGTTGTTCTAGCCAGTCTCGTTGTAATTCAATTTCAACATTTACACACGCGATATATGCAGCAGAACTCAATGCGATTGCTGTATTTCTTGCTGCAGATATCCCCTTATTGACTGGTAGTTCGATGATCTTTATTGATGGGTGCGGGATTATTTTATCAGATGAAAAGTTTTTGGAACCATCATCAACAATGTAAATTTTATCAAAGGGAAAAGATTGTTGTAAACAAGATACTAAAGTAATATTAATTTGTTCATAGCTTTCATTATATGTTGTAATTACAGCATCAACAGTAATACGTGTTTCATTGTAAGTATTAGTACTATTCATTTTTTTCAAAAAAAGATTTAAACCACTTTAAAAATAAATAGCAGTAGAATATAAAGCGAGCCTTACCCGATAAAATTTGTTGCAAGTAATTAACCTGAGAAGCATAATTATCGGGATGAACAATATCAACATAAGTAATCGGAGTATCAGTACTTAATTTGGTAGACGTATAATCATAGGATACGTATACAATAATATTTTGTTTATACCAATATTTGATTTCAGGGTTTTTCCAAATTAATGGTCGGATTAAATCTATCGGTTTAAACTTATGTTTTTCAAATTTAGCGCTCCAATATGATTGCCATTGTTCGTTAATATGATATTGCCCACCTTGCAAAGGGATTGCGGCTGAAAAAATTATAATATCACTAGCATTTATCAATGATAAAACTAAATCCTCTGAACTTTCCTTACTCACATGTTCCCCCACTTCTAAACATAAGGCGATATCAAATTTTTTATTTATTTTAAATTGTTTATTAAGATCTTGTTGCAGGAATTGTTCTTCCGTTAAATTATCCATTCTCAAGCTGCTTGAGTGAATATCTCCATCCACTCCTAAAACATCTTTGACCCCGAATTTCTTAAATTCTGCTAAAAAGTTACCAGTGCCACATCCAATATCAATTACTGAGGAAGGGGAAAAGTAATTCATTATTATGGGAACAATAATTTGCGGGTCTTTATAATTATGAATTTGTGGATTATAATTATAAATCATTATGTTACTTTACTAATATATTGCAATATTGCTATTTAACTGGAAAATCCGCTCAGGATATTTATTAGCAGACAAAAAATTATGTACTGCATTCAACACTTGAGCCTTAAGTTTGCTTATATACATCTACTAATAACAAATTTTTAAACTAGGTATTTCTTGAAAGTATTGTATATTTAGCAAACTTATTACATAGCCTAAGATAGATGAGCGGCTTAGAATTTACTTGAAAATAGGGTTTTCCTCCATCATTTTTTGAAATATAGACTCATTATATGAAATATCTTTTTCGGCTTTTTTAACACTATTTACGAAATTATTTCCTCCTACTATTGCAATTTGAAATATTCTTGAATTCAACTCAACATTAGTTGTATATTGTTCTAATGGTATATATTTCGCTATTGAAATAATAGGTAACCCATGCGCTAACATAGCAGCAATGGAGCCACTCTTGCTCCAAAAATGAGGCATGTATGATGTTAAACCATAATCGGCAGATTGTAATAACTTAGAAATAATATTAGGTTCAACAATTCCATATTCTTTAAAGATAACACCACGGGGGGATAAGTCTTTTTTTATTGATTCCCACTCATTTATATGCCCTCTGTATATACCTGCATGATTTATTACAACGAATTTACCCTTGTGCAAGAATTCTTTTAAGATAAAATGAATAAATGCTTGTACATCTAAGTGAAAAGCAATTGAGCCAAATAGAATAAATGTAACTGCTTGTGAATTTGAAGTTTGATCTTCATGAGCAATATGAATTGGAATATTGCTAAAAACTGGCAATGTTTTTGCACCAATCCCAAGAGATTTCAAAATATTTTTAAATATATCAGTTGAAACAAAAATGTATTTTATATTGGATAATCGAAATAATTTAATCAATAATTGCTTTTGTATAAGACCGATAATTTTATTTTTTATTGATTCATTTTTAAAATTACCCATCCATAATTCATGTGCTATAATAATAATAGGTTTTTTCACCAACTTAAAGATCTTAAGCAAATAAAGTGGAAACCCTTTTTCATGGTATCCATATGAAACTAAATTGAAATAAATTTCTGTTGGCTGAAGCTGTTGTACGCACTCAACAGTGCGCTTAACCTTGTACTTATTCTTGAATATTCGGGGTATACGAAGAGAAAATCGATCACTATGAACGTTTTCGATATATGCATCAGATAATGCTATAATAAACACATCTTTTTGTTGGTTCTTAAAAAGTCTTCTAAGCTCAATTGTATAGTCGCTGACACCGCAGAGCGATGGCTCTAAATTGGGAGCAATTATTAAGATCACTTTTTAATTTTTTTTAAAATACGAATCAACGGAGCCGGAAGAAGCCTATTGAATGCATTGTATTTAATATAAACTAAAATTGGATATTGAGTTCTAATAAAACAATTTACTATGAATGTACAAATAACATACAAAGATTTTCTGCTTGAAATTTCTGCAAAATAAATGACTCGAATATTGTGTTTAAGAAAATACAGTAGTCGAATTTTTTTATCTGTATGTTCTTTTAGTAAGTAATCAAGTATGGCTTTAGATGAAGACAATAAACTATTATTTTTACTAATCCGATGCTCATCTATGCTTCCGTAAACCGAGTAATTATGTTCATGAATATTCCAAGTTGACAATGGTTCACTTATAAAATAAGTATCCCCTTTTGATAGGGCATTAATAACTAAAAGCTCATCTATATACATATTAGCCTCAGCAGGAATTGTGGCTTCTTTTAAAATACTTGCCAAACAAGCAAAAGTAGAACCACCTCCAAATAAGATATTATTTGAAAAAAAATAATTCAAAGCTTCTAAGCCCGAAGTAGGCTTATTCAAAAGAAATTTTGGCACTTTCTCAATTGTAGATTCTTGATTAGCGTATATAATTAAAGCTGGAGTAGAAACATGTACTACATGCGGGAACACCTTAAACACATCTACAGTAGCTTGAATTTTACCAGGCAAAAAAGTATCATCTGCATCTAAACAGAAAATGATATTACCAGTAGATATATTAATCCCACTTATGGTAGCCGAGGCTTTTCCTTGGTTACTCTGGTAAAAATATTTGATTGTTTTGCTAATAATAAGCTCTTCCAAAAAATCACGTGTATCATCAGTTGAACCGTCATCAACAACAATTATTTCAGTTAATTTTTTTGGGTATGTTTGAAGAATAACACTTTTAATAGCAGCAATAATTGTATGCTTATAATTAAAAGTCGGAATAATTACAGATACCTGCATTCGTTCAATTCTTCTTGCTAAGAATAATCGAAATAGAGTCCCCTTTTTCTCTTTTATTTAAAAGGATGGCATCCCTTTTAAACTGTTTAATTTCTTTCACGGAAAAAAGCGAACTATTCCCCTTGTAATAAGAATTTTGATCGTGTAGTGCTATACCCTTGAGGTACTGCTCACTGCCTACAAATTGAAAATAAGTAGACTCATAGCTAATCTCATCAATTTTAAAATTAGTCAGATCTGCTAAAATTGATAAGCTCTTAATTGAGTATAAAAAAATATGCCTTGGTGCATCTAACTGTACCCAATTAACTCCATACTTAGTCCAGGCAAAAGAAGAAACTGTTGGAATCCTAATAATGAGTTTTCCCGACGATTTAAGTGAGCGATAAGCTTGTTGTAAATGTTCTACTGGGTTACTCAGATGTTCAAATGAATGATTGTACATAATCACATCAAAGTCGTATGCATTGAAATCAAGAAAATCAATTTTCTTTATAGTTAACCCATTTTCGTAAATAATATCATTACTAATATACGGGTCAATACCAGTAATTTTAACAAAGCCAGCATTAAAAAAAACATATGGTAT
>CABHOW010000086.1 GCA_902168225.1 uncultured Flavihumibacter sp. | reverse complement strand
TTTTTTTTTTCAAGCAGAAGACGGCATACGAGATTTCTGCCTGTCTCGTGGGCTCGGAGATGTGTATAAGAGACAGATATATATATATCTATAATGTCTCAAACACAAAAACTCCCCTAATGTACTCATCAGCATTTTACTGGGAGAATCAGCATTTTACTGGGAGAAGACATGTAGACATGATGTTAACCTTCAAGGCTCGGACGAGGTTTTGACAGCAGCCAGCTGGCCAGTAGCAACACGGCGTTGGATGGTTTGCAGTGGTTCATTCATTTTGTTGGTCATCATGCATGGATTACTATTTTGCTTCGTGCACTAAATCACTGATGTATTTTGCTGTACAGTGTAGTCGTTCTGTAAATTATGCAACAGAATTAGAGAGCTCTTTTTGGCATCGCCAAAAGGGCTGGTCAGAGCATACTGGACAAGGACAGCAGACAATGTGTTGTACTTTTGTATACTGAAGTCTATTTTTAGCGATAAAGGAGATTATTTAAACATACACAAATTCTTATATAAGGCCCCCGCGGGATTTTACAGCCAAATACAAACCACGCGACCCATATTTTCTCTCTTGTCTCCACAAGCAACTGGAGGCATCATCGGGGGTGATGGGTATTCTTATCAGGATAGATATATTGTTTGCAATATCCCCAAGTGGATTTCGGACCCATCTTTTGTGAAGTTAATGCCCGAAGGAACCGGTGATGTTGATGTCGTTTTTTTAGGTAATAGGAAACATTTTTATGACCATATCCAGGTAAAAAACCATTTGGTTACAAACGCTGAATTTGCAGGGGTAATCAAAACGTTTCACCAAATTAGTATTGGCATCAAAAAAACTTACCGCAACTTTTACTTAGCCTGCCCAAATGTAAGTGCGGATATTAAGTCACTGTATAAAAAAATTGATAGGTATACCGAAGCTAAAAAACTTTATACTGGTTCAGCTCTCAAAGCCCTAAAGTCAACCGAAAAAGAGTTAAAGGTGGGCTTTGCAAAATTGAAACTACAAAAATATTATTCGTATATACTTAATCATGTCAAGCTTGATATTGGTAAATATGATTTTGGGGACAATACAACCTGTAAACATCAGTTTGTAAGCTACCTGATTCAACATCCAAAATATCAAAAGAAGGTTTTTTCAATATTGAGCAATGCTTACTCTCATCTTATCGAGCAAATTTTCTCAAACAGAAGTAAGGTATTTACTCACCAACAATTACACAAAATAATTGGCGATGCTATTACTGGCAGAAGAGTGGGTTTTAAATCGAATGTAATCCATATTCATAATTGGGAGAAAGGACTGTATGAACCCAAAGCTAATGTTACTATTGACTGGGTACAATATTTTGATAGACCAACTAAGAAAGTACCTGATTCAAAACTTTGGAATGAAACTCTCATTCCTGAATTAGTTACTCTTAAGAATAAATTAGCTGCAAAAACAGCAAGCCGCCATATTACTTTCAGGGGCAAATGTGCTTTATCTACCGGTATATCACTCGGTATGATATTCCCCGAAATTGGTAATTGGACTTTTGAATTACTGCAACCTCCGCAAACAGAATCCTGGAGGTCGGATGCCGAAAGAAAAATATCATATAAACCGATTTATACAGAAATAAATCCAACCACAGTAGGAATAAAATCAAACGGTGATGAATTAGCTGTAGTATTCAATATTACCGGTAAGGCATTAACAGATGTTGCCGACTTCTTCAAAAGTACCGGTACGCCGCTAAAAAAAATCATTTCTTTACAGCCAGAATCAACACCTGGCAACTTCTCAATTAAAAATGATTCAGAAGCTGTAGCTTTGGCAAGTGCGTCAAAAGATATTATCAAGAGCATGATTAATAAGTATAAATCAAAGAAGACTCACCTATTTTACTTTGGTCCATTTGGGTTGGCTGTTTTTTTAGGTCAAAAGCTTACATCGGTTGGCGCTATTCAGTTATATGAGTTTCAAGACCCAGGATATAACCCTTCTTGTTTATTAAAATCCTGATTTATGCACACCATTCAACAAAAGCTATTAAGGCTTGCTGATACGTACAATATCGGCAATATGTCATTAAGGGATGTCGCTAAGATTATTGATGTACCTCATCCGCAAATTGTTAAACATCATTTAGAGCAATTAGAAAGAAGAGGATTAATAGAATGGGACAGGGAAAATAAAACAATAAGCAAAAAATCCGCCGGTATATCCTCTAACTCGGATTTTAATATAGTCCCGGTCTTAGGGGCTGCAAATTGTGGACATGCCGATATTTATGCTGATGAAAGAATTGAAGGGCATATCAAAGTATCCAGCTTTCTTTTGAAAAACAGAAAATCAGTTTTTGCAATAAAAGCAGTGGGCGCTTCAATGAATCAAGCTAATATTAATGGAAGAAATATTGAGGATGGAGACTATGTAATCATAGATGCCACAGATAAAAATGTCACAAGCAATGACTATGTACTTTCTGTAATTGATGAAATGGCTAACATAAAGAAAATCATCATAGACCATCAGAATAGCCAAGTATGTTTAGTTTCAGAGTCGTCGCATCAATATCCTCCAATTTATATTCATGAGTCAGAGGCTTCGAAATATTTTGTTAGTGGCAAAGTAATTCAAGTAATAAAGCAAGCAAATATTTAGTTTTAGTGGCTACCAAATTTATTGGTTTACTTTACTATTCCAACAATTT
This sequence comes from uncultured Flavihumibacter sp., assembly GCA_902168225.1. Taxonomy (GTDB): domain Bacteria; phylum Bacteroidota; class Bacteroidia; order Chitinophagales; family Chitinophagaceae; genus Sediminibacterium. The sequence continues at coordinate 31,758 of CABHOW010000086.1, read as the reverse complement.
CCCCAACGCATCCGTATCAGGCAATATTCCTTTCATTTGTATCGGTGTTTGTTTACTGGTTTTATAAGTAGCCACACCCATAGCCTTATCAAAACTCTTAATGGCAAACTCAACTACGGTATTATTTTTCTCTTTGCAAAGTACAATGCCAATGCTGCTGTTTTCCTGTTGCAGTTTTACTTTTTCATCCAGCACATTCAGATAAAAATTAAGCTGCCCGGCATCAGCAGGTTTAAATTTTCCTTTCTTCAGTTCAAAAGCCACCAGGCATTGCAGATGGCGGTTAAAAAAGAGCAGGTCAATAAAAAATTCATCCCCATCCACTTCAAGCCGGTATTGGTTGCCAATAAAACAAAAACCTTTACCCATTTGCAAAATAAAATTGCGGATGTTTAAAACTACCTGTTGTTCAATATGGCGTTCATCGTCCAGTTCATCGCCGACAATAAAATCCAGCAAGTATTCATCTTTAAACATCTTAACTGCAGAAGGCGTTATAGTCTCTGGCAAAGTGCCGTTAAAATTATTGGGCAATTTACCCTCTTTTCCAAACAGGTTATTTTCAATATGGTGTTCCAGCACCGTCAGCGACCAGAAATTAGCTGTTGCAGACTGGATATAGAAAATCCGGGCTTCCCAGGCCTTTATTTTAGTGATAATGGCAAAATGATGGGAGAAGCTGATACCCGTAAAAGCCCCGTAAAAAGCCTCATTTTCAATTAGGTTCGACAGTGTCGAACTAATTGAAAAACCCTCCTCCCCAATTTGGTTCGACGGCGTCGAACCAATTACCAGGTGGGGAGCATAAGCCTCCGCAAACAGCCTTATTTTCTTGAGGTTTCCCGGCGAAAAGCCCTTTAGTCCGGGTAGTTCTTTTTGCAGGTCTGCAGAAATCTGGTCAAGGACTTTGGCACCCCATTTCTGGGCCTTTATCTTTTCAGAAATCATCAGCCCTGTTTGTAAGTAAAGCATCAGTTGCTCCCGGTTGGCAAGCCTGGCAGCCACGTAGCGGCTTTGGACTATTTGTTGCTTAATGGACAAGATAAAGTCCTTGTAATTTTTGTCAATTTTCACGTTTTTTAATTTTGTCGTTATTAAACCGCTTAAAATCAAGCAATAAAAAAGACCTGCAGAATTCTTATGCAATCATAAGATTCGCAAGTCTTGTCAAATCAGGTATAAAGTGGTTCGAGAATTGTACAGTTGGGTGCACTTAAATGGACAAATTGAATTTAATTCTTTTTGTCCATTTTTATTAACAACAGCCACCGCCATCATAAAACCAGGTGCTTTCTGAAATAAAGATATCATCCCTTTGTAAATTGGCTAATGCTGCTGCCGTTTTATCACAAACTGCTAAAGGCATGTTTGGTAACAGCAAGTGACCTTTTTGATCATCGAAATATTCATCACTACCGAAATAGATGGCAGTTTTACCGGTAAATATGCACGGGCCATCCTCAGGCATTGGATCTTTTATGGCACACACTTCTACACTTTCTATATAAATTAATTTATCGGTTGCATAATTTTTGGGATCTAAAATTCGGTAAGGTCTTTTTGCTCTTATTTCAACTGTTCCAAAACCCGCGTCTGTAATCATTTTAATATAATCCCATAGCGGCAAGCTTCCGCTCAGGCATAGCGCACGCAACCGTTCATCTTCTCTTAATTCGTTGGGGATTACGCTATCGCAAATAGGGTCACTCATCACTAAACGACCTCTTGGTTTTAAAACCCTATACATTTCGGCCAATGCTTTCGTTAACTCTTCTTGCTTAAAAATATTAAACAAACAGTTTTGTGCGGCTACATCAATACTGCTATCGGCTACCGGTAAATGTAAAGCATCCCCTTTTCGTAAATCCACATATTCTTTCTTAAACCAAGGGTTTAATGCTTCAGCCTCATCAAAATTTCGCAGGCTTGCTGCTAACATTTCATCCACCACATCAACGCCTATTACACCATTCTTTTGGCGACTAAAATAGGCGAACTGCAATAATTCCATTCCCCCTCCCACCCCAACATATAATATTTTTGGGTTGTTCACTAAATCTCTGGCGTTAACAGTACTTCCACAACCATAATTCATTTGTTGCATGATTAGTGGCATCTGCATACCGGGAAGTTGCCATAAAGGAGTGGTAGTGCAGCATAAACCAACATCGGGTTTTTCGGCGGCTGCTTTATATACATTCTTCGTTGTTTCTAAATAAGTGGTAGTTGACATGTTGTTTAAATTACGATAAATATACATAAGTAGATTTAGATGGTTGATAGAATGATATCCACTCTTTTTGGTCTTCACTATTCCACAAGTATGCTTTCTATTCTCAACAAATCCGTTCAATATGGCAGTCGCTTCGGGTATGGAAAACCATAACGCTGTAGTGATAGGTTTTTATTTTTCAAACTATCCTAATTATCTTCATCCAATAATCATTACTATGAGTAGTTTTTCTATTATAACTTGTCCTAATTGCAACCATCAATTCGAGCCCGGCGAAACCATACGTGAAGAAATTGAAAAAGAGCTCCGGGGAAAGATGGTCGACTGGCAAAAGAAAAAAGAAGCGGAAACGCAAGCATTGATTGAAGTTGAAAGGAAAAAAATTCAGGAAGAAACACAGCAATCTATTCGCAAATCACTGGCTGCCGACTATGAAAACCAGCTGAAAATATTACAAGCTGAAAAAGAAGAAAAAGAAGAAAAATTAAAAGAGGCGAGGAAGAAAGAGCTCGAATTTTTACAAAAAGAGCAGGCATTAAAAACTAAAGAGGAGGAATTAGAACTCACGCTTAACAGAAAGTTACTTGATGAGCGCGCTAAATTAAAAGAACAGGTTGTGAAGGAAGAAGCTGAAAGGAATAAGCTAAAAGAGCAAGAATCTCAATTAAAAATTAAAGAACTAGAAAAGCAAAAAGAAGATCAAGCTAGGCTTATCGAAGAAATGAAGCGAAAATCGGAGCAAGGTAGTATGCAACTACAAGGTGAGGTGCAAGAATTATTACTGGAAGAGATACTTAAACAAACATTTCCTTTCGATAAAATTGAAGAAGTGGGTAAAGGCGTTCGCGGAGCCGATTGTATTCAAATAGTAAGAAACGGTACAGGTACTGAAGTAGGAAAAATAATTTATGAAAGTAAACGTACCAAAGATTTTTCACAAGACTGGATCGAAAAACTCAAAGCCGATATGCGTAGTTTAGGTGCCGATGTAGCTATTATTGTAACACAAGCTTTTCCAAAAGATATGGATCGGTTTGGGGAAAAAGACGGGGTTTATATATGTTCTTTCTCTGAGGTAAGAAGTGTTGCTTTATTATTAAGAAATGCAGTACTTAAAATTGCGGATGCTAAGAAAAGTCAGGAAAACAAAGGAGATAAAATGGTGATGCTCTATGATTATTTAACAGGAACCGAGTTTGGTGAGCAATGGAAAGCTATACGAGAAGGTTTTTTAAGTATGAAGCTGAGCATACAAAAAGAGCGCGATGCAATGGAGAAACTTTGGAAAGCAAGAGAAAAACAACTAGAAAAAGTTTTATTGAATGCTGCACATATACAAGGATCTGTAGAAGGTATAGCCGGCTCAGATGCAGTTAATTTAAATTTATTGGCAGATAACGATCCTATTTTGCTTGATTGAGTCTGGAAACGATATGAATATGAGCTTAACGCGAGATATGCCATCGCGTAAGAAGCCCATATTTCCTATACAAGATAATCTCCGTCAGTATTTAATAAAATATGGCAGAGAAGTAAAATTACCTTTTAGCTATAAAGATCTGCGTTTATTTACTTATACTGTTCCATTAAAAAATAAGATTGGGAAAGAAACGGCTTGGGAAAAAGTGTCATATGATTTGCGGGAATGGGAACATCTGAGAAAAAGTTTAATAAAAGTATATGCTATCCTTAAAACGGAGGGCGATATGAGTTTTGCTGATCACTTAGATGTGGCCAGAATCGATTTTTGTTTTTTTGGTAATAGTCAGCCTTTTCGCATTAGAATCGTCAACAAGTTCAACGATAATTATGATCACTTTTATATTAAACAAGCCGATGCAAGCAGGGTATATGGATTAGAGTTAGAGCATTTACTATCGCCCAATCGAATGACTTATTTTACCAGTACAGATACCTTAATTGAAGAGCATATTCCGGGGATACCGGGTGATACTTTTATTGAAGAATACCTTGATAACGATAATACTAATCGTATTCGGCTAGCTAAGGAATTTGTGAAATTTAATGAACGTTGCTTTATTCAATTACTTGGCGATATGCGCGCGTATAATTTTGTAGTGAATATCATTCCCGACATTGAAGACTTTCAATATCGGATCCGCGCTATTGATTTCGATCAGCAATGTTATGAGGGTAGAAAAAATTTATACCTGCCACAATTTTTAAAGGATAATAGAAAATTGGTAGAGATGGTATTGCAAAATTTGGATAAGCAATCGATACTACAATATCAAACAGAAGAGCGAACAATGATGACATTCCGCTTGGTATCTGCACGTTATAGGGTAAAAGAGTTGTTAGATATTATGGAGGGTGATGCTATTTCTTTTCCAAATAAAATTGAACAGTTAAAGAATGAGCTGGCACAGCATTTTGATACTAAGGCATTTTTGAAAGCCGCTACAATGGGACAGATTGTAAAGACCCAACTGAAGCAGTCGTTGCGAAAAATGTTACAAAAGATTACTAAAACGAATAGTCGTTTTGCTGATTAGAATGGTTCGGTTACGAGCCAAGCAAGGCTTAATTCAGCTGTTAAATAACAGTTGAGGGTTAGGTGTATGCCGAAATTATTTTTTTGAAATAGTGCCGAAAGGTCGAAAAAAGGGGTCTGACCATGGTCTGACGCTAGGAAATTGTTGATGTGCATATTTTCACTAAAATCGAGTTCCCCCCTGCCCCACCATTTAAACATAGCTTCTTTACAACTCCAGAGAAGCGTTAAGATTTCGGTTTGATTTCGACAATTCGCTACGAGTTTTAGCTCTTCCTTATTAAGGAATTTGTGTTTTATTTTATGAACGCGTTCAGTGATATTTTCTATGTCTATTCCCACCCTTTTATCGGAGCTCACGATGGCGGCCGCGAAGCGGCCGCAATGCGATATCGAAAAATGATACTGCTCATCAGGCAAATAGGGCTTCCGCGTATCGGCTATCGCAATCAACTCCAATGGAAAATCGGGATATAAAACCCTTAACAAATACCTTCCCGCTAAATGCTGTAACTGCTTATGCGGATGTGAAACCGGTAGATTTAATGTTACTTTCTCTAAAAAAAATGATATCGGCTCCGAAATCTCCCAAACCCCCAATTTAGTGGTTTCGTTGATATTTTGTTGATAATACAGCGGCATCCAAATATTTTAGCGTATACATTGCAGAATTACAATTTATTTGCAATTCAATAAAAACTATTGCTATAATGATACTTACAGATTTACGCATTTTAGAAGAAATGGAAAAGGGAACGATCAAAATTGAACCTTATAATAGAACGGATTTAGGTAGCAATAGTTATGATGTTCATTTAGGTAAATGGCTCGCTCGCTATGATGATGCGGTATTAGATGCCAAAAAACACAATACCATCACCTACTTCGAAATACCCGACGAAGGCTTCGTTCTTCAACCCCATGAATTTTATTTAGGCGTTACCGAAGAATACACAGAAACACATGCCCATGTGCCTTTTTTAGAAGGTAAATCCTCTACCGGTCGGCTGGGAATTGATATCCACGCTACGGCAGGTAAAGGCGACGTAGGGTTTTGCGGCAACTGGACGCTCGAAATTTCTGTTAAACAACCGGTTAGGATTTATAAAGGTATGCCGATCGGACAACTTATCTACTTCCCTGTTGAAGGAGAGATTGCCGTGAAGTATAACCAAAAATCAAACGCTAAATATAGCGGCCAGCCTAATAAACCTATCGAGAGTATGATGTGGAAGAATAAATTTTAATTCAACCTCAAAATAGCAGCATTCAAAATAGTAGCAAAGCTCACCCAAAATAAATAAGGAACTAAAAGCCAACCGGCAATAGCATTTTGGCGAGAGAACCAAATAATGGTAAGTAAAATAAATACCCACATCAATATAATATCCAATAAGGCCAACCCAATTTGATGTTGGTTAAAGAAAATGAACGACCAACAAAAATTTAATATAAATTGGGTACTAAAAAACTGTAACGATTGTGTTCTGTAAACACTTGCAGGTTTTCGTATGATCAAAAAAAGGGAAATACCCATCAATATATAAAGCGTACTCCAGACGGGTGCAAAAATCCAGTTAGGAGGATTGAAAGTTGGTTTATTCAAGCTTACATACCATGTTTGAATTTGCGGGGCAGTAAATAACCCTCCCACTAAGCCAATACCTAGTGTGAATAGCAAACAAAGAACCAGTTTCAACCAATCAGATTTTACCATATTTTGCTTTGTAAGCAATGAGCCATTTCACCACCAAATCATAACTGCCAATACCTGCAAATTGTTTATTCATCCGGAGATATTGATCATACAAAGTTGATACAATCGGAGCCACATTATTTCGCCGCTTATCAAAAAACTGACGGATTAATTTTCGATCCAACTTCACCAAAGTATCCATCCTTTGTCTGTTTTCTTGAATCACCATTTCAAATCTCTTAAAATTAGTCTTGGTACTATATAATCGATACTGCTCAGCTAAAGCATAATTCAATAAATCGAGATAAACAGAATATCTAAAAAATGGATCATTAGAAACTCGACAAACCAAATAACCTACAAAATTCGCTTGATCTTCCCCGGCATAACCTAATTGATGTGCCATTTCATGACAAGCAATATAAGGTATCATTACATTGGGTATATCTGTTCTCAGTTGTGCTTCTCCCGAAAAAGGGTTGTAATAACCTAAAAAACCTGCATAATCAGCCAAAGGAGTAAAAACTGTTTGCTTCACAGCAGGTAAGCGATAATTAAAATTTTTATTGGTGAGACTAGCCGTTGAATAACAATGAACAGCTTCTTTTACGATTACAGAACGATCATATACCGGTAATTTATCAGAAGGAAGTTTTCTTCGAATACTATTTACTGTATCAATAAGCTCATTGGTAATTAAACTGATACTGGCGGTATCGTAATTATGGGGGGCTAATTGAAGCTGTTTATCAATACTTGCGCGGTTATAATTTAACCCCCATAAAACCATAAAAACAACATATAGTTTTAGTAAGCCCGTAATTATTGAGACAAAAATCACAGCAAAAAAATTGTCTGTGCTGTGCTTTTTAAGGCATTTTAACCATAAAAATAATTTTATTATAAAATAAACTAATATAAATAAATAGAAAAAATCTCCCACACTAAAGGGAATAAAGCCTGTAATAAATCGCAGTGCAACTGATATATAAGGGTATACACCGCTTGCATAATACCGCTCCACAACGTCATTACATTCCGATATAATAAATAAAATAAGCGCTAAAAGAGCCCAAATAACCTTTTCTTTGCCGATTAGTGGGTTTTTATTACCTTTGCAAGCCCTTAAAAATCGGATATGAGTCATCGGCGAGAATTTGAGATCGCATTTGTGGGTTTGAAACCGGGCATTCATGTTTACGAATACAGGGTGGAAGATAAGTTCTTTGTTCCTTATGGTGAGCAGGATTTTAAAAACTGTGTAGCTGATATCAAACTAAGCCTCGATAAAAACAATGGCTTTATGTTATTGCGTTTTGATATAGGCGGTACGCTTGAATCCGGTTGTGATAGATGCGGGAACCCTCTTTCTTTCCAACTTTGGGATGAGTTCAATATCATTGTAAAAATGGTTGAAAACCCTGAAGAAATGAATGAACAGGAGGAAGATCCGGATGTATATTATATCAGCAGGGGCGAAAGTCATTTACACCTAGCCGATTGGATATATGAATTCATAAACCTAAGTATCCCTTTACAAAAAATGTGTAAAGCCGAAGAAATGGGAGGACCAAAGTGTAATAAAGAAGTGCTGGAGAAGTTGAAGAAGATGGAGGAAGAAGTGAAGAAGGATACGCCTACTATTTGGAAAGGATTAGATCAATTTAAAAACTTAGAATAATTTTTTTGATACCATAAATTCAGAGCAATGCCGAATCCGAAACGCAGACATTCACAACAAAGAAGTGCTAAAAGAAGAACGCACTATGTAGCACAGGAAGTAACCCTGAGCAAAGACAATACAACCGGAGAAATCCATGTACGCCACCGTGCCCATGTAAGTGAAGGTAAATTGTACTATAAAGGAAAGCTGGTAGCTGAAAAAGCACCTTTAAAAGCATAACTTTTAGTTCAATTTATTAATGTAGCTTGCTGGCATGAATATAGGTTTAGATATGATGGGGGGTGACTTTGCCCCGCTCGAGGCGGTTAAAGGGATCCAACGTTTTATAGCAACTAATTTCAACGCACAGTTATATTGTATAGGTGATGAAGCACGCGTAGAGCCTCTTGTAAAAGAGCTGGGTGTTTCTTCACCTAATTTACATTTTATACATGCCCCCGAAGTAATTGGTTACCACGAGCATCCCACAAAAGCTTTAAAAGAAAAACAAAAATCTTCCATTAGCATAGGGTTTCATTTATTAGCGACCGGCAAAATCGATGCGTTTATAAGTGCCGGAAATACAGGCGCCATGCTCGTTGGTTCCATGTTTAGTATCAAAGCTATTCCCGGTGTACTTCGTCCCACTATCGCTACCGTTATGCCTAAGTTGAATGGTAGTACCGGTGTTTTATTGGATGTGGGTTTAAATGCCGATTGTAAACCTGAACAACTCAATCAATTCGCCATTCTTGGTAGTTTATATGCAGAACATATTTTAGGCATCAATACGCCAGGAGTAGGATTAATTAATGTAGGAGAAGAAGAAGGAAAGGGCAATATATTAGCACAGGCAACCTACCCCCTATTAAAAGAAAATACCCAAATTCATTTTAAAGGAAATATAGAAGGTAGAGATCTATTAGGAAGCAAAGCCGATGTAATGGTATGTGATGGCTTTACCGGAAATATCATTCTCAAATTAGCAGAATCTTTTTACGATGCTGCCGTGGAAAGAGGGGTTGCAGAAGATACTTACTTTAGCAGGTTTCATTATGAAAACTACGGCGGCACACCAGTGCTTGGTGTAGCTAAGCCTGTTATTATTGGTCACGGAATCAGTACCGCAAAAGCTTTCAGCAATATGATCAGTTTGGCAGTAAAAATGATCGAAACTGATATCTGTACTAAAATGGCCGATTCCTTTCAGTCTTAATAAATTCTGGTTTTAAGTTCGCCACATAATTGCAAACCGTACATTTGCACAAACAAGTGTTAGTTTTTATGTGGAAGAAAAATGTTCTTGAAACAATTGGTAATACCCCGCTCATTCAACTTAATAAAATAACTGCTCATCTCCCTGCAACAGTGTTGGCTAAGGTTGATTACTTTAATCCCGGGAATTCCATCAAAGATCGGATGGCATTGAAGATGGTTGAAGTAGCTGAAAAAGAAGGCAAATTAAAACCGGGTGGTACCATTATCGAATGTACCAGCGGCAATACAGGCATGGGCTTAGCCCTGGCTGCTTGCGTAAAAGGATACAAATGTATTTTCACCACTACCGATAAGCAGAGTAAGGAAAAAATGGATATCCTCAAAGCAGTTGGCGCTGAGGTGGTTGTTTGTCCCACTAATGTTGAACCCGATGACCCCCGCAGCTATTATTCTGTTGCTCGAAGATTAGCCAAAGAAATACCCAACTCCTATTTATGTAACCAGTACGATAATTTGGCAAATCGTTTAGCGCATTACGAAACAACGGGGCCCGAAATTTGGGAACAAACAGAAGGCAAAATAACTCACTTAGTTTGTACCGCCGGTACGGGAGGAACTATTACCGGAACAGCCATGTTTTTAAAAGAAAAAAATCCAAACATTCAAATATGGGCCATTGATGTGTACGGTAGTTTACTTACCCATTATTTTCAAACCGGTAAAATAGATATGAGTTATGTACATCCTTATATCAGTGAAGGTTTTGGGGAAGATTTTGTACCTCAGAATTATAAAATGGATGTGATTGATCATTTTGAACAAGTAACCGATAAAGACGGTGCCGTGATGGCCAGAAGAATTGCTAAAGAAGAAGGCCTATTCTGCGGATATAGCGCGGGGAGCTGCTTACAAGGCCTCCTACAATTAAAAGATAAATTAAAAAAAGGAGATATTGTGGTTTGTATTTTCCACGATCATGGCAGCCGTTATGTAGGAAAAATTTATAACGATCAATGGATGGTTGAAAGAGGGTTTTTGGAAGTTAAATCCTTCAGAGATATTGTGAGTGCAAGAGCAGGAAAAAAATTGGTTACCATAAACGCATCACAAACTGTTGCTGAAGCAGTAGCGCTAATGAAAAAATTTGAGATCGAACATATACCTGTAATAAAGGGAGATGATATTACCGGAAGTATTAGTGAGGCAGGATTATTTTTAAAAGTCTTTAATAACCCGGAGATAAAAAATTGGGCAGTTGAAACAGTGATAGAGCATGCATTTCCGGTTGTTGATTTCTCAACTCCGGTAGAGAAAATAGGAACATTGATCAATAAAGAAAATGGTGCCGTACTGGCAAAAGATGAAAAAGGAGATTATCATATTGTAACCAAGTATGATGTTATTCAAAGCTTAGCTAAATAAGTATCCATGATTTCCGTGCGCCATACTGTTTTTATGAGTGTTGCAGAAGAATTAAGTTTTTCTAAGGCAAGCCAGTATCTATTTATTTCTCAACCGGCAATTAGTAAACATATCCGCTTATTAGAGGCATTATATAAAACCAAACTATTTGAAAGAAATGGTTTACAAATTGCTCTGACTCCTGCAGGAAAACTTTTATATGATCGGCTCCTATTGGTAAAAAATATAGAGCAACAAACATTATTTGAATTATCCGTAATACACGATGCCATTCAGGCTAAGGGAACCTTGGAACTAGGTGCCAGCACTACCGTTGCATTATATATTCTTCCAAAAGTATTATCGGAGTTTCATCAAAAATATGAACAAATACATATCAGCTTACTCAATCGGAATTCCGAATCGGTAAAGGAAGCATTACTGTCGAAACAAATAAACTTAGGCATTATTGAAGAAAATAGTAAGGTGTCGAGAATACAGTATACTCCCTTTATGACTGATAAAGTTGTAGCTGTATGCAGTAGCACTAGTAAACTATTAAAAAAGAAGAATTATACCTTACAAGATCTATATACTACTCCTATTGCCTTACGAGAAGTAGGGAGCGGCACTTTAGCAGTGCTAAAAAAAGCACTTTCGAAACATAAGATCAATATCTCACAACTCAATGTAAAAGTACGCTTAGGAGGTACGGAAGCATTAAAACATTTCTTGGTAGAATCGGATTCATTAGGTTTTCTTCCCAAAATTTCGGTAGCCAAAGAATTAAAAACCGGTGAATTAAAAGAAATTGATATTGATGGGCTAGAGTTACAAAGGCAATTCTTTTTTATTGAAAGAAAAGGGGAAACAAGCGATTTGAACAAAATTTTTATTAAAATGGCTAAATTAGTTTATAACATTTAGTTATCGACTATAATAATATACTCCTAAAAAGTTATGTACCGGCTTGTAATTTTATAGCATGATACAGGCGGTAATGCAATCCAAATCTACTATTCAATCACTGGTATGTACAAAGTGTAATAAATCTTATGATCACACTAGTGTTCAACAATTTGCACCCTGTTGTAATGTACCCTTATCAGCCACTTATCATTTAACAGATCAAAGTATCGATAGCATCAACAGGGATCTGTATTCCATGTGGAGGTATCGGTTTGCCTTGCCTGTTTTACAAGAGGAAAATATTGTGTCCTTACAAGAAGGTTTTACCCCTATCAGTAAGCTTAAAAAATTAGCAGACAGTCTTGGTATTCAATCTCTGTCAATAAAAGACGAAGCTGTTAACCCAACCGGCTCATTTAAAGCACGCGGATTAAGTATGGGCGTTTCCAAAGCCAAGGAATTAGGTATCCGTAAAATGATCATTCCAACAGCAGGTAATGCAGGTGGGGCTATGAGTGCTTACTGCGCTAAAGCAGGTATCGAAGCAACGGTAATCATGCCAAAACATACCGCAGAAACTTTGAAAGAAGAATGTCGTTTATACGGAGCCGATCTGATATTGATAGATGGATTAATTGATGCTTGCGGAAAAAAAGCAAGAGAGATTGCTGCTACCACCGGAGCTTTTGATATGTCTACCATGAAAGAACCCTATCGTTTGGAAGGTAAAAAAACGCTCGGTTATGAAATTGCAGAACAAAATAACTGGGAGTTACCGGATGTAATTATTTACCCTACCGGAGGGGGAACGGGGTTAATTGGTATTTGGAAAGCTTTCCATGAATTAATACATATCAAAGCTATAAAGGGTAATTTACCTAGAATGGTATTGGTTCAATCGGAAGTTTGCAACCCAATGGTGAGTCGATTTCAAACCGGTATCCTTCCCGATACATTCGCCCCAAAACCCTCTGCAGCTTATGGCCTGGCTGTTCCATATCCATTCGCTACCGATATGATGCTGAACGTTTTATATCAAAGCAATGGTACTGCTTTAACCGTTTCTGAACAAGAAATGGAAATGGGTGTACAACAGATTGCTAAAACAGAAGGCATGCTCCTAAGTTTAGAAGGCGCTGCTACTTATATGGCAGCCAAAAAGTTAGTGGTAAGTGGCTGGATAAAACCCGAAGAAAAAATTCTACTATTAAATACAGGTTCTTGGTATAAGTACAGGTAAACAATGCTTAATTTGTTATTGTATCCACCACAATAATAATGAATCCTGATCTGCGCATTGTATCCCTGGTTCCTTCCATCACAGAATTGCTTTATGATCTAGGATTAGAAGAGCAAGTAGTGGGAATTACAAAATTTTGTGTTCATCCTGATCATTGGTTTAGATCAAAAACGCGAATTGGTGGTACAAAAAATATTGCCGTTGATAAAATTCGCTCCCTCTCTCCTAGTATCGTTATTGCCAGTAAAGAAGAAAATATAAAAGAACAGGTTGACGCCATTACCTCTTTTGCAGAAGTATTACTAACGGATATAAAAAATTTAGATGATGCCTTAACTATGATTCAACTAATTGGTGAGAAAACGAATACGAGTGAAAAAGCTGGCTCAATTATTCAGAAAATTAAAACCAATTTTGCGAACCTATTAATACCCATCCTTGACAGAGCAGGCAAAGAAAATTTAATTACCCCAAACCCGAAATTAAGAGCCTGCTACTTAATTTGGAAAGACCCTTATATGACTGTTGGGGCCGACACGTTTATTCATGATATGCTTTCGCACTGCGGGTTTGAGAATGTATTTGGCAATCAATTACGTTACCCTGTTATTACCGTTGATGATATACGCAAAGCCAACCCTTCACATTTATTTTTATCATCTGAGCCTTATCCATTTAGTGAAAAACATATCGAAGCGTTGCAAAAAGAATTCCCCATTACAAATATTCAATTTGTAGATGGGGAATATTTTAGTTGGTATGGAAGCCGGCTAATTGATGCCGCTAATTATTTTAAAACACTCATTCACAAATCAACAGTATTATAATCTAAATAGTAATACCAGTATAACTTTAGTCTCCGACTTTACCAAATCAGGGCGCCAATCTGGTGTAAGCGGTGTAGATAAATATCCATCCTGCGACGTTACACCACCTCTTCCTGCAAAATAATTTTCACTGGAGTTACGATTTACAATTTCAAACCGGAGGGTGGTACTTTGATTAGGCATATAGTCGAAATTAGTTGAGAAATCCCATCCTGTAAACGGGTCTCCCGGATTTGCCGTCAAAAGGAATTTTTGGAGTGGAATCCTGTTGTGCTAAACAATTCAACCCAACTATAATACACACGCTAAAAAGCCTAATTTTCATTACACTCAATTTCTGGTTAAAGGAATATTTTGAGCGGGTTGATATATAAGGGGGACTTGTTCAACAACAACATCCGATTTATCTAACCCGAATGCCTTTTCATCACTCAAACCTAAATGTTTTAAAAAGAAATAACTATTGAGCAAAAGGCCATCTTTAAGTACTAACTCATTTTCTACAGAAAGATATTTCTCAATAACAACAAATTTAAAATCCGGCTCTCTATTATATTTTGTTGAGCCATCAGCCCGGGTATGTAAATTTAATTCCTGTTTAGCTACTAATTCCTTTACAATTTGTTTGAAATACAACTCTGTTCTGGGTTGTATGCGAAAACCTACATGAATGGTTACTTTGATAATTTTATCGTCTACCAATTCTGCAATATCATAGTTAAGCGTATAGGGCTGTTCCGTTCTATTAATATGCAGAAACCAATATACTTGTGCTCTTTTAGGTTTTTTCGCTAAAATAGATTTGATAATTTTTTCTTCAATTTGATGTCTGCTATTAGCTTTAGTCAGATAAATAAGATGGGTACAAAAAGCAGGGATCTCTTGATCCTCGCTAAGCTCCATTATAGTATGTGTATATTTCCCTAAATCCACAAAACGAATCAATTTATTATTGATTTTCCTCGCTGTATACCATATATACATGGTCAAGAAAATAAATAATTCAAAGAATAAAAACATCCAGCGTTCTTTGATTTTTGCAACATTGGCGATAAAGAAAGAGGTTTCTATGGTTGCGAAGAATAACAGTAATGCAAATACTGCCAATTTATTCCATTTCTTTTTATATAGCAGAAAGAAACTCAATAAATAGGTTGTCATCATCATGGTAATCGTTATGGAAAAGCCATACGCTGCTTCCATATGAGACGATTCTTTAAAATACAGGATCATGAGTATACAGCCGGCCCACAGAATAGTATTGATACTGGGTATATAAATTTGTCCCTTCATTTCTGTTGGTTGTCTCACAGCAATACGGGGCCAAAAATTCAGGTTCATGGCTTCACTTATGAGGGTGAAACTTCCACTGATAAGTGCTTGTGATGCTATTATAGTTGCGGCTGTAGCAATAATAATACTTGGCAACAAAAACCATCCCGGCATCATTTCAAAAAAAGGATTTCTTCCCTGGAGAACAGGTAGTGATTGATGCATCAGCCAGGCTGCCTGACCTAAATAACAAGTAACTAAACATATTTTTACAAACACCCAAGTAATTCTGATATTCTTAATACCGCAATGCCCTAAATCAGAATATAATGCTTCCGCTCCTGTTGTACATAAAAAAACAGCGCCTAATAACCAAAAACCATGCGGATATTTGGTAAGTAGGTTAATGGCATGGTGTGGACTTAACGCCGCCAATACATCCGGATGAATTAATATTTGGTGCACACCTACGATTCCGATCATAGAAAACCAAACCGTCATAATAGGCCCGAAAAGCTTTCCGATTGCTTGTGTACCAAATCGTTGGAAGAAAAATAAAAGCGTAATAATAGCCGCCACAATACCGATCGTGATCGTATTACCCGGTACGATTATATTCTCAAAACCAGGAACTATTCCTAAACCTTCAATAGCTGAAGCAACAGATATAGGTGGGGTAATGATACCGTCAGCTAATAATGTAGTTGCCCCTAAAATAGTTGGGATCACTAACTTCTTACCGTATCTTCTTACTAAGGCATATAAAGAAAAAACGCCACCTTCACCATCATTATCTGCCTGAAGGGTAAGCCAGATATATTTGATCGTTGTTTGGCAAACCAATGTCCAGAATATACAAGATACCCCACCATACACTAAATTCAGTTCAATGGGCCTCTCTCCAATAACAGCGCGTAAAGCATAAAGCGGACTAGTACCAATATCTCCGTAAATAATACCTAAAGCAACCAATAAACTAGCAATTGTAACTTTACTTACGGTAGTGGGCAGTTTGTTTTGCATATTTTATCATTCATTACTATGCAAAACTCTATTTAAATGAATAGGTAAATAATAAAGAAATTGAAGCTTATATAAAGAAAATATAAAGATTATAAAAACCGATACCCGATTCCACTTTCTGTAATAATATGGCTAGGTTTATTTGGATTATCTTCCAGTTTTTTGCGTAGTGTGCCTATGAATACTCTGAGGTACTGCGTTTCCTGTTGAAAACCTACCCCCCATATTTCCTTCAAAATAAATTGATGCGTAAGCACACATCCATGATTTTTTACCATGATGGCCAATACATTAAATTCTGTGGCCGTAAGTTTTACAAGCACTCCGTTTTTCTTACAAGTGCGTGTAGTTATATTTACCACTAAATCATCAAATATCCATTCAGCTGTAGATGTTGAATCGGAAGTATTTCTCAAAGCAGACCTCATTCTGGCCATTAACTCCGCCGTTCTAAAGGGTTTGGTAATATAATCTGTAGCACCTAAGTCCAATGCTTTCACAATGGGACCCTCATCGTTCAACACAGATAACATGATGATGGGATGATGATACCATACTCTCAGTTCTTTTAACAATGAAATACCCTCTTTATCCGGGAGTTGTATATCGAGTAAAATTAAATCGGGCGGATGATTCGCAGCGATAATAAGACCTTCTTTTGCAGTTGTAGCTTCTTTATAAAGGAAGTCGTTACTTTCAATGGCAATCTGCAATAACTTCCTTATTTGTGGCTCGTCGTCAACTACTAAGATGGTAGGTTTACTCATAATTAATATTGCGAATGTAAGAAGTTTCCAAAGGTAATTGCATGGTTACAATAGTACCGATAGGTATATTATCGCTGATGTCAATAGTTCCGAAATGCGCTTTCACTATGGCATCCACTATGGCTAACCCCAATCCATTACCATGGATCATGGAAGGTTGTATTCTATAAAATTTTTCTAATACCGATTTTCTTTGGGTATCCGGAATTCCAATACCATTATCCGCTACTGATAATAAAGTAAGTTCATCATTCATCACAACCTTTACTTGAATGATCGAATTGTCGGGAGAATAATTTAGTGCATTTATAAGTAAATTATCGAGAGCTGTTTTCAATAAACCATAATCTAACTTTATTAAAGGCATTTCTTCATTAGGTGAAAACATAATGCGAGAAGCATTATTTTGCTGGTTCCGAATACAATCTTCAACCAGCTCATTAATATCAAACCAATCAAAACTTGGTTGTAAGGTTCCCGACTCCAATCGGCTCATATGAAGTAAATTTTCAACCTGATTATTCAATTTTTCTGAGGCAAACGCCATTTGTTGAAGTAACTCGTTTTGTTGTTGAATAGATAGTTTTGCTAAATTATTTTGCAGCATATCTACAGATCCCATAATAGTAGCAATAGGTGTTTTCAATTCATGTGATAAAGAGCTAAATAAAGTATTGTACAATTGAATAGCTTTCTCCTTTTCTTCTTTCTCCTGTAATATTCTTTGCGCAAAACGTATCTTATAATTGAGTATTCCGTTTAGTAAGGCAATCACAAAATATAAACTAAACAAAAGAATATCTTCTCCTTTTGCAATATGAAAAGTAAAAGTGGGAGGAATAAAAAAGAAATTCCAAGCAAAAGCGCTGATGACAGCAGATATACATACCGGCATGATATCAAATAACATGGCAATGGCAGAAACACCGAATAACAGTACTAATGCAACAGCCCTATAGCTTAAAAAGCCCTGTGAATAATAAGATAGCCCCAAAAAAGCGAAAACGATCCCTATTGAAATAATAACCTGCCCCCAAAAGCCAATTCGATTATATAATCTCATATCTTGATCATTGGTTCTTTATAAAATAGATAATCGATATTTTATTAACTGCTTAACGAGTGTTTTAGGAATAGGCTGATCCAAAGGGAACTGGATAGCACCTTTAGAGGTTTTATATTTTACAAGTTTTTCTGCAAAAGCAGCTATTGGTTGGGGTGTTGGATAAAAACCAATATGGCTTTTATAGCCTGCATAATAGCATATCAGTTTATCTTGTTTGAACGCAGGCATATTATAACTAATTACCTCCGCCGCATCGGGGATCGTTTCGATGATGATGGCTCTTAATTCTTGTAAACGCTGTTTAGCTAAACCATCAAAATCGGCCAGATACGACGCTACCGTTGTATATTTTTTTGTTTCCATATGCGTAATATTTCAGATAATTTTACTACTAACACTAAAAATAAGCTATGCGGGTTATATTTTGCTTTTTATTGTGTTTGAATCTCAGTATTAAAGCCCAGCCAACATCTTCCCTATTGTGGGAGATATCTGGCAATGGGTTACAAGCGCCCTCCTATTTATTTGGCAGCTTTCACCTTATGTGCGCCAATGATTTTCAATTTCATGATATCATCAAAGAGAAAATTAATAGAACGAAACAGTTTTATGCAGAGGTAGATTTATGGGCTCCGAATTTACAACAGGAAATGATGACTTTAATGCTTTTACCAAATACGAACCTCGAGAAATTGATAGGAGAAAAAGAATTTCCAAGAGTAGATAGTTTATTTACGCAAATAACGGGTATGTCGCTCAAAACTATTACCCCCTTTAAGCCATTTATGGCATCGAGTATCCTTACGCTTAAATCAATTACCTGCGCCGACCAAGTTCAGCCGGAAACAAAATTGATGGAATATGCGAAGGCTTCCAACTCATCTATCAAAGGTTTAGAAACGATTCGAGATCAAATAAATGCCATTGACACAGAGCCATTAGATTCGCAAGTATCAGCCCTTAAACAAGCAATTATTCAGTTTGATAGCGTAAAGCTGATGATGAAATCACTCATTAGTATTTATAAAAAAAAGAACCCGGATAGTTTGTATAGCTTTATAAAAGATAATAGCAGATCAGATAAGTTTGAAACAGCATTAATTATAAAAAGAAATAAAAACTGGATACCTATAATCACAGAAGCTATAAAAAAAATACCTAGTTTTTTTGTAGTAGGTGCCGGACATTTAGGCGGTGAAACAGGTGTTATAACCTTATTACGAAAGGAAGGATATATTGTAAAGCCAATTGCGTATTGATGCTATGGTAAACGAAAAAGAGTTTATTCATTTAATAAATCAACACCAACGGATTATCTACAAAGTATGTAATCTGTATATGCAGTCGCATGCCGATAGGGATGATCTTTTTCAGGAAATTACCTTACAAGCTTGGAAAGCCTATGCAAATTTTAGGGGCGATTCAAAATTTTCGACCTGGTTATATAGAGTAGCATTAAACACTGCTATCACTTTTTATAGGAAAGAAAAAAAACAATCAATTTTTGTTAGTACCGATACCATACCAGACACTACCAATACAGAAAATGACCCGATCGAGGAGCAAACCAAAGCAATGTACAAAGCTATCGGAGATTTATCAAAGGTAGATAAGGCCATTGTAATGCTATACCTGGAAGATTATAGCTATATCGAAATTGGTGAAATGGTTGGTATCACGCCGAATAACGTGGCAGTAAAAATGAATAGGATAAAAGTTAAGTTGAAAGAGAACAGTCAAAAACATTTAGTGAACTACTAAAGATTTGTTATGGAACTAGATGAGCTAAAAAAATCATTAAATAAAAAATTCGAAACAGATCATTTGCTTCGTAGCGAAGAAGATTTTGCCATTTTACTTCAGCAGAAAGCTAATTCTGTTATCAGCAAAATCAGAAGAAGTTTACGATTCGAAATAATCAGCTGTATTGTAATGCTACTAATTTTTGCGACTATCGGATTTACTACCAAATACAATTCTTTACGAATCTATTTTATTTCATTTACTGTAGTATTCATACCCTTTACCTATGTATTCATTTACTTGATGAAAAAAACAAATCAAGTTAATAACGACACTCCGGTTCGTGCACACTTACAATCTATCGTTATATTATTAGAAGAATTCGTTAAAAGATATTTTCAGTTCATCATGGTATTGATACCCGTGTGTTGTATTTTCTCCTCCATCTTAGGCTATACTGAAAAACAGCCAATAAAGGAAATCGATTCTTTTATCTCAGCATATCATCCTAAGGCTTGGATAATAGTAACCGGAGCGTTAGTATATATTATTGGATTGGCAGTGGGGCTATATTATTTTACAAAATGGCACTTGCGTAAATTATACGGTAAATATATTATTCAGTTAAAAGCCTGTATTTCGGAATTGGGAGAAGAAGAATAATTATTCTGCACAACCGGTTTTTCTTCTTGTATCAATTAAATATTGAATCTTCCATCGGCAATTTAGCTTTACCAATTGAAAAGAATTCGCCCCACAGTGACTAAAAGTACCGTTTCTGTAAAATCGATAGGGCGTCCATACAATCGCTAAGTCAGCATCTATTTTTACTACATCAAATACAATTCTTTCATCTGCCATATTCTTAGGTATGGAACTAATCGTTTTTGCAAAGGCCGCTACTGATTCATTTCTAACACTCACAACTCCTTCTTTACTCTTAACAATAGTTTGCAGTACAGCACTATCTGCAAAACAATCAGTTAGTTTAGCAGCATCTGCTTCGAGCATAGCTGTAAACAATTGGTTTACGGTTGCTTTCACAGCATCTTCTGCTGTTTGAGCCTTTGCAAAAGACATTACGAATAGCAAGGAAAAGCTTAATAAATATTTCATTGTTTATCTTATCTGAGATAGCCTAATATCTTCAACATGCTTTGTGCTGTTTGCTCTTTAGCATATACCCAATCTATCAATTTACCATTCTTATCATATTCTACGATCACATGCTTGGGAGATGGTATTAAACAGTGTTTGATGCCCCCATATCCGCTGATCTGATCTTGGTAAGCTCCGGTATGAAAGAATCCTACATACAGCGGCTCTTTATTGGATTCCTGATCCTTGGGATCTACAGTGGCAATCTTAGGAAGAAACACTTCATTAATATGTTCCTCGGAATCGTAATAATCATGGCTATCACAAGTTATACCACCCAGCACAACCCGATGGTATTCGTTATCCCATTTATTGACGGGAAGCATCAAAAATTTTTCTCCGATCCCCCAGGTATCCGGCAACGTGGTAATAAAGGAGGAATCGATCATATACCAACACTCACGATCATTCTGAATTTTTTGTCCTATTACACTGTAAATATGGGCCATGCTCTCCCCCACTGTATAGCTGCCAAATTCGGTATAAATATTCGGCATGGGCACTTTCGCTTTTTTACAAGCTTTTTTAATATTACCTACAATTTCATTGATCATGAATTGATAATCATATTCAAAACCAAGTGAATGTTTGATGGGGAAACCGCCGCCAATATTAATAGAATCTAATTCCGGACAAATTTTCTTGAGTTGGCAATACAGATTGATGATCTTGTTTAGTTCCGACCAATAATAGATATCGTCTTTGATACCCTTATTTAAAAAGATATGAAGCATTTTCAATTGAAACTTTTCTTCATACCCCTCAATTTCATCCACATAAAATTCGAGGATATCTTTCGCACGAATACCCAGCCTAGATGTATAAAAAGGGAAATTAGGTTCTTCTTCTGCTGCCACTCTGATTCCCAAAGCAAAAGGTTGCTTCACACTCCTTCTATATGCGGCTAACTCTTCTTTATTATCTAAAATGGGTACTACATTTTTGAATCCACTATTAATAAGTTTAGCAATGCGAGAAGTGTAATTTTTTTGTTTATACCCGTTACAAATAATAAAAGTTTCTTTATTTATTTTTCTTCGCTGGTATAAGCGATTGATGATCTCAATATCGTAGGCATAGGAGGTTTCTAAATGAATATTATGCCTCAACGCTTCTTCTACCACAAAAGAAAAATGAGAGCTCTTAGTGCAATAACAATAAAAATATTCACCCTCATATTTATGCTTTTTAAAAGCATTCTTAAACATATCTTTTGCCTTATTAATCTGCATGCCAATTTTAGGCAAGTAAGTTAGCTTAAGTGGGGTACCATGTTTATCGATCAATTTTTTGATATCAACCTCATTAAACTGAAGGTAGCCATCATCATTTACTTCGAATCCGTCTTGTGGAAAGTGAAAGGTTTGGTTAACCAGTGAGGTGTAGGTATTATTCATCCCTGCTTATTTGCTTTTAGAGTTAGAATGTAAAAATAGTTTTTTGTACGGTTATGAAAATAAAAAAAAGCCCCAACGTTTGATCAGGGCTTTTATGAAGAAATTATTTTCATTTTATTTTACAGAATCTACCAATGCTTTGAAGCTGGCCGGCTCGTTCATGGCTAAATCGGCTAACACCTTACGATTAAGGTCGATACCTTTTACACTTAGCTTATTGATGAACTCACTGTAAGTGATACCTTCTGCTCTTACTGCGGCGTTTATACGCGCTATCCATAACTGACGATATTCGCGCTTCTTTAGTTTACGGCCAACATAGCTATAGGTTTGACCTTTTTCAACGATATTCTTCGCAACCGTATATACGTTTTTGCGTTTACCATAAAAGCCTTTGGCTTCTTTGAGGATTTTCTTTCTCCTTGCTCTTGATGCTACTGCATTTACTGAACGTGGCATAATGTAATGTTTTGAAGTTAGCTGGGCTAACGGTTTGTAATCTGGTTAACAGGGCTATTAGCCTTTAAGACGTAATAAGCGTAAAACGAAATCCTTGTTGGTAGATCCAACAATACCTTTCTTTCTCAAAGCGCGCTTACGCTTCTTTGATTTTTTGGTAAGGATGTGACGCTTGAACGCTTTCTGGAAACTGATTTCTCCGCTGCCGGTCACTTTAAAACGCTTCTTAGCGCTGGAGTTTGTCTTTACTTTTGGCATATGATAATCTTTTGAAAGATTACACCCTACTGGCGCCTCACCACGGGGTGAGAACTTGTTTGGCCTTGTGGGAAAATTTTTGGACTGCAAAGGTAGGCAATTTGCTTTGAAAAAGCAAATTGAGGTGAAAGCTAAAAGAAGGAAGGGTAAAAGAAGATACCCTATACCCTATACCCTATACCCTATACCCTATACCCTATACCCTATACCCTATACCCTATACCCTATACCCTATAGCTTATACCTTACCCCTTACTTAGCTTTCTTCCCTGTTTTCGGTGTGAAAATCGCGAACATTCGCTTTCCTTCTAATTTAGGCATGCTTTCAAGGGCTCCTGCTTCGGCTAAACGTTCGGCAAATTTGAGCAGCAAAAGCTGCCCACGATCTTGGAACATGATGGCACGGCCCTTAAACTGTACATAGGCTTTTACCTTATTACCTTCTTTTAAGAACTTTTCTGCGTGTTTTGCTTTGAAGTCGAAATCATGATCATCAGTACCGGGCGTAAAACGAATTTCTTTGATCTCGCTTTGCTTGGAATTAGCCTTCATCTCTTTTTCCTTACGCTTTTTCTCGTACAGGAATTTCTTATAATCGATTATTTTACAAACAGGAGGGTCGGCAGTAGGGGAAATCTCCACTAAATCTAGCTCTTGCTCCTGCGCAATCTTCAGCGCCTCTTGCGTATTGTAAATACCTACTGTTACGTTATCCCCTACTAAACGTATTTGGGGAACCCGAATTCTTTCGTTGATACGATGCTCAGGCTCGGGCTGCCTGTTAAACCTTGGATTAAATCTTCCTCCGCCTCTGGGTGGTAATGCCATTAACTATTGTTTGGTTAAAAATTGAATTTAAAGATAATTGTATTTATGATTGTCGGTTAATTATTTCTGCGTGTATATCCCTCACAAAATCAGCTAAAGCCACAGAACCTGTATCCCCTTTGCCTTGGCGACGAACAGATACTTGTTTCTCGTTCATTTCTTTCTCGCCGATTATAAGCATATAAGGAACTTTTAATAACTCTGTATCTCTAATTTTCTTGCCTATTTTCTCTTGTCTGTCATCTACCTCTACCCTAACCCCCTTAGCTCTCAAGGCATTTTTCACCTCATAAGCATAATCCATGAACTTATCACTGATAGGTAACACTTTTACTTGAACAGGTGCTATCCAGGTAGGGAACTTACCCGCATAATGCTCTAATAAGAACCCAATAAAACGTTCGTGTGTACCTAATGGCGCACGATGAATAATCAACGGAATTTCAGGCTCATTGTTCGCATTTGTAAATGACAACTTAAATCTGCGAGGTTGCGCGAAATCTACTTGATTGGTTGCTAATGTAAATTCTCTACCTATAGCACTCCAAATTTGTACGTCGATTTTAGGCCCGTAAAATGCTCCTTCTCCTTTCACTTCCACAAACGGTACCCCGGTTTCTATGAGTACATTTCTTACCAGTTCCTCTGTTTCTTGCCATAATTCCGGTTCATTGATATATTTCTGGCCTAATTTTTCAGGGTCATGCAAACTTAACCTCATCACGTATTTCTCAATACCAAAAATCTTGAAATACTTGAGATACATATCATTTACGGCCTTAAACTCCTGTTTAAACTGCTCTTTTGTACAATAAATATGTGCATCATTCATGTGCAGGCAACGCACGCGCATCAACCCAAACAATTCACCGCTTTGCTCATATCGGTAGCAAGTGCCATATTCTGCAATACGATACGGCATATCGCGATAACTCTTAGGCTCTGCATCAAAAATTTTATGATGGTGCGGACAGTTCATAGCTTTCAAATAATATCTTTCCCCATCCATTTCCATGGGAGGGAACATACTATCTGCATAATAAGGAAGGTGCCCGCTGGTTAGATACATACTCTCTTTGGCAATATGCGGAGTAACTACTCGCTTATAGCCTGCCGCCTCTTCGGTTTCCTTCGCTAACTTTTCAAGTTCTTCAATGATCACAGTACCATTGGGCATCCACATAATTAAACCCTGACCCACATCGTCGCTGGTGGTGTAAATACTCAATTCCTTTCCGAGTTTACGATGATCCCTTTTCTTAGCTTCTTCGAGCATCGCCACATATTCATCCAATTCTTTTTGGCTGGGGAAACTCACACCATACAAACGGGTTAGCATTTTATTCTTTTCATCGCCTTTCCAGTAAGCCCCTGCAATATTGGTAAGCTTCATGGCTTTAATAAATCCTGTATGAGGGATATGTGGGCCTCTGCATAAATCGGTAAAAGCACCTTGTTGGTAAAAACTGATTTCACCGTCTTTTAAGTTCTGCAATAAATCAAGCTTGTACTGATCCCCTTTCTCCGTAAAATAATTGATGGCATCTTGCTTAGCCCTTTCAGTACGGATATAAGGGTTTTTTTGTTTGGCTAATTCTGCCATTTTCTTTTCGATCGCTAATAAATCTTCCTCTGTGATCTTTCTATCACCTAAATCCATATCGTAGTAAAAACCTTTGTCTAAAGCAGGCCCTACCCAAAATTTAACTCCGGGGAAAATAGCTTCTACTGCTTCTGCCATTAAATGAGCAGTAGAGTGCCAAAAAGTATTTTTTCCCGCTTCGTCCTCCCAAGTTAAAAATTTTACTGCTGCATCTGTTGTGATGGGTCGATTGGCATCTACCACAACCCCATTAACACTTGCCACAAGTACTTTACGGGCAAGCCCCTCACTAATAGAGGTAGCAATATCCAATGCAGAAACACCATTTTCATACGATCTTACCGCGCCATCCGGGAAACTAACCTGAATCATATTCACTTCCTTTAGAAAAATTAGGCTGCAAAGGTAACAAATAGATAGTCTAACCTTAACGTTTTTTAATGATTTATGATAGCATGGATGCCTTTAGATTTGCATTATGAAGGTGATTGCTACGCTTTTACTACTGTTTATTGGCATTTTAACAGTTCCGGCACAAAATATTACAGGTATTTGGCGTGGCTATTTTAGTTCATCTAACGGCATGTATAGAGATGCCACTCCCGCCGAAATGTATAAATACGAAGTGCAAATTCTGCAAAATGCGAATACTAGTATTAAGGGTGTTACCTTCTCTTACAAAACAACTATCTTCTACGGAAAAGCATCTGCACAGGGTATTTATAATGTAAAATCAAAAACTTTATTACTGAAAGAAACCGGATTGTTAGATTTGAAAATAGGTGATAAAAGTGAGCCTTGCTTAATGACGTGTTACTTGGATTACAGTAAAATTGGTAAGTTAGAAGTATTACAAGGTACATTTATTTCTATCAATATAAAAGATAAAGGCGATTGTGGTAGCGGCACCGTGTATTTAGAAAAAGTGCCTACTTCCGATTTTAAGAAAGAGGATTTTTTAGATAAGAAAAAAGAAGTACCCAAGAAAGACACGGTAAAGAAAGACGCCAAACCGGCCATTATAATACCGCCTGTAAAAAAAGTAGCACCCCCGCAAACGGCATCTGCTACTCCTACCCCTGTAAAGCCAAAGCCGAAGTTGGTTGCCCCCTCAAAACAAAAACAGCAACAGCCGCCAACAACTGTCGATAATTCAGTGCAACCTGTACCATCACCTCATAAAGAAGAGAAAACAGAACAAACGCAGAAGCCCACATCTACGGAAGTTTTAACAACCGAAAAAAAGAAAGTTCCTACTCCACGTGTATTACGTGAGCGACAAAATAATTTAGTGAAAACCATTATTACAGATGAAGAATATGTACAGATAGATTTGTTTGATAATGGTACCATAGATAACGATACTATTTCAGTATATCATAATAATGAGTTAGTTGTAAAAAAAGCTATGCTTAATACAACACCTATTAGTTTAAAAATAAGGAATACGCCCACAGATAGAATACACGAGTTGATCATTGTGGCAGAGAACTTGGGCGACATCCCACCTAATACCGCATTAATGGTTGTAACTGCAGGTAAAAAACGTTATGAGGTTTTCCTGAGTTCTACAGAAGAAAAAAATGCGAAAGTAATTATTGAATATCAGCGAAATTAGAATTTAATATTCCAGGTTACGGAAGGAATTACAGGGAATAATGACACTTGTTTTGCCGTAACTTTCAAATTTCCTGATGCAGCAGAACCCTCCTGATTAAAGTATATAAAGTATGGGTTCAGTCTGCTATAAGCATTATATAAACTGAACACCCAATTGGTACTGTATTTACGTTGCTTTTTTGGATGCGGTGTATAAGTAGCCGATAAATCTAGCCTATGATAGGGCTTCATTCTATACGCATTAATAGTACCATACTCCTGGGTAAGTACGCCACCTACAAAATAAAATCGTTCGGGGAAGGATACCGCATTTCCTGTTCCATAAACAAAAATAGAAGACACTCTCCATTTTTTATTGATCTCGTAATTACCAACTATCGATAGATCATGTCTGCGATCGTATTTACTAGGGTATTGATTCCCTTTATTCAAATCAGGAAATTTTCTCCAGGTCCAACTAAGGGTATACCCGATCCATCCTGTAAATCTTCCTTTCACTTTATTAATAAATAGTTCGGTGCCATAACTCCATCCTCTACCAAAAACAAAATCTTCTTCCGGATCTTTTAAAGAAGGCGTATAACCCTCTTTATATTCGATCTGGTTTTCCATGGTTTTATAATAGGCTTCTATAGAAGTTTCGAACATCCCATTATTAAGGTTCTTGAAATAACCGGCGGCATATTGCCAGCTAACTTGTGGCCTTACACGCAAAGTACTGGGTACCCACAAATCGGTTGGTAATGTAGAAGCAGCATTTGTAACTAAGTGAATATATTGCAGGTTACGTGTTACCCCCAATTTAAAAGAACTAACTTCATTGATCGCATAACGTAGTGTGGCTCTCGGCTCAAAACCGCTATACGATTGTACAATTTGCCCGGGCTTATAAACGGTACTATCTGTTTTATTACCATTCACATCTTTTTTATAACTGGTATACGCACCCACCTGATCGAACCTACTAAAACGAATCCCGTAATTCAATTTGACCTTACTATTAATATCCCAATCGTCTTGAATATACACCGCATATTCATTAGCTCTTTTTTTAGATGCATTAGCCGGAGAAAAGACAACACTATCCTGGGATCCGCTCACTACATTGGGTAGGAATGTATGGTACGTATACTGAATACCGAATTTCAATTTATGGCTTGGTGTAATAAAGTAATCAAAATCGGTTTTCGCATTCAGGTCCCGAATTCCAGATGATAACCCTAATCGAAAATTGTTCTGTTCTCCAGTTAAGTTAAACCGATAATCATTGTACACCAATGTTGTATTGGAAAATAATTTTTTGTTGAAAACATGGTTCCAGCGAAAAGTAGCAGTACTATTTCCCCAATCGATAACTGTTTTAAAAGAACGTGCTGCATTGTTGAAGTTGAATTTATCTCTTCCGAAATAACCACTCAAATAAATATGATCTTTTTCAGAAAATTGATAATTCATTTTTGCATTCAGATCATAGAAATAATAGCCGGATCCATAAAAATCACTTTCCGGCTTAATAAAAGGTTTTACAAGCGCATCAATATAAGTTCTGCGGGCGGAAAGAATATAGGAAGCTTTGTTTTTCTTAATAGGGCCTTGTATGGAAAAACGCGAAGCAATTAAACCAATACCTGCGTCTATCTGGGTTTTGTTTTGGTTGCCTTCCTTCATGGCAACATCTACCACCGAAGATAATCTACCCCCATATTGCGCCGGCATTCCTCCTTTAATCAAGCTCACATTCTTAATAGCATCAGCATTGAAAACAGAGAAAAAACCAAATAAGTGACCGGTATTATACACTACGGCATCATCCAATAAAATAAGATTCTGATCAGGGCCACCTCCACGTACATAAAATCCGGCATTCCCTTCACCGGCATTACGTACACCCGGTAATAATTGAAGCGTTTTTAAAATATCTACTTCTCCTAAAAAAGCAGGCAATGCTTTGGCAGTATTGATATTCAAATCAAACTTACCCATTTGTGCTGTTTTTACATTATTATCTCTTCTTCTTGTAGTTACGGTTACATTATTGATAATAGACGTATTCGGTACTAAGTAGAAATTTTTTTCTTCATCGGCTGATAAATCAACTTCTATTTCCTTTGATTGATAGCCTATAAATCCGATGGTGATAAAATATTTCCCTTTAGGTAGCGTGAGTGAGAAAAAACCGTAACTATTACTTAGTATGGATTTACCAATTTGGCGGATATTGATAGTAGCCCCAATAAGGGTTTCATTACTCAAAGTATCTTTAATATACCCATTAAGTGTATATTTTTCCTGCGCGTTTATATTACTACAGAAAGCCAATAACCCTACAATGATCAACCCACCAAATAGTCGCATAGAAACTGTTGATTACTTTTTTACCCGCAAGTCGATAGAGTCTTTAACCTCCCCACAATGCAACATTTTTTTAGGGAGATAAGGATTCTTAATATCAGATGAATTACTTAACCAAGTTGCACCCTGATCATTAAAAGCCATCGGACAATACTCATGGTATACCACTTCTCTATCGTACTGCACCGTACGAATAAAATCATATAATTGCTCACTAGCCATCTGGAATGCTTTGCGTTTTTCTTCTCTATCCTTCTCCCCCAATAAACCTTTTAATTCTGCAGCTATTCCCATTTTATAGGTAACTGCTGTTGCCTTAACCGCGCTATCACCCCCTAGGCCCTCCAGCGATAAACTGTCTGTAAGAACAAGTAACGCTTTAGCTGCAGAATCAATAGCAGGATCTTTTTCGGCAATGAAATTATCCTTCAAGCTATAATATTGATTCAGTAGTTGTTTGAAGGATTGATTAAATGCATCGCTATTGGCGCTTTTACCTAAACTCACAGGGGCAGCAATTGCTGTATTCTCTTGCTTTTCTTCTTTAGAACCACACGAAGCAATGAACATAACTATACCAATAACTAATAGTTTTTTCATAATCATTATTTACTGCAAAAATATAGCAAATATGGACTGTAACCTTATTAACTTTGCGCCTCAATAAAAGAGTTATGCTGATTGGTTTTCAAAATGTAACATTTGAATTTGGGGCGCGTGTAATTGTACAAGATGCCACTTGGCATATTCAACCGGGAGAAAGAATAGGGTTAGTAGGGTATAATGGTACCGGTAAGTCTACCCTATTAAAAGTATTAGTAGGCGAATATCAACCCGCAAAAGGGTCTGTTGAAAAAGGAAGGGAAACTACTATTGGCTACTTACACCAGGATCTATTAAGTTTTGATACGAAAGAAACCATTACCGAAGTAGCTTTAAGCGCCTTTGAACGTGTTCGTGAATTAGAAAAGCAAATAGAACAGTTGGGAAAAGAATTAGAAAATAATTCAGAAGACGAAGCGCTACTCCTTGCATATACGGATGCATTACATGAATTGGATGTTTTAGATGGCTATAATATTACCCATAAAGCAGAAGAGGTTTTACATGGACTTGGATTTAGTAATGAAGATTTACTACGCCCTTATGAAGAATTTAGTGGGGGCTGGAGAATGCGCGTATTATTGGCAAAAATGATTTTGCAGCAGCCTGATGTATTATTGATGGATGAACCTACCAACCACCTCGACTTACCTTCTATCGAATGGTTGGAAAAATATTTGATGCATTATAAAGGAAGTGTAGTGATTGTAAGTCACGATAAATTTTTCTTGAACCGGATGGTGAATAAAATAGTAGAGTTGTACCAGCAGCAACTGCATATCTATAGTGGTAACTATGCATTTTATGAATCAGAGAAATTAATAAGAATAGATTTACAACAGAAGGCTTATGAAAACCAACAAGATTATATTCGGCAGCAAGAACGTTTTATAGAACGATTCAAAGCTAAAGCCAGTAAAGCTGCGCAAGCACAAAGTGTACAAAAGCGATTAGATAAACTAGAGAAAATTGAGGATGTACAATTAGAGCGCCCTGATCTACGTATTAATTTTCAGCTGGAGAAAGTGCCGGGTAAAGTATTGGTTACTTTGAAAAATGTAACTAAGCGTTTTGGAAATATACGTATTGTTACAAATGCTTCTGCCGAGATTGAAAGGGGAGATAAAATTGCGTTGATCGGGGCGAATGGAAAAGGTAAATCTACCGTATTACGGATGATCGCCGGAACTGAAACATTTGAGGGTGAGCGTGTTTGGGGGCATAATGTAGAAGAAAGTTTTTATGCACAACATCAGTTAGAAGCACTTACACTTACACATACAATTTTAGAGGAACTACAACATTGTGGGAGTAAAAAAACGGATCCTGAATTAAGGGCTTTATTGGGTTCCTTTTTATTTAGTGGCGATGACGTAGATAAAAAAATACGGGTACTAAGTGGGGGTGAAAAAGCACGGGTAGCATTGGCAAAAACGATTGTAAGTAAAGCTAATTTTTTATTATTGGATGAACCTACCAACCACTTGGATATGCATTCGGTAGAGTTGCTTGCAGAAGCGTTAAATAAGTATGAGGGTAGTTATATATTGGTTAGTCATGATAGATATTTTATCTCCAAAACCGCGAATAAAATATGGGAGATAGTGGATGGAGAGATCAAAGAGTTCAAAGGCACCTATACGGAGTGGGTGGAATGGAATGAGCGCGCACTTAAACAAGTTCAGGTTGAGAGGTTGAAGGAGGAAGAAGGAAGGAATAAGGAAGAAGGTATAAGGTATAAGGTGGAAGAAGTAAAGGTTAAGGCGGAAGATGTCACCCAGAGCTCGTCGAAGGGTGGTAAACCTATTAATAAAGAATTACAGAAGCTACAACGCAAGATGGCCAATTTAGAAAAGGAAATTGAGCAGAAGAACAACGATAAAGTTCGTTTAGAAGCAGATATGAGT
>CABHOW010000085.1 GCA_902168225.1 uncultured Flavihumibacter sp. | reverse complement strand
TTTTTTTTTTCAAGCAGAAGACGGCATACGAGATTTCTGCCTGTCTCGTGGGCTCGGAGATGTGTATAAGAGACAGACTCCATGCCATACATTTTTGATTCTCAAAAGTAAATAGTGGATTCACCTCAAAACCTAATCGAGTATAGAAATGCATAGAAGCTTCTATATCTTTTACCGGTAAATTGATGAATATCTGTTTCATAGATTAGGTTATTTACTACTAATACTGTTAAACCTTGTTTTTATGATTATAGATCACCATAGAAGTATGATGCCGTGGCACCTCCATCAATCAAAAAATCTGCACCGGTTATGAATGCACCCTTTTCAGACAATAAGAGCTCTGCAACATTCGCTACTTCGTCGGCCGTTCCCGGTCTGCCGGCAGGACTTTTAGCAAACATGTTTTTATAAAAATCACCTCTTGGGCCGTTTATTTCATCTAATGCTAATGGGGTAATAATAATGCCGGGTGAAATTGAATTTACTCTTGCCCCACGTTCTCCCCATTTCACAGCCTCCGCCATTACTCTTTTAACATTACAACGCTTTGCCATTTGGTAAGCGTGAAGTGTATCTCTGATATTTTTGGATTGTAATATTTCCAGATCAAGTAATGCCTCCGTGGGTGTAGTTGCCAAAAGCCGATCTTCATCCGCAGTTAATGCCGGCATTCTGTAACCGGATTGACTTGCGATAATTACACCGGTTCCCCCTGTTTTAATCACTTTGCCAAATTCATCTAATAATAAAGCCGTTCCGTATAGATCTACTTTTAAAATTTGCTCAATAGAAGCCTGACTCGGCGATACACCGGCGGCATTAATGAACATTGAAATTTCTCCTTGCATTTGTGCTGCATCAATCAATTGTAAAACAGATTCCTTTGATGAAATATCCACTTCAAAAGGCGCTGCATCAAATCCTGCCTCTTTCAATATGTTGGTTATACTATTGGCGTTTTCTAGTTTCCAGTCGCCCACAAATATTTTGTTTCCATAAGCCATTCTTCTGGCTATTGCTAGTCCGAGCTGCCCTGCCCCTAGCAATACGATACTATCTTTTTGAACTTTCATTTTTGTGTTGATTGTTATAGGCTTACAAGTATTTGCCCTGTTGAAGCTACTTTAATTGTTTAACATAGCCGGTGGATTTAGATTCAAATCCTAGTTTTGGGTAAAATTTGTGTGCAGCCTGTCTTTCCTCCCGATTAGTGCAGTTCAAGACAATGGTTTTTATATTATGATTTTTGGCTAATTGTTCTGCGGCCTGTATAAGTTTTTGTCCAACACCAAGCTTTCGATAATCCGCATTTACTACTAATGCCTGAACCCTTAAATAGGGCCCGTCTTGTTCCCAAAAATAATTTTTGATAAGCCCAATGTATCCCATAACCATATCTTCCGCAACGGCAACAAGCGTCCAATAGTTATTGAGTTTCATGATATTACTGATTCTTTCCGTCATTTGGTCGGCTGTTGTATCGTAACCAAGCTCTTTTGTGAGCGACGTTAAGTAAGGAATATCTTTCAATTCAAACTCCCGAATTATTATGTTTTGTGGTAACATTTTTTGGTGATGGGTAATTACAAAT
Organism: uncultured Flavihumibacter sp.; assembly: GCA_902168225.1. Lineage (GTDB taxonomy): Bacteria > Bacteroidota > Bacteroidia > Chitinophagales > Chitinophagaceae > Sediminibacterium. Next base: position 43,460 of record CABHOW010000085.1, on the reverse strand, counting down.
TGAGGTAAATCTTTTGTTTGCGACGTTATAGTAAATTTTATTACTCAATTAATTTTTTATTAAAGTAATGATACCATGAATACCCATTATATGTTTCGTTTAGAGTCATTTTATTACCATCAATTGATAATTGTAATGTATCGTAAGAGGTATTCCCAACATTTAAAATTAAAAATCGATTGTTATTAAAATTCTTTAATTGATAGCTCCCATCTGTTGAACCTCCTACAATGCAAAAAGTTTGATTAACAAAACTATTGTCTGGTTTGAATAAAATCGAATAGACTTTAGTTGTGTCTCTCGATAAAATTTGAGCGCCAGTTGATGAATAAGATGTCTTCCAGTTCCAACTGCCTATTATGTTATTAGTATTTGGCAGGTCTTTGTTACAAGAAAAAAATACCAAGACTAAAAGTATTAAAATAATAAGCTGCTGTCTCATAAAATTTATCCTGAATTTTAAAAAATCACAATACTTAAATATACAACACTGGTACACATCTTCAAAACAATCTTCCTAGCGCAGGAAAGTATTTCAACTTTATATATTTTCTATTAATGTTTTTTCTCTGAGTTATAGATCTTATCGCCGATTGCTTTTACGCAGCTCTCTAATTAATTTATTATTTCGCTTATCGGCTCTAGCATTTTGTAAAGAGATAACAGCCCAAACAGCGGCGGGTATCCAGCCGATAAGTGTGATCTGCAATAGCAAACAGATGATGCCGGTAAATAATCTGCCGCGTAACAGAAATGATAGAAACGGGAAAAATATGGCAATAAGCGTCATAATATTATTTTCTATTGATGTATAAACCTTCAATCCTATCCCTATAACCTATTCCCTTTTACCTACTCTTATAACTCATAAACAACTGCTTCATACGGCCTTAACTTTTCATCTGTAGTAGTAGCGCTATAGTTATTTATAATTTGTTTTTTTGTTCGATAATGATATCCCAGATTAATGCTTGATTCCTTTGCACTAAAATTTAATAATACCAACCATTTTTTGTTTTCCCATTCGCGTGTGTAAGCATAAATAGAAGGGTTTTCTTTATCGAGTAGGGTATACTTCCCATAAACTAAAATGGGGTTTGATTTACGGATAGCCACTATTTTTCTAAAATAGTTTAATACCGAATTTGGGTCTTTGTCTTGCGCTGCTTTATTAATAGTAGTGTAATTGGGATTTATACTGAGCCATGGTATGCCTGTAGTAAAACCTGCATTTGCTGAGCTATCCCATTGAAAAGGGGTTCTTCCATTATCTCTACACTCAAACTGGATCTTCTTCATAAAACTAGTCATATCGGCCCCTTGCTTTAGCTGGTATTGGTACTCGTTAAGCGTGGGCATATCTTTATATTGTTTAATATCGGTGAAATAAGCATTTGTCATACCTAGTTCATCGCCATTATAATAGTAAGGAGTACCACGCATCGTCATAATAAAACTGGTTAGCAAGGTTGATGATTTTTCCCTGTATTCCTTACTGTCGTTGCCAAACCTTGTTACCATGCGGGCTTGATCGTGATTGGCTAAAAAGATGGAAAGCCATCCATTATTTTCAAAAGCACTATCCCAACGAGAAAAAACCTCTTTAAAATGTGTGAGGCTATAACCGGTCGGTTTCGCAATATCCACTCCTTCGAAAGCATACGCCATATTCAATTCATTCCTGTTAGCATCTACTAAATCATGGGCATCTTTAAAACTATTTCCGGCTCCTTCGGCTACACTCATGAGTTTATATTTACTAAAAACCTCTTTATTCATTTCCTGCAAATACTCATGCAAATGCGGCCCCATAGAATAATACAGCATAAAGTTTTTCTCAAAACCATTTGGAAAAACGGGGAAGCTGGTATCTTTTGCAGCAAAACCGAATGCATCAAGCCTGAATCCATCAATTCCTTTATCAGCCCAAAATTTCATGATATCATAAACCTCTTTTCTCAATACCGGATTTTCCCAGTTCAAATCGGGTTGTTTGCGGGAAAAATAATGCAAGTAGTAGGCATTGGTGGTGGAATCATATTTCCAGGCATCGTGATTGATATCGAATAAACTATACCGATAAGGTGGCTTCCCTTTCTCTGCATTCCACCAGTGATAATAGTTTCTGTATTTACTATCTCTCGAACTCCTACTTTGTTTAAACCACTCATGCTCATCACTACTATGATTTACCACTAAATCCATTATTAGTTTTATATGCCGATCGTGTAATCCTTTTAATAGGGTATCAAAATCTTGCATCGTGCCAAATTCACGCAGTATTTTTCTATAGTCGCTTACATCATATCCATTATCATCATTGGGCGATTCATAAATGGGATTGAGCCAAACAGCTGTTATACCTAAACTTTTCAAATAGTCTAATTCGCTGATGATCCCTTTTAAATCGCCGACACCATCTCCATTACTGTCTTTAAAACTGCGAGGATAAATCTGATAAACGATTTCTTCTTTCCACCAATCTTTTTTTGATTCGGGATTAGCTTGTTGTTGATTATTACATGCCGGGATGATAAAAGGTAGGGATATTAATAAGAATATTTTTTTCATACTTTCTTTATTGCCATCGTTTATTTTCTAACCCCGCAAACCATAACCCTACACACCCTTAATAGTTCCCCCATCAACCATTATTGTTTGTCCGGTTATATAGCGGCTATGCGGACTTAACAACCATAATGCTAAACCGGCAAAATCATCGGCCTCACCAAGAAATCCAACAGGTATTTGACTAAGCGCAGCGGCTTTAACTTCTTCAAACGATAAACCCGTTTGCTCCGCTTTTTTCTGATAGATACGATTGATGGCAGGCGTATTATGCGAGCCCGGTCCCATTATGTTTAAGGTCACCCCCGATTTTCCTACTTCTTGTGATAAGGTTTTTACCATCCCTACTACGGCAGCGCGCAAGGAATTACTTAATACTAAATTTTCCAAAGGTTGTTTTACTGTATAACTTTCAATAAAAACAAATCGGCCATAACCATGTTGTATCATCTGCGGAATAAAAGCTTGCGTAAAAGCTACTTTCCAACGGAGCAGTAATTGATAGGCATGATCCCAATCTGCTAAAGTTGTTTCTAAAACAGTTTTTGCCGGTGGACCACCCGCATTGATTACGATACCATGTAACTGTTGATTACCGATGAGTTTTTTACATGCTTCAATGGCTGTATCGGTATCTGCTCCTAAATCGGCTACTACGCATTGTACAAGCGGATTATTTGCATAAAGCTCCTGTAGTGCTTTATCTGTGCGCGCAATGGCAATTACCCGCGCACCTTCTTCCAATAGCTGATGCGCTATTGCTTTCCCAAAACCTGAGGTGGCGCCTCCAACAATAAATAATTGACCCTTAATACCTAAGTTCATATACTTAACTAATGTTACCCTAAAGATAGGCTAAGAATACCCATTTTGAATCTATATATGGGGTATCTTCGGCACATGACGATTAATTTTTCTAGTATTGAAATAAATGAGCTGGCTGTTCACCGTGCAGGCTATGCTGCACAGGGAGGAAGCCTTTTTTTATCTGATACAACACATTCACTTTCCGATGAATGGTTGAGTAGCGTTTTATTGAGTTTTTTTCTCAAACCATTCAACGAAGCGGAACAGTATGTATTGGCCGAAGAGCATAATGCATTGCATACGATTGTATCCTCATTTTTCAATAAAAAAGAACTATTTGATACTGCCGGGAAAGCTATTGCCACACATCTACACGAATCGAGTAAAAACGGACTTATTAAAAACGGAGAAATATATATCAGTAGTTTTACGAAATTTCCTTTCAACGATCATGCATTTGAAGCAATCGGTATATTTCATACTGCACAAAAAGAACCTTTTCTTAAAGTATCAGGAACACAAAAAGCTATCATTTTAACTATTGAGGAGGGGATTGATATTAAAAAACCGGAGAAAGGATTTATTGCCATCAATATGCCCGAGGGGATGTGCTGCTTGGTTTTTGAGGCAGGAATTAAAAAGGAAGAAAATAGTTTTTGGAAAAAGCAGTTTTTGCAAGTAACACCCGTTGCCAATAGCTATCATCATACCAAAGCTGCACTGGGCATGTGTAAATTGTTTATCAGCAACGAAATAAGTGAGCAATTCGAAACTGATAAAGCCGATGAAGCCGGCATGCTACAACGGAGTATGGAATATTTTAAAACGCACGACAGTTTTGAGTTACAAGATTTTAGTAAAGAAGTACTATATCATCCTGAATTAATAGAAAGCTTTACACAGTATAAACAGCAATACGAAGTAGCGAAGCAAGTACAAATAGAGGATAGTTTCGATATCAATCCCGTTGCAGTGCAACAACAACAGAAATTTTTTAAGAGTATTTTAAAATTGGATAAAAATTTCCATGTGTATGTACATGGTAGAAGAGATTTGATCGAAAAAGGCTTCGATCAACAAAAAGGGAAGCATTTTTATAAACTCTATTTCGATCAAGAAACGTCTTAGTTATAGTAATTCCTCTAAGGCTAAATTATAATCGTATTGGAGATCTTCATGCATACCTGCTAAAGCTGCTTTGATTTTCTTAATTTGTAAAGCGTATATATTCATCAATGTATTGCTGCGTTGGTAAGGGATACCGCTTTCTTTAAGTGTAGTGAGAAAATGTATAAGTATAGCAGCTTCAGCTTGTTTTGATCCGGTATAACGAATATGTTTGGCGGCTATGCGTAATATTTTACGGATCGATTTTTTTGTAAAATAAATATTAGCTTTTGTATCGAGTAATTCAAATTCATCTGTAATTAATGCTTTTACTTCGGTAATATATCCTTCTTCATTATGTGCTTCAAATAGTAAATAGGTTAGTAATTCTTTGTTTTCTTTTTTGAATTTCGCTAATCTCAAACAAAGTTCCACCAGTGCCCTTTCTTTATTGGCCAGTAATTCCTGCTTTATTTCGTGGACAGTTGCAGTTTTCATTTGTGCAAGATACAATTTGAATAAAAAATCTTAATTTGTTTATCTCAAATAACGATTATGTCTATCACTCGTAAACAGTTTTTACGCACAGGTGCCTTTGCCGCCACAGGTGCTATATTATCTCCTTCATTATTGCGTGCTTTGTATGCACCCAAACATATTACGGGCATACAATTGTATTCCGTTAGGGAAGATATGAAGAAGGATCCCTTAGGAACCCTAAAAGCCTTGCGTGCTATGGGTTATACCTATGTGGAGCATGCCAATTATGTAAATCGGAAATTCTATGGCTATAGCGCCACAGAGTTTAAGAAAGTGCTGGATGATATAGGGTTAAAAATGCCAAGCGGACATACCGTGATGGGTCCACAACATTGGGATGATGCGAAAAAAGATTTTAGCGACAGTTGGAAACAAACCGTAGAAGATGCTGCTATATGTAAACAGGAATTTGTAATTAGTCCATGGTTAGATGCAAGTCTTCGCAAAACCGCCGATGATATGAAACGGTATATGGAGGTGTTTAATGCCAGTGGTAAGTTATGTAAGTCGGCGGGTATGCGTTTTGGATATCATAATCATAATTTTGAGTTTACCCAAAAACTCGGTGATGAAACAGTATATGATATCTTACTAAAAAATACCGATCCTAATTTAGTGGTGCAGCAATTAGATATTGGTAATTTATACGAAACAGGCGCAGATGCATTGGCTATTGTAAAAAACAATCCGGGCCGTTTTGTGAGCATGCATGTAAAAGATGAGATCAAGAACCCAACAACCAATCATTACGAGAGTACGGTACTTGGTAAAGGTGTGCAAATAGTAAAAGAAATCATCGATCAAGCTAAGAAAACGGGAGGTACTATTCATTTTATCATTGAGCAAGAAGCTTATCAGGGTATTCCGCCATTAGATTGTGTAAAGGCCGATTTGGAGCAGATGAAGAAGTGGGGGTTTTAAAAGTGTCAATAGTCGGTAGTCATTGGTCAATAGTCAGGGGTTTATAGGAGCGTCTTTGCGTTTAAATAATGAACGCTAAGACGCGAAGGCGCTAAGAAAAAAGAAATAGTTTTAGAAATTATCCGAATAACTCATTACCCTTTCTTCGCATCATACTTCTTTTCTGCTTCCTTGGCCTTCTCAAAATCTAACACTACTCCATTGATACAGTAACGTAAACCGGTTGGGGGAGGTCCATCTTCAAACACATGACCTAAATGCGATTTGCATTTACCACATTGTACTTCGGTTCTTTGCATACCGTGTGTATTATCGGGCAAATAAATGATAGACCCTTTTGAAATAGGCTCATAAAAACTAGGCCAGCCACATCCGCTTTCAAATTTTGTATCACTTTTAAATAATGCATTACCGCAAACAGCACAATAATAAGTGCCGGCTTCTTTAAAATTTTCAAACTTGCTCGTCCAGGGTCGCTCGGTACCCTTCTCTCTGGCTATATAATATACTTCCGGAGAAAGCACTTTTTTCCATTCCTCATCCTTTATTGCTACTTTATCTTTATTATCTCTCGAATAATAGGGGTTTGTCGTTTTTTTAGTGGTATCCATGGCTGTTACTTGTTTAGATTTGTTTTGTTGAGCCCAACAACCGGGTAGTAGAAACACTAGGGTTGTTAAGGTGATTATCAATTTCATGTTATAATTATTTAGATATGTTATTATGTACGTAATAAACTTAAAAAGCTTTCATTTTATTCCTAAAACAAACGTTAATTACGGAATTATATACGGTTAAAAGGATTTATTATGTTGTTAAAGATAATTTAACAGTTCAATTGTATATTTGTTCTTCATTTAAGGTTAGTACGTACATGTTTAATATTATCTTATTCGGTCCTCCCGGAAGTGGAAAAGGTACACAAAGTGAAAAATTAATTGCTGCTTATGGTCTCAAACACCTTTCTACGGGCGATCTTTTACGTAGCGAAATTGCCCGAAAAACACCGCTAGGCATTGAAGCTAAAAGTCTGATGGATAAGGGCCACTTAGTACCGGATGAGGTAGTAGTAGGCATGATTAGCTCCGCCCTGGACGAACATCCAGAAGCCAAAGGGTTTTTATTCGATGGATTTCCTAGAACGGTTGCCCAAAGCGAAGCGCTGGATAAACTCCTGAAACTAAAAAACACTGAAATTGGCGTTGTTTTAGCGCTTGATGTAAGTGAAGAAGAGCTGGTGAAACGCCTGTTGAACAGGGGGCTAACCAGCGGTAGAAGTGATGATACAAACGAAGCAGTAGTAAGGGCCCGTATTATTGAATACAAGCAAAAAACAACCGTAGTTGCTAATTATTACGAAAAGTTTAATAAAGTGGTACACTTAAAGGGGGAAGGCACGGTTGAAGAAATTTTCAGCGGGCTTTGCAGCGAAATTGATAAACGCTTGTCTATTTAAATACTGTTAAAGTTTTTGTGACCAATAACCAACTGCTATCCCATCCCGCTTTAAGCCGGATGGGTTTTTTATTTTCTTTACCCATAAACTATCAATCGTTAGCTTTGCTCAGATAATTAAGATAGTTATGTATCAGCTTGAGAACTATATTCAGGGTAGCTGGGTAAAAGGTGAAGGAGATGGACAATTGCTATTCAATGCGGTTACCGGAGAGCCGATTGCCAAAGCCAGTACTAAAGGCATCGATTTTGCTGCTGCGCTTCATTTCGCCAGAACCAAAGGAAATAGGGCATTACGAAACATGAGTTTTCATGAACGCGGTTTAATGCTCCGTGCATTAGCACTTCATTTAAGAGAGCACTTGCCTAAATTTTATGAAATCAGCTATCAAACAGGGGCTACTAAGGCCGATAGTTGGGTAGATATTGAGGGGGGCATTGGAAATTTATTCTCCTATGCGTCGCTTCGTCGAAAATTCCCCAATACACCCTTTTGCTTAGATGGCGAACAGCATATTTTCGGGAAAGGCGGCAGTTTTATGGGTCACCATTTATTAATCCCTAAAGAAGGTGTGGCCATCCATATCAATGCATTTAATTTTCCCGTTTGGGGGATGCTCGAAAAAATTGCCGTCAATTTATTAGCGGGTATGCCGGCCATTGTAAAGCCTGCAACACTTACATCCTATGTTACGGAAGCAGTGGTAAAAGAAATCATTGCTTCGGATATTTTACCCCAGGGAGCCCTGCAACTGATTTGTGGCAGTGCCGGTGATTTATTAGAACATGTTACATCACAAGATGTAGTTACGTTTACAGGTTCTGCATCAACAGGGCTATTATTGAAATCGGGGGAAAAAATAGTAACAGAAAATGTTCCCTTTACAATGGAAGCCGATTCTTTGAACTGCATTGTATTAGGAAATGATATTACACCCGATATGCCTGAATGGGATATTTTTATTAAGGAAGTGAGGAAAGAAATGACAACAAAAGCCGGACAAAGATGTACCGCCATTCGTCGCATTTTCGTTCCGGAAAATAAAATAGAAGATATACAAATTGCGCTAGGCAAAGCCTTAGCACAAACGGTAATAGGTAACCCATTAAACGAAAAAGTACGTATGGGCTCATTAGCGGGTGAGTCGCAGCGAAAAGAAGTAAAATTGCAAGTACAAAAACTACTCGCTTCCTCACAAATTATTTATGGCTCCTTAGATAGTGTAAGTGCAGTTGATGCAGATGCAGAGAAAGGAGCATTTATGAGCCCGCTTTTACTCCTCAATACAAATCCATTTAGTGATACGGTTGTTCATGAAACAGAACCTTTTGGACCGGTTGCTACTATGATGCCTTATTCCTCTATCGAAGAAGCTATTGCATTAGCCAAAATGGGGAAAGGCTCACTGGTTAGTTCTATTGTAACGGCAAACCCAGCTATCGCTAAAGATTATGTAATTGGTGCAGGCACCTATCATGGAAGAGTATTGATCTTAAATAATGATTGTGCTAAAGAAAGTACCGGACATGGATCGCCCCTACCGCTATTAGTACATGGAGGCCCCGGTAGGGCCGGTGGTGGAGAAGAAATGGGCGGTATACGCGGAGTAAAGCACTACATGCAAAGAGTAGCCGTGCAAGGCTCTCCCGATATGATTACTGCTATCAGTGGCGTATATCAACAAGGAGCAAAGGGTAATACGGATATCATACATCCCTTCAAAAAATATTTTGAAGAACTTGCTATCGGCGATCAGCTTATTACAGAAAAAAGAACCATTACTCCAGAAGATATTAATGCATTTGCCGATTTAAGCGGAGACCATTTCTACGCGCATTTAACAAGTACCAACTTTACAGGCACCATGTTTGAACGCCAGGTAGCGCATGGCTATTTACTCATGAGTATGGCAGCCGGATTATTTGTTAGTAGTTATGAAAAAAATCCTGTTTTATTGAATTATGGGATAGATGAACTTCGTTTTACCAAACCGATGTATCCCGGCGCAACCATGTATGTTCGTTTTACTTGTAAAGAAAAAATTCAACAAGAGAAAAAAGAAATAACAGATATCGACAAGGGTATCGTAAAATGGCTGGTTGAAATGATAGACGAAAATGAAGAGCTGGTAGGCATTGCAACCATATTAACGATGGTGGCGAAAAGACGGAAGATTGAAGATTAAAAAATACATATGATAGAAGAAATAAAAGAAGGGTACGTAAAAACAGAACGTGAGCATGGTATTGCCACTATCGAATTTTATCACCCACAGAGTAATTCATTACCGGGTAAAATATTAGAAGCATTAGCAAAAACCTTACATGCGGAAGGGCATGATCCACAAACAAAAGTTATTATTCTTCGCTCAGCCGGTGAAAAGACTTTTTGTGCAGGGGCCTCTTTTGATGAACTGGCAGTTATTTCCAACGAAGCGGAGGGGTTGAAATTTTTTAGTGGTTTCGCTAATGTCATTAATGCCATGCGTACTTGCGGTAAAATTATTATTGCCCGGGTACAAGGCAAATGTATTGGAGGTGGGGTAGGATTGGCTGCCGCTGCAGATTATGCTATTGCTTGCGAAGAAGCGGAAGTAAAACTCAGTGAATTAGCGGTAGGTATCGGTCCTTTCGTAGTAGGTCCGGCAGTTGAGCGAAAAATAGGATTGTCTGCTTTTTCTCAACTTACTATTGATGCCACCATGTATCGCCCGGCCGATTGGGCCCGAAAAAAGGGTTTATTTGCAGAATTGCATAAAGATATCGCGGGTATGGATGATGCTATTACACGTTTGTCTACAACATTATCAAAGTCGAGCACAGAGGCCTTAGCTGAGATCAAAAAAATTTTCTGGAATGGTACCGAGCACTGGGATGTATTACTAAAAGAAAGAGCAGCTATAAGTGGTAGATTAATACTTAGTGATTATAGCAAACATTTTGTGGCAAGCTTCAAAAAGAAATAAGTTGTTGGCAACACTTAGTTTCGATGATAAAGAACTGATACATCTTTGTAATAGCTTGGCTGATAAAGATGCGGATTTAAAAGTAATTATTGAATCTTATGGCTATCCCCCATACTGGAAAAGAGCTTTACATGTTGAAACATTAGTACAAATTATCTTAGAACAGCAGGTTTCTTTAGCTTCTGCAAAAGCTACTTTTTTGCAATTAAAAAAGAAAATAGGAAAATTTACACCTGAAAAATTACTGGCATTATCTGATGAAGATTTTAGAGCGGCTTATTTTAGTAAACAAAAAACATCTTATACCCGAAACCTTGCCACTGCAGTAGTAACCGGAGAAATAAATCTTTGCTTACTAGCTAATGAATCGGATGATATTATTAGAACAAAACTTACGAAAATAAAAGGTATTGGTAATTGGACCGCCGACGTATTTTTAATGATGGTACTCAGCAGAAAGAATGTATTTCCATTTGGAGATATTGCCCTGGTCAATAGTTTGAAGCATATTAAAAAATTACCAAAAGAAACGAGCCGGGAAGAAATGGAATGGATAGTAGAGCAATGGGCTCCCTATAAAACCATTGCTGCTTTTATGTTATGGTGGGCTTATATACAAAGAAAAAATATCAAGCTCTAGGTATTCAATTATAGCGTTAACTAAATTATCTGAGTGTACCTGCAGCCCATTCTACAGCGTAATTCGCTTTTAAATATTTGATGCGGAGGTTAACGAGTTTTTCGGCCGTTTCAATAAGTTTATTTTCACGGGAGTTAATGAGAAATAGAGAACTCTCACCATTTTGGAATCGTAAAGACTCGGCTCTTAATAAAGCACTAAAGCCATTAAATGCATTCTGGGTAGCTATTATTTGCTTTTGTAATAAATTGGTTTCGGTATAATAGTTTTTAATTTTATTTTCTACCTCCCATCGCTTTGCAGCTAACTCATAATTTGTTTCCTGTAATTTCAATTTTGCTTTTTGATAATCTCCCCTACCTTCTCTGAGTAAAAGAGGGATTTTTACATCAACCCCCCAGTAATAATTATTTTGAAATAGGGCACCACCAAAATCTTTCATTACATTATATCCTCTATTCAACAAGTTTGCTTTTAAGTTTATAACCGGAAGAATATTTTGAAATTTCAACCTTCTTTCCACCTCTAAAGCATCTAATTTATAACTGTAAGATCTAAGAACCGGGTTAGCCGTTGAGGATAATGCCAGTAAGTTTTCCAGAGAGCGTGTAGGTGCCGTTAAATTAAATGAAAGGGTATCAGGTACTACAGTTGGTGAGAGTTCATAAGCACTATCTCTACTATCCCATAAGAAATTAGATAGTTCCAATGATGCCGTATTTAATCGAATAGCCGCATCTGCCTGAAGCATTTGAAAATTCTGTACCTGTGTAAGGGCTTCTACAGTATCGATAGCAGAGCGATCACCATTTTGAAAAGCCAGCTTTACCAGTCTGAATCGATCTGCTGAAATATTTAAAAATTGAGCATAAATAGTATAGAGTTGCCAAGCACCGGCCCATTGCCAATAGCCGGTATACGCATCAAATAATAGATCGTTGATCATTTTTGCTTTTTCTTGCTCACTTTGCGAACGATAAATTTTTGCTTGCTGTAAGGTTGCTCTACGCTTATCCATCAATAATCCTTTTGCAATAGGTAATTCAACCCCTACATAACTGGATTGCCCTTCGGTAACTTGGCTGTTTAAGAATTGGCCGCCATTATTTTCTAATCCTGTTTTTAGGTCTAATCCGCCAATACGTGTGGGTAGTTTAAGCTCATGATTTGTGTAGTAGTAATAATTTTTCCCATCAAAAGTTTTTCTTCTCGCATCGAGTGTAATAGCCGGATCAAAACCTCCGCGAGCTGATAGCAGATCTGCTTGCGCTTTTGCTACCTGAATTGCAGCTTGTTTTGCAATAGGATGATATTGGCGTACTTGCTGTATAAATACTTCGGGTGTCATCATTTGAGCAGATGCACTTTTCAAAAAAAATAATGCTGCAAAAATTAAAAATTTCTTCATTTCTTATTTTTTCTTCTTGGATGTTACGGATTTATCCGCAGGCTTAGGTTTATAGTACTCCGGTGGGAAGCCATTTATATTTCGCCACAATTCATACCCGATAGCTACATCTTTAAGTAAGGCAATACCACTGGCACCGCCACCCATACGCAGTTGTTTAGGCCAGGGTTTTTCATTGGGGTCTTCAATTACTAATAATCGAAATTTTCCGTTTGCGCTTACTGATGTTTCAACTGCAGCCACTACACCGCCAAAGGTGCCGTAAGATGCAGCGGGCCATCCGGTAAATACAATTGCGGGGAAACCATCAAAAACAAACCTGATTTTCTGACCTATATTAATGAGCGGTAAATCCATAGGTGCTACAAATAACTCCACTGCGTATTTTATTTGATCCGGCACCACTTCTACAACCATATCACCTTCTTTCACCATTTCACCGATACCTGCTTTACGGGCTTTAGTAATTTGTCCGCTTTGCGGAGCCGTTATATAGTAAAGTTGATTTCTGATATCATAGTTACTATAGGCGTTCTGCAGCTTGGCAACATCTGCCTCACCTGTGGCTACACTAGCTAATGACCCAAAACGATCGCCATTGGCTTTTGCTATTTTATCTGTATACTCTTGAACAGTTGCATTTTTTTCTATGCGTAAGCTTATAAGCTCTTGTTTAGACTGAAGAAATTTATTTTCTGCCCCCACTCTTTTTGCAACTGCATTTTGAAAACTTATTTTTCTTCTTTCAAAATCGATCAAAGAAATAACCCCACTATCTAACATGAGCTTGGCAGCATCAATTTGCCTTTTTGCTACATTCAATTCATTTGATGCCGCTACTAAATCATTACTGTCACTGGTAACTTTTAAATCTTGTTGTCGGAGTTTGATATCGATCTGTGAGAGTTTTAATTTTTGCACTTCTTCTAATGCCTTTATCTGAGACGCTGCTGTAATAGCTTTACTTTGGTATCCTTCTACTGCCATTTGTTTTGCATCGATCTGTTGTTTGGTTCTATCAAGTAGTTTAGGATCAAAATAATCTACTTTTACTTCTCCCAATTGTAAAATAGTATCTCCCTTTTTAACAAAATCGCCTTCTTTTACGTACCATTTCACCACTCTCCCTGCAATAATGGTATTCAATTCCTGCGGTCGCTGCTCTTGACGCAAAGTGGTTACAGCGCCTGTAGCACGGATGTTTTGTGTCCAGGGTAGGAACAAGGTAATGATCAGAGCGATTACTATACCCCAAAGCCATTTCTTGATGTTATTACTTTTGTTGATATGATATACAGCCTTAAATGATTTTAGCTGGGTATGTTCTACCTCGCTATCAATATCGGCTTCTATGAAATAATGTTTTGCCATACTATTTTATCAGATCAATTCTTTAATTTGTTCCCAACTGCCGATTGCTTTAATATGTCCTTTCTCGAGGTATACCACACGATTCGCATGAGCAGCCAGTGATTTGTCGTTGGTTGCGATCAAAATAGTTGCCTCTTCCTTTTTCATCAAATAATCGGTCATTTTCTCTTTGTATTCAGGCTCTAAATAATTTAAAGGCTCTTCCAATAATAGCAATCGGGTATTACCTAATAAGGCTCTTAACAATAATATATTTTGGCGAATATTTCCCGCAAGTTTGATCCCCGAGGGGTCTAATAGTGTATCATATCCTTTAGGTAAGTTTTTGATAAAAGAAGATAATCCACATTTATCAACTAAGTCAGTAACCTCGGTATTTTTGATTTCGGCATTACCCATGGTTATATTTTCCCAAATGGTACCATTAAATATATCTTGCTGACTTAATAGTATTCCGGTTTGAGAACGTATGGAGTTAAGCGTGTAATTACCAATAGGCATATTATCTATAAGAATAGAGCCTTCAAACTGCTTGAAGGCGCCTGTAAGGAGACGTAACATACTCGATTTTCCGGCGCCTGACTTACCCATGATACAAATTTTTTCTCCCGGCTTAATTTGAAGATTGATTCTTTGAAGAATCCCTTTTGTGTTACTATAACTAAAATTTACTTGCTCAAAAGAAATAGAAACGCCGCTCTTGATTTGTTGTAATGCTACGGACCCTTCTGTTTCTAGATCACTTTCTGTGATTTTACTAATTTTTTCAACGGAGGTAAGCACATCATACACTTTATCCAAATTGCCGATTAATTTTTCTACCGACCCGATAACAGAAAGAATAACAATATCTGCAGCAATGAATTGCCCGATATTAATTTGTTGATCTACTAATAAAAAAGCACCTACAATGAGCATAGCAGCAGTAATAATTAATTTAAAGCTTACTAAACTCCAATATTGCGTTAGTAGTACGCTAAAATAATTTGTTCTTGCATGTAAGTATTTGTCTACGATGTCATCTGCTTTTTTAATATTTAGTGATGTTCCTTTGGAGTATTTAAAAGTTTTTATAGCCCTTGCCATTTCTTCTAACCAAGCTGCGGTTGCATATTTTTGATTGCTGGCTTCCAAACTTGCTTCAAAACCATCGGGTAAGGTATATCGAAGAACGATATACAGGAGAATAAGTAATATGGTTCCAAAACCAATAAAAACAGGATGATACAATGAAAGTAAGGCAACACCAAAAATTATTTGAATAACTGCTGCAGGGATATCTAATAATATTTTCTCGATTCCTTTTTGGAGCGAAATAGTATCAAAAAAACGATTTACTAGTTCGGGCAGATAGTAATTATCTAATTTTTCAATATTGATCTTAGGAAGCCTGTCGGAAAACTCCATAGCGTAGCGAACATAAATTTTCTGTTGAATTTTTTCTGTTACCTGCATTTGCCTAACCTGGAGTAAGCCATTTAAAAAAACAGCTAAAACAACTAAAAATATTAAAATAACAATCGAGGTGCTCATAGATCCGGCCATTACAAAGCTGATAATGGTTTGAATACCTAGTGGCATAGCTAATTGCACTAATCCTGCAAGTATGGCAAATACATAGATGGCATATACGTCTTTTCTATCCAAACGTAAAAGAGCGAAAATTTTTTTTGCAGCTCCGAGTGGAGATACTTTGTTTTGTGATGCCATAAGCCGTACGTTCGAGTTATAATTTAATCTGAAGGCACAATATTGACAAGGATTGTGCCTAATTTCGTTAATCAACTGCTAAGAAAGTAAAAATACAACCCAATTTACCATGAATACGAATATTTTAATCAGCAATCTTACCAACCCGGTGCTACTATTCTTTATTTTGGGTGTATTGGCCACAATTGTTAAAAGTGATCTGGAAATACCGGCCTCCAGTGCAAAATTCATTTCTCTTTATTTACTTTTTTCTATTGGGTTTAGGGGTGGACAAGAATTAATACATAGTGGTATCAATGAAACAATAATTATTACACTTGTGCTGGCACTTTTATTTTCTATTGTAGTGCCGTTATATGTATTTTATTTGTTGAGGTGGAAATTAAATGTATCTGATGCCGGGGCCGTAGCCTCTGCATACGGATCGGTGAGTGCAGTTACTTTTATTTCAGCCGCTTCTTTTTTAGAGATGAACAATACACCTTATGGCGGCCACATGGTGGCCGCCATGGCGATGATGGAAGCACCTGCTATTGTAGTAGGTATGATCCTCATTCGTAAATATGAAAAAAGCCAGGAGAAAACAAGCAGTTTTAAAACTGTTCTTCATGATGCTTTTACCAATGGATCTGTTTGGATGATTTTAGGGAGCCTTTTTATTGGTCTTATTGCAGATACCAAACAAGCGGAAGGGATCAAACCATTTACCTCAGATATTTTTAAAGGATTCCTAGCTATTTTCTTACTGGAAATGGGTATGGTAGCCGCGAAACGATTTAAAGCGTTTATTCAGTATGGCTGGTTTGTAACTGTAATCAGTATTGTTATTCCTTTATTCAACGGTTTGATGGCTGTGTGGATCAGTAGTTTTTGGCATATAGAAACCGGTAATCGATTTATGCTTGCTATTCTTGCAGCAAGTGCATCTTATATTGCAGTTCCTGCAGCCATGCGACTGGCCGCCCCAAAAGCAGACCCCGGCCTTTATATACCAATGGCATTAGGACTAACATTCCCGTTTAATATAAGTATAGGAATGCCGCTGTATTGGTTATTCATTGAATGGATACCAACGGTGTAACTATCACTAAATATTCAATCCTCCGCAAGTGCTTAACACCTGGCCGGTAATATAAGAACTCATATCACTTGCTAAAAACAAAGTAGTGTTAGCAATCTCTTCTGCCTTACCAAATCTTCCCAAAGGAATTTTTTGTAGAAAAGAGGTAGCAGCATCTCCATCTTTTAAATAATGTGTCATGTCGGTTTCAATAAAACCCGGGGCAATGGCATTGCAACGAATATTTCTGCTACCCAACTCAGCAGCAATAGATTTTGTAAATCCGATAATACCGGCCTTACTGGCTGCATAGCTACTCTGCCCTGCATTACCTCTGATACCGATAATTGAACTCATGTTTATAATACTACCCGATTTGGCTTTCATCATTGGACGAATGACCTGTTTCGTCATGTTAAAAATACTTTTCAAATTAATATCCATCACTTCATCCCACTGTTCCTCACTCATACGCAACAATAAATTGTCTTTTGAAATCCCTGCATTGTTTACGCAAACATCAATCGCACCAAATTCTTTTATCGTATCATTTACTAATGTTTCACACTCCGCAAAAACACCTGCATTGCTTTTTACGGCTTTTGCTTTTACACCCATCCCTTCTATCTGTGCAACCAAGGCATTTGCCTTTTCTGCACTACCATCACTTACATAGGTTAATACAACATTACTTCCATGTTCGGCTAATTTCAAAGCTATGGCTGCTCCAATACCTCTGGCTGCCCCTGTAACAATAGATGTTTTCCCTGTTAATAATTGCATGATAATAATTTTTGAATGCGCAAATAAACGTTATTATTATGTAATCAATTTTTTTACTTCCTCAATATAAATTCTTTCATTACTCAATCTCGGTACTTTATGTTGCCCGCCAAGCTTCCCTTTCTGCTTTAGCCACGCATTAAAGGTTCCCTTTGCTAATACTTGTACAATAGGTAAACTCAGTGCAATATCTTTATATCGCTTTGCTTCGTAATCGCTATTTACAGACTTCAATGCACAGTCTAATTCGTAGGCAAAAGCCTCAATATTATTCGGCGGTTTCTCAAACTCTATCAACCATTCATGGGTGCCTTTGGTATTATCACCAAAATAAACAGGCGCAGCAGTATAATCATTCACCATTAAACCTGTTTTCTCACAAGCTATGGCAATAGCTTTATCTGCATTATCAGCAATCAGTTCTTCTCCAAAAGCATTGATATACTGTTTAAGCCTTCCGCTCACTTTTATTTTGAAAGGATATAATGATGTGAACTGAACGGTATCTCCCAATAAATATCTCCATAAGCCTCCATTGGTGCTAATAACCATCGCGTAGTTTTGTCCAACCTCTACTTTGTCTAACCCAATCGTAGTTGGATTTTCTTTGCCATACTCACTTACCGGCATGAATTCATAAAATATTCCATTCTCTACAAACAATAACATACCCTCTTCATCGGGTGTATCTTGCGCAGCAAAAAAACCTTCACTGGCATTATACATTTCTAAATAACTACAGCCTTCCCCAATTAATTTTTTAAACTGATCTCTATAAGGCACAAAAGAAACACCCCCATGTATATATAGTTCCAAATTCGGCCATACTTCTTTTAAAGTTGCTTTTCCAGTTATCTCTAAAATTCTTCTGATCAAAATAAGGGTCCAGGTAGGTACTCCTGAAATAGAAGTTACATCTTCTTCAATTGTACTTTGTGCAAGCTTTTCTATCTTAGTTTCCCATTCATCTAATAAGGCAATAGACAGTTCAGGCGTACGGATCCAGTTCGCCCACATGGGCGTATTTTGTAAAAGTACTGCACTCAGATCGCCATACTGCATGGATTCATTGATCGGACTAATCTGGTGACTGCCTCCAATCACCAATCCCTTACCTGTTAGCAGATCACTTTCATTATGACGATTATAGTAAAGGGTAAGCACATCTTTCGCACTTTGAAAATGACAATCTTCCAAACTTTCTTGCGTTATAGGAATGAACTTACTTTTATCGCTGGTGGTTCCACTGCTTTTTGCGAACCAAGATACCGGGGTATTCCATAAAATATTTTCTTCCCCCTGCATGATTCTTTCTATATATGGCTTTACATCATTGTATTCGTGAATAGGAACCGCTTCTTTAAATTTCCGAATCGTGAATAATTGATTAAACCCGTATTTCCGACCAAATTCCGTGTACTGAGCGTGTGTAACCAGATCTTGTAACACCTCACGCTGTGCCGCAATGGGGTCATGTACCCATTGTTCAATTCGCCAATGGCGGAGGCGAGCTAATCGGGATATAGCGGGGCTTAACAGCTTCATGATAAAACCTGAAAATAAGGATAAAAGCGCAGATAATCAACAACTTAGGACTAGCTATTTTCACGCGCCATTTCTATAATCCAATCTTTGCGCTTTAATTCGAAATTGGTACCTAGGTAAAGGCGACGAACCTGCTCGTCTTCGGCCAGTTCTTCTGCTGTTCCGTGTTTAAATATTTTTCCTTCAATAAGCAAGTAAGCCCTATCGCAAATAGAAAGCGTTTCGTTCACATTATGATCGGTAATAAGGATGCCGATGTTTTTGTATTTGAGTTTTGCCACTACGCTTTGAATATCTTCAACCGCAATAGGGTCAACACCTGCAAAGGGTTCATCCAATAAAATAAATTTAGGATCAACCGCTAATGCCCGAGCTATTTCTGTTCTTCTTCTTTCACCACCACTTAAGCTATCCCCATTATTTTTTCGAACATGGTGTAAATTAAACTCATCGAGTAAGGATTCTAATTTAGCAGCTCGCTCTTCGGCATTGAGCTTGGTCATTTCCAACACAGCCATAATATTATCTTCCACACTTAGCTTTCTGAAAACACTGGCTTCTTGAGGTAAGTAACCGATACCCATTTGCGCCCTTTTGTACATGGGTAGTTTAGTAATATCTTCTTCGTTGAGATAAACGGTTCCTTCGTCGGGTTTTATGAGCCCAACCACCATATAAAAGGAAGTGGTTTTACCGGCACCATTCGGGCCTAATAGCCCCACAATTTCGCCTTGCTTAACGCTCACTGATACCTGATTTACTACGGTTCTGCCTTTATAGCGTTTTACAAGATTTTTAGTATGGATGATAAGACTCAAGAAAAAATATTTCGTGCAAAGATAAAATAAATGGTTGGTAAAGAGGTGTTATAAGGAGTTAAATACGATCGGCTCGGATAGCTAATAGTTATCATTTATACAACTCGTTGTATCTTGCACAAAAGTTTAGTATAGCAGATGAAAGTTACCGAACATATTCAGCAGGCGAAAGATACCCTTATTTCTTTTGAAGTATTACCACCGCTAAAAGGGAAAACCATCCAAAATGTATATGATCATCTTGATCCACTCATGGAGTTTAAACCTTCTTGGATCAATGTTACTTATCATCGCAGCGAAACCGCTTTTAAAAAGAAAGCCGATGGCACTTTCGATAAAGTAGAAGTTCGTAAACGCCCGGGTACAGTAGGTATATGCGCCGCTATTATGAACCACTACCAAGTAGATACGGTACCCCATTTTATTTGTGGTGGCTTTAACAAAAGGGAAAGTGAAGATGCCCTTATTGATCTTAATTTCTTAGGAATAGATAATGTACTGGTACTTCGGGGAGATGCCGCTAAAAATGAAGCCAGCTTTGAGCCTGAGCCCGGTGGACATAGATTCGCCATCGATCTTCAAAAGCAAGTGGTAAACCTGAATCATGGTTTATATATTGATGAAGACATACAAAACGGGGGTAAAACTAATTTCTGTATAGGTACCGCCGGCTACCCCGAAAAACATTTTGAAGCACCCAATCTTGAAATAGATTTACAAAGGCTAAAGGAAAAAGTGGATGCAGGCGCCGATTATATTATGACGCAGATGTTTTTCGACAATCAAAAATTCTTTGATTATGTAAAAACTTGCAGAGATATGGGTATTACGGTTCCCATTATTCCGGGATTAAAACCTATCACAAATAAAAAACAACTCTCGGTTTTACCAAGAATTTTTCATGTAGATATTCCTACCGAATTATCCAATGCTATTGCTAAATGTAAAACCGATGCCGAGTGCGAACAAATAGGCACGGAATGGCTAATCCAACAAAGTAAGGAATTGAAAAAATTCGGCGTGCCTGTTTTACACTACTATACACTAGGTAAGCCCAAAGTTATTTGGGATGTGGTCAATGCTATTGTTTAGCTTCTAACAAAGCATCGAACTGTTCTATACTAAGCTGCTTGGCCATAATGCGCTTATCTTTATCCAATAAATAAAGTGTGGGCGTTTTAAAAATATCATATAGCTGCCGATAATTAGGTACACCCGCTTTTTGTTCTGCATCCCGTGCTGCTTTGGTTTGATACGCTTGCACCCATTCTTTACTTATATTTTTCTCTTTCAAAAATTGTTTCCATGCAACAATTTCATTCTCATAAATATTTACGGAATAAACAGATACGCCTTTTGCTTTCCATTTAGCTCTATAAATAGAATCTATACGCGGTAGTTCTTCCTTACAATGTCCGCAATTAGGATCCCAAAAAACAACTAATGTAAACGGCGATTTTTGCGCATATAATGAAACCGTTTTACCTAATGTATCTGTTAAATCGAGTACAGGTGCCGGATTGCCTAATTGGTTTGCCATGAGGCTATAAGCTCTTTCAGTAACGGTTTTGCGCGAAGCCGGGTTTAATAATAAGGTATCTCCTTTAGCGTAAAAATTTTCAAATAAATACACAAATACTTTATCCTGACCCATAAATTCGGGAGTCATATACTTATTGGTGAACTTGGTAAGCAGGTAAGGATATATTTCTTTTCCCGAACGTGCATACAATAACATCATCTTTACTTCCTGAATAATGGAATCGGGATTGGGAGATACATAATTTTTATAATACTCATCGATCTTAGGTTCAAAAAAAGGAGTTCGTAATAAACGATCATCATTAAAACTAATACCATCCCAATAATGATTCTTTACAAAATAGTAGGGATAGGTAGAATCGGGTTTACCTTTTATCACAGGTATGGCAGGCGGTGTGGGCCGCTTCATTGCTGAAAACAAAGTGGCCAATAAACTCTGCGGTTTTGTTTTAATAATATTTTCTTGATAATCCCTTAATGCTTTATCGGTTTTAATGATCTGTTCTCTTATCCGGGTAGAATCGGCTTTATTTGTAGCAGCTTTAAACGCAGCTTCAAGTTGTTGTAAAAGTTTTCCTTTTTCAGTGGAAAAAATCGAATACTGTTTAAAAAGATCATTATCGGCAGAACCACTAATAACCGCTTTTTCTTTCTGAGCTGTATCTGCTACAATAGAAAATTGCTGCTGTGCATCCATCAATAATTCAAATAAGATAGTATAGCCGGGAGACACCACAAAATAAATACCGCCGGTTAATTTTTTTGCTCCCTGAAAAACCCCCTTGCTATTCGCATCTATTTTTGCTGAATCAACGAGTGTCATGCTTTTACCAAAATAAGAACCCAAGTATACTTTTGTGTTCTTTAGAGGCGTAATGGTAATGGGTATCCTATATCCGGAGGGTGAAGTCTTGGGTACTTGCGCACCGGTGGCCATTACCGATAAAAAAAATAAGCTAAAGATGAAAAATGATTTATTACGCATATTCAAATATTCGGGGATGAAATTACAAAAACAAAGGCAATGCAAATTCGTACCTTTACTTCGTGAAGAAGCAACGAAAAACAGTAGTACTGGAACAAGTACCCGTAATTGATTATGCAGCCGAGGGGAAGGCACTTGCCCGGGTAAACGGAAAAGTAGTTTTTATAGAGGGTGCAGTACCCGGCGATATCGTGGATGTTCAGTTATCTAAAAGCAAGTCGGATTGGGCGGAGGGGTTTGTGGTAAAAACGCATCAACTCGCTGCAGACCGGGTTACCCCCTTTTGCAGTCATTTTGGGGTTTGTGGGGGTTGCCAATGGCAAATGTTACCCTATTCAAAACAGCTGGTGTATAAGCAGCAGCAGGTTACGGATAACCTCACGCGTATAGCAAAAATACCATTACCCCCTATTCAACCGATTATTGGTGCCGAGGCTACTACGCAATATCGCAATAAAATGGAATATACTTTCGCTACGCGGAAATTTATTCCTACCGAAGAATTTCGGAGGCTTAAAGCGGAAGGTGAGCTCGCTGAACAGCCTGGTGCAGCCGGCTTTCATGTAAGAGGTTTTTTTGATAAAGTGGTAGAAATAAATACCTGCTATTTACAGGAAGAGCCTACCAATAATATCAGAAATGCCATTGCAAAATTTGTACTGGATGCCAAACTACCTTTTTATGATATAAAAAAGCACGAAGGGTGGATCAGAAATGTATTGGTGCGCAATAGTACTATTGGGGAGTGGATGGTAAATGTGGTTATTGCCTATGAAGATAAGGAACCGCGTGAAGCCTTACTGAATATGCTTTTGAAGTCTTTTCCGCAAATTACAACCCTGCTGTATACGATCAATAATAAGAAAAACGATAGCTTATTCGATCAACATCCCATTACTTATTTCGGAAAGGGTTTTATCATTGAAAAACTAGAGGATCTGCAATTTAAGGTTAGTCCGAAATCATTTTTTCAAACCAATACCAAACAAGCTGAAAAACTATATACTGTTACACGTGAATTTGCAGCGCTTGATGGTTCTCAGTTAGTGTACGACTTATATTGTGGTACGGGCAGTATCGGGCTATTTGTAAGTAAAAAAGCCAAAAAGTTAGTGGGGGTAGAAGTGGTGGCAGATGCTATTGAAGATGCTAAAGAAAATGCAAAATTAAACAGTGTAACACATAGTCATTTTTTTGCAGGTGATGTGATAGATATTTGTACCGATGATTTTTTTGCTCAACATGGTAAACCCGATGTGATCATTACCGATCCGCCACGCGCGGGTATGCATGATAAGTTAGTGAAGAAATTATTGGATATTGCAGCACCATTAGTGGTATATGTAAGTTGTAACCCCGCAACACAAGCCCGTGATTTAGCGTTATTAGCAGAGAAGTACACAGTAACAAAAATTCAACCGGTAGATATGTTTCCACATACCTTGCATATTGAAAATGTTGTTCAAATGAAATTAACATAAACTATGACTGAGTTTCGTCCGAGTAGATTTGAGATCCTGCCAACGATCATTAAAAATTTATTGATCATTAATGTGCTATTCTTTTTAGCGCAAAAAACTTTTACAGGCCCTTCCGCTGTTTTTTCCTTTGAAGATAGTTTGGCTTTACATGCTTGGCAAAGCCCTTTGTTTCGCCCTTGGCAGTTGATCACTCATATGTTTTTGCATGGCGACTTTGGACATATTTTCGGGAATATGTTTGCACTCTGGATGTTTGGTGCCGTACTGGAAAATTTATGGGGCTCCAAACGGTTTTTAATTTTTTATATTATTTGTGGTTTAGGAGCTGCTCTGATCCATCTATTATTTTTGAGTTATGAGTTTATACCATTGATGAAAGGCTATGAAAATCTTGTTCGATTACATGCTAATGGTGGGGTAGCATTTAACCGTGCCATGATTCAATTTATCAGCGATAATAAAATTGAGTTTACCGAGAGAGCTTCTCTACTGGATGCCTTAAGAACAGCAGACACCGATTCAGCAGGTTTATCCAATCAAGTATTTAGGGTACTTAGTACCTATTATACAAATACAGTAAATACTGCTACGCTAGGTGCCAGTGGTGCCGTATTCGGTGTATTGGCTGCCTTTATTTACCTTTTTCCCAATACCTATATTTATATTTATTTTCTACTCCCGGTTAAAGCAAAATGGCTAGGGTTACTTTATTTTGGATATGAATTGTTCTTTGCACTTCAAAATTCAGCGGGTGATAATGTAGCGCGTTGGGCACATATTGGGGGTGCTATAGTAGGGCTATTAATTGTTATGACCTGGAACAAAACCAACAAAAAATCGTTTTATTAATATGGCTTTCGATTCTTACAAATCAACAAGACGTATTTTATTAGGGCAAGACAACAATAACCTGGTGCTATTGTTTGCAGTAAATACCCTTCTATTCCTCATTTTTGCTTCTATCAAAGTATTCTATTTTTTAACAGATACACCTATAGAATTTTTTTATCGCCAAGTATTTAACTGGTTTGTACTCTCACCTGTACCGGATACTTTTTTTTCGCGACCATGGACCTTCATCACCGCCATGTTTATGCATAGTAGCGTGTGGCATCTAATTTCTACCGTTCTATGGCTTTGGGCTTTTGGCTATATACTGCAAGACCTTGCGGGTAATAGCCGATTGATCCCGCTTTATTTATATGGCGGCTTTATTGGTGCGCTCGTATTTGTAACATGCAATAATCTATTTCCGGTATTAGAAAGAAATATCGCTATAACAGCCCCTTTTATGGGTGGCGGTGCCGCTGTAATGACCATTGCTGTAGCTACCACTACATTAGCCCCCGACTATAGGCTATTTCCGCTTATCAATGGCGGTATTCCATTATGGGTACTTACACTCATATTTGTTGCCATAGATTTTGCTACTCTGGCCAGCGATAATGGTGGTGTTGCAGCTGCTCATCTTGCCGGAGGTGCTTTTGGTTTTATGTTCATTAAACAATTACAAAAAGGGAATGACTGGGGCAGTTGGATGCTTCAATTTGCCAATTGGCTCGACGATTTGTTTAGTCCGGAAAAAAAGCACGCAAAAAAAAGTTATGCAGAAAAGCATTTCTACAGAACCAACCGTAAACCTTACGAGAAAATAGCAAATGTTACACAACAAAAATTAGATGCTATTCTAGATAAAATCAATCAACATGGATATGCTTTTTTGAGTGATGATGAAAAAGCATTTTTGAAAAGAGCTAGTGGTAGTGACGATGAAGAAGCACTATAATGAATAAGATACTATCAATTATTACGATTATTTTAGCGGCACTTTACATCCCTGCTTGCTTTACACATTATATTCATCCCACATCGTGGAACGGTATCAGTTATTTAGCACTTGGGTTTGCCGTACTGCAAATAACGCTGCTGATCTTCATTTTAGTTACAGCATTTGTACATTCCAAAAAATGGTTATTGCTCTTATTAGTTTTGCCATTAGGGTATGAAAATACTAGATCGAGTTTCGCCTTTCATTTCCCCAACACATTTAAAGAACAAAAACAAAGTCAGAATTTACGGATTCTCAGTTGGAATATAGATAATTTTATTTTTAAAGCATTATGGACAGAAAAAACCTGGGATGAGCGTCATGAGCTTGCGATTGCTTTTTTAAGGAGCACAAAAGCAGATGTACTTTGCTTACAAGATTTCACCCACTTACGCCTTCGAAATAAGCATGATAATATAGCTTTTATTCGTGATTCACTAGGCTATCCCTACTATTATTTTAGTGAAGACGGTAAAGATTACGGAACGGCTATTTTTTCAAAGATTCAAATACAAGATAGCGGGCACATACGTTTCACCGATAAAAAATATGCTGAGAGTATTGCTTATGCAGATATCCTATTCAATCATCGGCCTCTTCGGCTATTCAATGCACATCTGCGTTCCATGTTGTTGGCCCCAAAAAAACTTGCATCAGATAATATTGGGTATCTCGATTATATGAAAGAAGATACCGCTTTTTTACTTCATTCATCCCGCATCGAAAGGTTGGCTTATTTCGATAAAATACATTCAGCGCAAGCAAATCAAATCGAACAAATTTTTAAACAACAAAAAAAGCCTTTTATTTTTTGTGCCGATTTAAATGGTGTTCCTGCCGGGTACCCTTATTCTTTATTAACAGCATATACAAAAGATGCTTTTCTTGAAAAAGGTTTTGGATGGGGAGGCACTTACTCGCGTATTTTACCAACGCTACGTATTGATGTTGTGCTCACTAGTTCAAGTGTGCATACTGTACAATATCATTCACCTCGTTTACGCTTATCAGATCATTACCCAATTATTACCGATCTATCTAGTAAGCAGTAATTTTTTGTATTTTTAGAGATGGCTAAGCATTGGCTAAGAAAAACATCCAAAACTTTTATCATCTCCATCAATATTCTCTGTGGATTGATTTTTCTATTGGCCGCTTGCTCCCCTTTTATTAATCCCGCTTCATGGTGGATGCACGGTTTTCTCCCACTTATAACTCCTTATTTAATTGTAATACTCCTTTTCTTTTTATTATTCTGGTTAGTAAGCAGGCCGGTATGGGCAAGTATTTCATTACTCGTTTTATGCATTGGGTATAAACAAATACCGGTAGCTTTTGCGTGGACCGGTTTTAGTACTATTACTAAAATAAAACCCAATAATACTTTTCGTTTAATTGACTGGAACGTACAAAGTTTTAATGGTATCAGTAAGCATAAAAAAAATATCATTCCGGTAAGAGTGGAAATTGCCAATAGTATACTGAATTATAACCCAGATATTATTTGCCTGCAAGAATTTAATACGGCTGCCAATGAAAATAATATTATCCTTTTTTCTAAAACACACCCTTACTATTATTTTTCAGCAGATCATAATCTGAATGGTAATAACTACCAATCCGGCTCCATAATTTTCTCACGATACCCCATTGTTGCTACCGGTAAAACCGATTTTGCAGGTGCTGAAAGCGTAATCTTTGCTGATATACTCAAAGGCTACGATACTATTCGCATTTATACCACACATCTGCAATCTTTTAAATTTAAAAAGCAAGATTATGATGATATAGAAAAGATCAAAGACCCGCAAACAGAGTCGATTTCTGTTTCTAAAGGGCTTATTCGTAAAATGAAAGCCGCTTATCAGAAAAGAGGGATTCAGGTAGATTTGGTAAGAAAAGTATTAGATACCTGTTATTATCCTAACCTTATTTGCGGCGATTTTAATGATGTACCCAACTCTTATACCTATTTTAACATTCGTGGAAATAGGCAAGATGCCTTTCTGGAAAGGGGTTTTGGCATTGGTAGAACCTTTATTTCCCTAGCCCCAACCCTGCGAATTGATTATATTTTACCCGATAAAAACTTTGATGTAAAGCAATTTGAGCTGGTAGATCCTTTTTTAAGTGATCATATTATGCTGCTTTCCGACCTTCGTTTGAAAAAATAAAATAATTTCGCGCCAATGGCGCTCAAAGTATATAACTCACTTACCCGGAAAAAAGAAGTTTTTGAACCTATTAATACCCCTTATGTGGGTATGTATGTATGCGGACCAACCGTAAGCGGCGAAAGTCATTTAGGTCATGCCCGCCCCTTCATTACCTTTGATGTAGTATACCGCTACCTTATGCATCTTGGGTATAAAGTGCGTTATGTGCGGAATATTACTGATGCCGGACATTTTGAAGAAGAGGGTCGCGAGGCGGAAGATAAAATTACCAAGAAAGCCATTTTAGAAAAGCTAGAGCCCATGGAGCTGGTGCAGAAATACACTAATCTCTTCCATTGGGGAATGACACAGTTTAATAATCTCCCGCCAAGTATTGAGCCAACTGCAACAGGCCATATTGTAGAGCAAATTGAAATGATTAAAAACATCATTAAAGATGGATATGCTTATGAAGCAAATGGCTCTGTTTATTTTGATGTTGAAAAGTATAATACCGATTTTTCTGTTAAAGGTCAACCTTACGGTATTTTAAGTGGAAGGATATTAGACGACCAACTCGATACAACCCGCGAGCTCGATAACCAAGATGAGAAGCGTAACAAAAGTGATTTTGCACTTTGGAAAAAAGCTCCTCCCGAACACATTATGCGCTGGCAAAGCCCATGGGGCGAAGGCTTCCCGGGATGGCATATTGAGTGTTCGGCGATGGCTACTAAATATTTAGGAGAGGAATTTGATATACATGGTGGTGGAATGGATTTACAATTTCCACATCATGAGTGTGAAATAGCACAGAGCACAGTTTGCAATCATAAATTACCCGCACGTTATTGGTTACACAATAATATGATTACCATTAATGGAAAAAAAATGGGTAAGAGTTATGGTAATGTGATTAAACTGAGTGAACTGTTCAGCGGTAACCACCCCATGCTCACACAGGCTTATGCGCCTTCTACGATTCGCTTTTTTATTTTACAATCGCAATACCGTAGCACACTCGATTTTAGTAACGACGCCCTACAAGGCAGTGAAAAAGCGTTGCGCAGGCTGATGGAAGCCTATGATTGGTTTATGCAGGAAGATTTTGTGGAAGCTATTGTTGGAACAGATACTACCCTCAATGAAAAGCTCACAAAACTCGTGAATGAGTTTACTGAGTTTATGAACGACGATTTGAATACGGCTAAAGTAATTGCCAATATTTTTGAAATTGTTCCTATTATCAACGCTATAAAAGATAAACATATAGCTAAGCATGCGCTTTCTGCAGCTACTGTTTCCTTATTAAAAGAACAGCTCAAAGCCTTTATTACCGATATATTCGGGCTGGTAACTACAAAAACAGCCGATAATAATAAGTTGGAAGGGGTACTCCAATTGCTCATCAATATTCGGAAAGAAGCCAAGCAACGTAAAGATTTTGTAACCTCCGATAAAATTCGCAATGAGCTTGCTGCCCTTGGCGTTCAGCTCAAAGATGAAAAAGATGGAGGAGTAAGTTACACAATATGACAGACCAAACGAACATAGAGGCATTAAGATCGAGATATACAACAGCACGTAACAAATACAAACCGCGTGAAATTAAGGCCTTGCTTATAACAGAAGCCCCTTCCTGCAGTTTGGATAAAGATTTTTATTTTGAAGATGTTCCTAAACAAGATGCTTTGTTTCTGGAAATCATGGCTGTTTTATATCCTAAGGATAAAGAGCAATATTTAAAACAGAAAAGAGACCCTCTTTTAAAAGAACAGCTTTTGCATAAATTTAAAGAGGATGGTTTTTGGTTGATGGATTTAGCGGAAGTACCAGTTGAAGTTACCGGTGAATCTTATGAAGCATCTTTTCCTCATTTGCTACTACGTATTGAAAAAGCGATTACTAAGCAAACACCCATTATACTTATAAAAGCTAATGTTTATGATATCTGCTATCCTCAGTTAAAGTTGCTACACTATAACGTAATTAACGAACGATTACCTTTCCCGGGTAGTGGGCAACAAGGAGTATTCCGAGAAAAATTTGGCAAAGTCATTAACTCTCTCCCATAACTAGTGGCCCCAAGGCACTTTCTATATTCACCAATCGAGTATTACTTTTATATCGCATACCATTTGATTCTGTACGTTTATAAAGAGAGACAAAAAAAATTGTGCCAATAGTATTAATAAATCTCTTTTATCAACAGTTGCTCGTAAAAGGCACCGATTTTATTTTTTTTATCTACGAAGTGTAGTTCTAAAATCCAGTGCCGCTCATTACCGAATTTATCTAATTGCAAAATGTCTGAATTATTATCGGGATGTACATCTAAGCATAAATCATTGGGATCATCAGGTTGTTCGTGGGGATATTTACCTATGATATGGCCTGCAATGGCATTGCCGAATTCATACCCATATTTGTTTGCCAAACTTACAGCGTATTCAAAAAACTTAGCACCGGTAAGGCTGTTCTGCTTCCAATACCATTCGTTTCCTTCTAGCCAAGCGGCTTGAATATCAGCTTTTATTTTTTGTTTTAAAGGGTCATTTCCTAAAACATAGGTTCTGCCTAAATCTGCTTCCCATCCGTTAAAAACCGGATGGAAATCAAAAAATACTATATCGCCATCTTGTAAGATCAAGTTTTCAGGATCAGCCGTATATGGTTCCAAAGTGTTAATACCCGCCCTTACTATTTTTTTGCCCCAATGATTTTCTGCACCGAAATCATTTTTTGCAATCTCTATAATTTCATTACAAAGCTGTTCTTCCGATTTACCTGCAATAATTAATCCTTTTTCTTCTATTGCTTCAAATAACGCCTTGGCTTTTTGCTCGGCTGCAAAAAGTTGCAATTTAACTTCATTCATTTATACTAATTGAGCAGTTAAAGCTATCATTTGAGAATTATACCATCTTGAGAAATCTTGCTTTTTTACCCGCTATTTTTTACTGAATGAAGAAGGGGATACTTTATATTTTTGTTTAAAGGCCGCAGAGAAATAATCGAGCCTGTTGAAACCTGAAGCGAATGCAGCTTCGGCTATTGTTTTATTTGATTTTAAAAGTAGTGAAGCCTGTGCTAAGCGGATAGTTTGCAAATAGTTATATGGACTAGTACCTGTAATGGTTTTAAAGATCCGGCTGAAATGAAAGGGGCTTACAAAACTATGGGCTGCAATATCTTTTAATGATATATCAGTAGTAAAGTTCTGCAAAATATAATTTTTAGCCAATTCAATGGTAATGATATGACTTTTCTTAAGTCGATCTGAAACAATTATTTGAGTTGTTTCCCGGTTCAGGGATTGCAAAAGCTGTTGAACTATTTCTATTACTAACGCATCTACATATAATGCAGGCATATTATTTTCTATTGCATGGATACAAACCTTATGCAAATACTCAATTTCGGGAGTAAGTTTTATGAGCATACTTTGAATATCCTTATTGTTGAAAAACCATTTAGTGTTATAGGGCAGCTGTTCTTCTAGTGATTTATAAAAATCAAGGGAAAAGCTGAAAACACTACATTCGTCAGCCTCCTCAGTAGGGTGTGTTACACGGTACTCATAATCAGGTTTACTAATTAATGCATAACCGGTATAGGCATCGAGTTGTTCACAGAAAGTATGATAGTAAAAATTACCTCTTGAAATAAAACTAATTGAAAACTTATGATTATATACCCTTTTAGATTCGGCACAAATATTACATTGACACTGAAAGTTGATGAGTTCAAAAAAATCCGACTCGAAAATTTTATGAATTAAAGGTTGCATATGCTATATAAGTTATCATAAATTCTCTTCGTCGTACCCCTTAACTATAAACTATCGAGCATTGACCATTAATGACTGGCTATTTCTCCCCCGGATGATATACTACTTCCTTATTCTTGATTACATCTTCCTTGTAAAAAAATACTTCTTTAAACTTACCATTAATGTAGCCGGCTGCTTGATCAGTGAAATGAGGCGACTTTGGATTATTGCTATGCCCACCGGTAACAATTGTTTTTGCTTTTACTTTTGGACCAAATTCAACAATGGCAATAAAGCTATTTCCTGAATAACCATATCTGCCCTTTGTTCCATCAAAACTTCTACTTTCAAAAGCAGGCAGAGATCCGTTTCTCGAGGAACTTAGCGCCACAGCAAAACTCTGCTTCGTATCATCATATCGCTCATCGAACTTACCTGTGAGGCGTTGATACCGGTTAATAGTACCCCAAGGTACTTCCCAAAAACTATATTTCTTTTTTAATGCGTTTATAACTTCTTGTAAAGTCTTTAGTTGTAACTCAAGACTAACAGCGGCAGCTATATTTTCAAGCCTACCAATTACTTCTGTATTCTCTTCTTGTGTTTGGGCTCTAGGTATCAATGTATTCATCTGTGCAGCCCAATCAATGGCTAAAGTTGTTGCTATCGAATTCGTATCTGATATTTTATCCCAAGCTTTTAATAGCTCAATAGGCTTTTGTAATGAAGCCTTGATATCTGCATCTTTAGTTTCATCATAAGCTTTAAATAAAGTAGGAAATAAATAATCAAAAGCAGATAAATAACGATTGTATCCAATTGCCACAACATCATCTATATTCAATTTGCCACTATTACGTAATAAACGTGCTGCATTAATACCTCGCGCATTTTGACCGTCGGGGGCCATATAATGCGGATACTTGCTCTTGTCGGGGCTACTTTCCCCTGCAGCAGTGAAGGGAGTTGCATTACAGTTTTGTATCCACCCGGTTGCAGGATTGAGTAATTGAACAGTTTCTTCCAAAGGATGAACTCCCTTCCATTCTGTAGCTGCAATAGTACCATCTACCGGCAAAGCCCAATTATATGAGGTATCTCGCTTAGGAACAAAATTACCATGCCAGTAAGCTATATTTCCTTTGTTATCAGCATAAACGGTATTGTTAGTTGTATTAGATAACCCTTTCATAACATTACTATATGCCGTATAATTTTTTGCTTTTGTAGTTTGAAAAGATTGAATCAATGCTTTCAGAGATCGATTATATTCTTTTAAACTTAACCACTTATTTTTTCGTTTAGCAACTATGGGTCCGTGGTGTGTGTATAATCCTGTAAATGATTTGGAAAGTATTTGTCCGTTTTTCTTATAGAAAATAGTTATTGGTTTTGTTTTAACAGGCAGTGCCTTGCCTTCGTAACGGTACACCCATCCATTAGCGGTTTCTTTTAATTCTTCCTCATACAGATCTGCTACATCGGTATAGCCGGAAGTATGCATCCAACCTAGGTTTTGGTTAAATCCTTGATAAATAAATAATTGCCCCCAGGTAGCTGCTCCGTAGGCATTCAATCCTTCTTCACTTACCACTTGTGCCTCACTTCGAAAATAAAAAGGTACATGCGGATTAATGTATAACATGGCATTACCAGTTTTACTTTTTGATGGCGCAATAGCGAAGCCATTAGATCCTCTATCTTCAATATCTTTCTCAAAATCTATATACGCAGTGGCGTTATTATTTTTATTTTCATAGAATTGTTTGATTTCCCCTACTGATGCCCCACCTGTACTAGTAGCAGAAACACTACCATCGGTATACATCAAATGAAACCAGGGCTCAAAATGAGTAAGAACAGCCGGTTTAGTTTCAGGATGTTTGTATAAGTAAAAATTGATAGCATCTGCATGGGCATTGAGTAATTTTTTAAGCCATATTGGAGCACGGGCATAATCTTTTTTTGCATCGTTGCTATCAGCAATCAAACGCATTAACAAATCGTTGTACAACACTTGCTCTCCTTCCATCTCTGCTCTTCTTCCCAGCATTTCTAGATAGTTCCGCTCTACCCTATCAAAATTTTCTTCGCACTGTGTATAGAGCAAGCCAAAAACTGCATCGGCATCTGTTTTTCCATATATATGTGGAACCCCATATACATCGCGAATAATAGTTACTCTTTTAGCTTCTGCGTTCCAGCGGGCTATCTCCGCAGGGCTTTGGGCTATTGTAGTTGTTGCAAGTAAAATCGTTAAGGCTAAAAAAACTCTTTTCATAATTATTTATTCTTTCTTTGCGACTTCGCGTCTTCGCGTTCATTATTTAAACGCAAAGTCGCTAAGAAGCTACCCTTCAACAAGCTCAGGGTGACATCGGTATTTCAATCTTAAATATAGTACCTTTTCTTAATTCACTCTCCACGCTTAATTTACCTTCATGCGCTTTGGTAACGATATCATACGCAAGGCTTAACCCTAATCCCGTTCCTTGTCCGGTGGGTTTGGTAGTGAAGAAGGGTTGGAAGATCTTTTCTTTGATTTCATTTGGTATCCCCGTGCCGTTGTCGGATATGCGGATTTCTATTTTGTTGCCGAGGTTTTTGGTGCTTACGGTAACTGTTGGGCTGTAAGGTGTAAGCTTTAAGCCGGAAGGAATACCTTTTTCCTCACTATTTATTGCTTCAACCCTATGGCTTCCTCCTACTGCCTTCCCCCTTTCGCCTACGGCGAAAAACGCATTATTAATTAGGTTCAATATCACCCTCCCCATATCCTGTGGTACGATACTTACTTTCGGTATACTTGCATCAAAATCAGTTTTAAATGCTGCATTAAAGCTCTTGTCTTTTGCTCTTAAGCCATGATACGCTAGCCGTAAATACTCATCACACAAAGCATTGATATCGGTTGGTTCTTTTTGTCCGCTTGAACTTCTGGAGTGCTGCAGCATTCCCTTTACTATCGATGCAGCTCTTTGTCCATGGTGATTGATTTTTTCCGAGTTGGATTGAAGGTCTTTTAGAATATCTTGTTGATCGGCTGTCACCTCGAGCTTGTCGAGGGGTCCCAGCTCTTGTAACAATTCATTATTTAGCTCTGAAAAATTATTTACAAAATTCAATGGGTTCTGTATCTCATGGGCAATACCTGCCGTAAGTTCCCCAAGACTTGCCATCTTCTCAGATTGGATCAGTTGGGTTTGGGTCGATTTCAAATCACTGAATGCTTTCTGTAATGCCGCGTTATCTTTTTGTTTAATACGGTTACTGCGGAAAAGCAAAATGGAAACTACTATTACTAAAATAATACCGGCAATAAACAGGTTTGTTTGATTTCGATTATCACTATTGATTTTATCCTTCTCTAATTCTTGTAAACGAAGCTGATTTTTTAATAATGTATTTTGAAAACCGATCAATGCATTGATACGTTTTTGTTTAATGCTATCGTTTTGAATTAAATAGAGATCCTTGTATTTATTGATACTATCTTTTTGTTGTTTTAGTAAGAAGCAAGCATATATGTTTTGATAAATAGATCCTTTATTTACATTAAATGATGTAAAATTACTGCCAAGTTTATCAATAATTTGTAAGCAGTAATTAGAGTAAAGTAAACTTGAGTCGGTATTGCCCACCTCTCTATGAAATCTTGCTATTGAAAAATAAGCTTGTAGCAATCCATTAAAGTTACTCTTTGTTTTGCCATAATAAATGGCTTTATAATAGTGATTGAATGCACTGTCTTTTTGGTTTTTTAATCGAAAAATATCCCCGGTATAAGTATTAATATTCGCTAAATAGCGAGCTGCACTTGAGGTATACGCAAGTGTATTAGACTCATAAAGAAATTGTAAAGCACTATCCAGTTTATTTCTATATAGATAACATCTACCCAAATTCATTGCGGCTATTGCCCACCTAACTGTATACCGAATTTGTTTGGCGAGGTTGTAGCCAATTCTAAAATATGTTTCAGCCTGTTCAGTATTACCTGTATTAAAAATTACAACGCCAAGTGTATGATTGATATAGGCTTTTGCTACAATGCTTTTTTGATCAATCGGTATTTGATCGCCAATAGTACCTGCATCTGCCGACCAAGTATTCGGTATGGTTTTTAAATGATCATCAAATTGATTAAGCGTCTTTAATAATACATCGAGTGCCAACTCATTTTTACCTAAGCCATTCAACTGATAACCGATCATTCCATTACATACGATGGCTGTATAGTGCTGTTTATTTTTTTGTGCTAGGGCGAGCATTTTATTTACTAATACTAAAGCCGAATCTTTTTGTACTTCTTCATAATATCCATATATCCTATGTAAGTAATAATACCTAGCAGAGTCTGTTGTAGCTTGATTGTATTTGTTGTAAAGGCTATCGACAAAACCATTATTAGCTTTGGTGAAAAAAGGGAATAAAAGGAGGAAAAGTATTTTTAATAATAGTTTCATGCAACAGTCAGTTTGATATACTTCAACTAGAGCAAAAAATTTTCAAGTAAGTTATGAAAAAAAATAAAGCTTTCGAACATGTCTCTTATACTATTCCTCGGACTTCCGGACTTTCTTTCTCTCCGACTTCCTCCCAAAATAAAACATAGCATAACCCGTAATGAGTATACCTGCTAATGATAAAGCCATTACACTGGTAGAGAAAAAATCTACCCAATTCAACCTTATCTTCAATACTTCCTTACTTACGAGTACACTCACACTTCCTAAATAGCCAAATGAATCGGCCACATAAATTAAAAAACCTACATTTCCTGTAAAACGAAAAGTGGCTATTAATCTTTCAAAATAAACAGAGTTAAAAGGAATATATACCATGTATAAGCCCAACCCTACTAAAGTCATCCACCAGTAGGGTAGTATCAATTGCTTTGTAAATAAGTATGTAGAAAAACCGGCAATGATAAAGCCAATGCCTATAAATACATGCGAAAGCATAAATGCTTTTCTATTATTTTGAATCAGCACCATACTGCCAATGAGCAACAGTATAATAAGTGTTATGGGCGTTTCGGTTTTGCTAAAAATGGCGGGCTGATTCAAATATCCCATCTCCTTCCACATATCGGCACTGAAATTATCGCGGATATCACGAAAAATAGTAGCAAACATATAAATACAAACAGCAGCGATAATACCCGGTAAAAATTTTTGTAAAAAAGTTTTTCGCTCCATAGCATTCATAGGTACTCGGTTCATGCGTAAGGCAATATCTTCTGCTGAAGGTGCAGGAATTTTTTCCATAGCATAAATAAAAACCAATAGCGGAATAGCAAATACAGCACCGCTTGTAAATGGTACCCATACCTCAGGTACTCCAAAATATAATATTAACCAACCTCCAACCGATTTCACAAACCCTGAAGAAAAAATAAAACTCACTGCTAAAGCAGCCCCAATAAAATCAGTTGCTTTTCTTCCTTCTATATAAGAAAAAATAACACCCCATAACATACCCAATGGAAACCCGTTTATGAATAGGCATATAATATTATAAGGTGCCGGTATCAACGCAAATAATAACCAGGCAAGCCAAGCGATACCAACTAATAACAAGACTATTTTATATCGGCCTAATCGTTTGAGCTCTGCAATAAATTTAATGCCATAAAATTTTGCCGCTAAATAGCCTAACATTTGACTCAATACCAACAAGGTTTTATAACCAAAGCCCCAAAACCGCATACCATCGAAAGTGCAAACGGTAAATGATTTTCGAAAGCCAAATATGATGGTATAAGTAAGAAAGGCTGCAATAGCAGCGTATAATCCTACCGAAAAGGAACTGCGCGTATTCGTTTTTGCAATCAAGGAATTATATTATCTGCTAGTATAGCGATAATTTTATTGCTAACCCTCAAAACGGGTTATCTTTTTCAACCGCTCATACAGAACCGAGGGCTTTTTCTCTAATAATGTGTACTTTTCCTATCCTAATTAAACTGATATGAGAAGAACAATTTTTTTTCTTTCCTTCACTTTTTGCTTTCTACTCGTGCATGCGCAACAAGTAGATTTTGCAAAGCAATTTAAAAATTGGAAACCCCGTAATATCGGTCCGGCAGGTATGAGCGGTCGTGTTACAGCCATAGATGCGGTATGGACAAACCCTAACATTATTTTTTTAGGTACAGCAAGTGGTGGTGTATGAAAAACAGAAAATGGGGGTGGTAGTTGGACTCCTGTTTTTGATGAGCAACCCATTCAAAATATTGGGGCAGTAGCAATCACTCAATCTAATCCTAATGTAGTTTGGGTAGGTACAGGGGAAGGTAATCCCCGTAACTCAGTTAGTTTAGGAGAAGGAATTTATAAAAGTTTAGATGGAGGAAAAACATGGAAATGTTTAGGGTTACAAAAAACACGAAATATTCATCGCATTATCATCGACCCTAATAATCCCGATATAGTTTATGTTGGCGTAATGGGTAATCCCTTTGCAGAACATCCGGAAAGAGGGGTTTATAAAACAATAGATGGAGGTGAAACCTGGAAACAAATTCTATTCACTAATAATAACAGTGGAGTAGGTGATATGGTAATGGACCCATCTAATCCTAATAAACTCTTTGTAAATATGTATGAGCATAAACGTACGCCCTGGAGTTTAAAAGGAGGTGGCGCCGGTAGTGGTTTTTTTGTTACTTACGATGCCGGTAAAACATTTAAAAAATTAGGAAAAGCAGAAGGCTTGCCTGATGGTGAGTATGGCCGAATCGGAATTAGTATTAGTCGTACCGATCCAAATCGGGTATATGCTTTGGTAGAAGCCACAAAAAATGGTTTGTATAAATCAGAGGATGGTGGCTTGAAATGGGAACTTGTAAATGGTGATCCTGCTGTAGTAACCAATCGTGCTTTTTATTTTCAGGATATTGCGGTTGATACCAAGAACGAAAATCGATTGTACAATATCAATCAGGTAATCAATGTAAGTGAGGATGCAGGTAAAACCTGGAAACCGGTACTCCCATATAGCGGTATTCACCCCGATCATCATGCGTGGTGGATACATCCCCATGATGCCAATTTTATCATCGATGGAAATGATGGAGGTATTGGTATTACCCGCGATAGAGGTAAAACCTGGCAGTTTGATGAGAAATTACCACTCGGACAATTTTACCATATAAACGTAGATAATGAACTGCCTTATCATGTGATGGGTGGCTTACAGGATAATGGTAGCTGGCATGGACCGGCTTATGTGTGGCAGCGAAGTGGTATTCGTAATGCATTTTGGCAGGGTGTAAGTGGTGGTGATGGATTTGATGTAATGCCCGATGCAGAAGATCCAAGATGGGTATATACGATGAGCCAAGGAGGAAGCCTATCTCGTTATAATATTGCAACCGGTGAGGATTGGAGTATTCGTCCGCCCCGGCCAAATAAGAATACACGTCAACGTTTTAATTGGAATGCAGCTATAGCCCAAGACCCGTTTAATAAAGCAACTATTTATTATGGTAGTCAGTTTTTAAATAAGAGCACGAATAAAGGAGCTGCATGGGAGCAAATATCCCCCGACCTAACTACGAATGATTCAGCTAAAATCGATCAATCTAATAATGGAGGTATTTCTGTTGATATAACCGGTGCTGAGAACTATTGTACCATTATTAGTATTGCACCATCACCAAAAGAGCAGGGTACTATATGGGTTGGTACAGATGATGGAAATGTGCAATTAACGAGGGACGGAGGTAAAACCTGGACCAACTTCCGCGGAAAAATCCCCGGAATGCCTTTAGGGGCATGGGTTCCACAAATTCGTGCCTCATCTTATAATGCAGCAGAAGCATTTGTTGTGGTGAATGATTATAGAAGAGGCGATATGAAACCCTATATTTTTCGTACTACAGATTTCGGTAAAACCTGGACACGTTTAATTGATGAGAAAAAAGTTATAGGCTATGCGTTATGTATTATTCAAGATCCGGTAGAACCCAATTTAATTTTTGTTGGAACGGAACAAGGGCTTTGGATTAGCTTGGATAATGGTAACAATTTCCAACAATTTAAAAATGAATATCCCTCTGTTTCTACCTATGATTTAGCTATTCAGGAGCGTGAAGCAGATTTAGTGATCGCTACTTTTGGAAGAGCATTATGGATATTGGATGATATTCGTCCGCTCAGAAAACTGGCGGCTAATAAGGGGCAACTCTTTACTAAAAAATTAACCGCCTTTGATGCGCCGCAAGCGTATCAAGCAAAAATTAAAAATGCTGCAGGTATCGAATACAGCACCTATGGTACTTATGAAGGTGAGAATAGAAAAACCGGTGCAGCATTAAGTTTCTTCGTACAAAAATCTGCAACTGATACGGGTAAAAACAAATTAAGTGATACGGTACAAGTTCGTATTATGGATGCAGCCGGTAATAACGTAAGAAACTTGCGTACCCGTGCCGATAGTGGTTTCAATCGCTTTTATTGGGGATTGGAAGGGAAAGGTGCAAGAGCTGCCGGTGGTGGCCGTGGCGGCGGAAGATTTGGTGGTGGCGGTGGTAACGCCGAGCCGGCCGGTTTACCTGTTGATCCCGGAACCTATAAAGTGGTACTTTCTTTAGGGGGAGAATTAACAGATAGTATGATGGTGGTGGTTAATGATGACCCGAATGCCCCTACTCCCAAAGAACTGAGAGATGCTTTGCGTAAAGCGAATAACAGAATTGAACAGTCTACGTTAAAGATCACAGCTATTACGGAAAGAATAACGGAGGTAGAAGATATCATGAAAAAAGTAGAAGCTGGATATAGTGCGATGGAGAAAAAAGATGCAGATACACTGCGGAAAGTGGCTAAGTTGGTTGCAGATGGGATAAAAGATATTCGTGAAACGCTTAATGGTAAGCCACAAACAAAGCAAGGATATGGTAATATTCCACAAGAAACTGTGAATGGTTTATTAGGGGAAGCCCGCTCTTTAGTGATGGGTAA
This sequence comes from uncultured Flavihumibacter sp., assembly GCA_902168225.1. Classification (GTDB taxonomy): domain Bacteria; phylum Bacteroidota; class Bacteroidia; order Chitinophagales; family Chitinophagaceae; genus Sediminibacterium. The sequence goes on along the minus strand of CABHOW010000085.1, from coordinate 3,028 downwards.
AACAGCTATGCCGGGAGCGCAAGAAAACAGAGCTATGAATGAAGCGGAAGAAGCGGTAGCTGCAGTGGTGAAAAAAGCAAATGCACTTTTTGATGGTGTATGGAAACAATATAGAACACTTGCAGAAGCAGCACCCGTAAAGTATTTTAAAGATTATAAGGCAATAGAGTAAAATGAAGTTTACCATATAAATTTTAAACCCCCGTCAATTTTTGATGGGGGTTTATTTTTATGATGCCTTCCTTGGTGTTACGCTGAATCCTCCTTTCTTTTTAGTAGAAGCAAAGTTTTGGTTCATACCCCCGGGTCCGGTTTTTCCAAAACTGTTTGCCGGTCCGGCAGGCTTAGATACCATACCCGATGTTGGACTTTTTTTCTTTACATTTTTTCTGGTAGACTTGGCTTTTCCCATATTTTTCTTTTTTGGAAGTTAATACTAATTCCAGATACTGTCAAATGGTGTATAGCCCTTTAGTATAAATGAAAACCTGGTTCCATTTCCGGTAAGGAATTTCCCCTTCTTGGTATAAATGGCTATAGCTCCGTTAAAACCGGTTGTAGAACTGTATTGAAAAGGTGGACGAAAAACTTTTATCATGGCAATATCTCTTGGGAATACCATCATTTGATCGCCTGCAGATACTTCAAATTCATCTATAAAAATGGTGCAAGCATCAGGCCGGGCATTCGGGTTGGAGCTTGGTGTTCCTGCAGTAGAAACAAAACTACCCGAACCTTGTCGCCATTTATATATCTCCCTATTATCGTCGGTGGTTACAACAGTTAAGCCGGGTACTTTTTGCTGTAAAAACCAACCTAGGGTTGGGGAATTAGCCAATTCATCATTCTCTAATCCATCGAAGATCATCGCATTTTCATTTTTGAATAATCCGCTACTATATTTATCGTCATATTCCTGCACTTTCGTTTTTGCTTTTGTATATACTGTTACGTTAGGTAATAGGCCCGATTCTTCAGGATCATCGAGCGATAATACAAATGGTTTTGATGTTAATGTGGCGTTACCTACGGTAAAAAAAGCGGTTGTTGTTAATACGGGTTCAAATAAAGAGTCTATGGGTGTTTTTAGCTGCACTGCCAAATAGTTATGCTTGGTTTTTTTTATCGGGGAGAAATAAAACGAAGCTTTATCTTGAAAGAGCATAGGCTTCATTACAAAATTATCATGCGCATCTACTTTCAATTGATCAACAATCATTTTATTATTGCCGGTACGCATCATGTAGTTGATAACTGAATCCTTTTTATCCCGATCTGTAAGATGTCCGCTGATCCGATAAAACCCGGTTGTTGCCAAACAGCTGATAGCGTATTCTCCATCCGGTATTTGATCGCTAATTTTTAAAGCAGCCACAGCAGTCCCTTCAATTAAGGGATATCGAAATTTCCAACGCCGATGCGTTACTACATCATCTATCCAAACATGAACCGTTGCCGATTTTAATTTTAGTGCAGAATAATTCGGCAGGCTGATATTCATTTCTAAAGAGTCGCCTCTTTGATAATTTTTTTTCGATAAGCTGAGGAATAAAGAATCCTGAGCAATTACCCACCCGCTAAGCAGGCAAAAAATAGGTATTATCAGTAAAGCGCAGCTTTTTTTCATCCTTAAAAATAAAAACTTCCCGCTATACTTTGCTCTTTCTGTTAACTTCGCGCAAAAGTTAAGGTATGAGTAAATTGAGCCATTTAGCGGAAACATTGATAGGCAGTGAAATTGTAAAGTTGGGAAATGCTATTAATGAGCGTATCAGAAACGGAGAAACTATTTATAATTTCACTATTGGCGATTTCGATCCGCAGGTTTTTCCCATACCAAGCGAATTAGAAACACTGATTATTGAATCCTATCAAAAGCATAATACCAACTACCCAGCCGCAGAAGGTATTCTGGAATTGAGAAAAGCCATTAGTACTTTTATTCAGGAATGGGAAGGCATTCATTATGATACGCACGAAATTCAGGTAGCTTCCGGAGGTCGCCCGCTTATATATGCTTTATTTAAAGTAATTGTAGATAAAGGCGATAAAGTGATTTATGGTGTTCCTTCTTGGAATAATAACCATTATGTTCATTTAACAGATGGTGAGCATTGTTTGATAGACTGTTTGCCGGAAAATAATTTTATGCCCACGGTGGCTGATATTAAAAAAAATATAGAAGGAGCTACGCTTATTTGTTTGTGTACACCTCAGAACCCAACAGGAACAACGCTTTCACGGAATGCTTTGCAAGAAATTTGTGAGTTGATCATAGCAGAAAATAATAAGCGGGGTGCGAATGAAAAGAAATTGTATTTGATGTTCGATCAAATGTATTGGACACTCACTTATGGAGATACGGTTCATGCTAATCCGATTTCCTTAGATCCGGCTATGAAGGAGTATACTATTTTTATCGATGGTATTTCCAAAGTGTTTGCAGCAACCGGTGTTCGTGTGGGTTGGGCCATGGGGCCGGGAAATGTTATTGCTAAAATGAAAGCTGTTCTAAGCCATTTAGGAGCATGGGCACCAATGGCAGAACAAAAAGCAGTAGCACAATATTTACTACAGCAAAGAGCCATTCAACAATATTTAGTTCATTTTAAATCGGAAATAGAATATCGGTTACAAACTATACACGACGGGCTTATAGCACTTAAAAATAAAGGGTATGCAGTGGATGCAGTGGCACCACAAGCCGCTATTTATCTTGCGATTAAATTAGATCTGGTAGGTAAGCGATATGCCAATGAACAAGTACTAAGCACGCAAGCAGATGTTACTTCCTATATTTTGGGTGAAGCTAAATTAGCGGTGGTACCTTTTTCTGCGTTTGGAGCCGGCGCCAATAGTCCATGGTATAGATTAAGTGTAGGCACCAGTAAGAAAGAAGAAATTCCGGCTATGTTAGCTACATTAGAAGAAGCCTTGATTAAGTTGTCTTAATTTTTATTACAAATAAAAATAAACGGCTTATTAGGTGTATCCTTAAGGATCTTTTGTACAAAATGTACTTTGGTAA
>CABHOW010000084.1 GCA_902168225.1 uncultured Flavihumibacter sp. | reverse complement strand
GGGGGTCGGTTATGGTAACCTGCTTCAAAAGAATATTCATGCAGCCGTTGAAAATTTTACAAATATAGCTTGAAAATTTCTTTTAACCCTATATTTGCAGCCCGGTGAAAAAGGACTTATATAAGTTGCTTTTTAAGGTTTTCGGGTGGTGGCGCAGCCCGGTAGCGCACACGTCTGGGGGGCGTGGGGTCGCAAGTTCGAATCTTGTCCACCCGACAAGAAATGGGGTCGTCCCGCCGCAGGGGGATCCACTAGTAATAGGTAAAAGGGTATCACTTTGATACCCTTCAACTATTTTTAACTTGTTATATACAAGAATAAATATAGTTTTATCGTTATAAGTTGGTGAAACAGGCAGCAATACACTGTAATTTTTCATCTTCCGATTAAGTAAAATGCTACATGTATAAATATCTTTCTTGTATACTTTTTTGTCTACTAGGATTATCATTCAAGAGTTTTTCACAAACGGATCCATTTAGAGTACATAGTTCTGTGGGCTTAGCCACTTATTACGGCGATCTTACACAAAAAGCTAAAGTGATAAATCAAAATACTGCCGGTATGTTTAATGCCGGAATAAGTTATGACATAACGGAACAAATTATAGGCAGGTTCGATTTTTCTATTATGAAGCTTAAAGGGGATGACAGATATAATACACGCCCCGATTTAGTGGCTAGAAACTTGAATTTTCAAACTACTCTTTGGGAAACGAACTTTACAGTGCAGTATGATTTTTTGAACATGAATAGTGAGGATTATGTGTTTTCTCCATACGTATATGCGGGCATAGGTATGATGCATATGAATCCATGGACTTACGATCGTAAGGGTATTAAAAGGTATTTGCGCGATTATCATACAAATGGTCAGGGCTTACCCTCTTACCCCGACAGAAAACAATACAGCCTGTTTAATCTAGAAATCCCTATTGGTGCGGGAATTAAATACGCTATTAACGAAAATGTTAATGTTTATTTTGAATTTGCCTTTAGAAAACTCTTTACTAATTATTTAGATGATGTGTCAAATACTTATCCCGATAAAAATATTATACTTAAAGAGGCACCAGACCCTATTACTACCATAGGGTTAATATTCAGAGGTGATGAACTAGACCCAACTTTGCCCTATCCAAGTACATCTCTTCAGAGAGGAGGTTATGCAAAAGACACTTTTATCACGCTAGGTTTGGGATTGTCTGTTCGATTAAATGGCTTCTCTCTTGGTTCTGGAAGAGGTAGTGGTAGCGGTGGGTTTAACAAAATTAGAAGAGTGGGTTCAACAAGATCCAGACTAAAAAATCCCGGCTCCGTTTTCTAAGCAGATAACCAAAAAAAGTGCCTTTCAAAATGAAAGGCACCCTACAGCAATTTAATCAATTAGAATCTTTCGAGTTTAGAGAAAAAGAAATCTGATTCAATAATAGCGTTCTCATCACTATCACTGCCATGAACAGCATTTTCGCCAACGGATGCTGCATATAATTTGCGAATAGTGCCTTCCGCTGCATTAGCAGGATTGGTGGCACCAATAAGGGTTCTAAAATCAGCTACTGCATTATCTTTTTCTAAAATAGCCGCTACAATCGGGCCACTGATCATAAAATCAACCAATTCCTGAAAAAATGGGCGTTCTCGGTGAATATCATAAAATAAACCGGCTTGTTCGGCTGTAAGCCTGGTCCATTTCATCGCTTTTATTGCGAAACCTGCTTTAATAATTTGGTCGAGAATGGCACCTGTATACCCTTTTCCTGTTGCATCGGGTTTAATCATCGTAAATGTTCTATTACTCATACTTAGTAAATTTCGGCGCGAAGGTAGGTTAATAACCCTAAATTTGCTGCCTTTATGCAAGCAATCGATCAATTTTATCCGCTTCTTAACGAATCTAAGCGAGTTGTTATAACGATGCATCAGAAGCCCGATGGGGATGCTATGGGTTCCGCATTAGGCTTATACCATTTTTTACAACAACTGAATCATGAAGTTACCGTAATATCGCCCACCAATTGGGCAGATTTTTTAGATTGGATGCCGGGCGTGAATACAGTACTTAATTTTGAGGCAGGAAAGGAAAAAGCTATTAAAATAGTAGATCAGGCAGACTGGATTTTTTGTTTGGATTTCAATATCTTTCATAGAACCAAACATCTCGCCACACATTTAGTAAAAGCAACCGCTACCAAAATATTAATTGACCATCACGAGGAGCCCGATACGCCCTCTTTCCAATATGGCATCAGTAATATTTCCAAGAGTTCAACCTGTGAAATGATCTATGATTTTATTGTAGAATCGGGTAATGTAGCCCTTTTAAATAAAGATATTGCCCTGTGTTTATATACAGGGGTAATGACCGATACAGGTTCTTTCCGCTTTGCATCGACCACTGCATCTGTTCATAAAATGGTTGCGAAACTCAAGGAAACCGGGTTTGATCATTCTTCGGTACATGCCAATGTGTATGATAATTTTCTGGAAAGCAGATTGCGTTTTATCGGATTCGCTTTGTTGAATAGGTTGGAGGTGTTATATGAATACAATACAGCTATGATGTACATCACCAAACAAGACTTAAAACAGTATGATATAAAAACGGGTGATACAGAAGGTTTGGTTAATTATTTATTAACTATTAAGGGTATCAAGTTTGGAGCTTTGGTAATTGATCGTGATGAGGAAAGAAAATGGAGTTTTAGAAGCAAGGGTAACTTCGATGTCAATACATTTGCAAGAAATCATTTTGAAGGTGGCGGACATGCCAATGCTTCCGGGGGAAGAAGTAGTAAAACTATTGACGAAACCTATCAGGATTTTAAAAAGATCATTAAAACATATAAAACACAACTACAATAAAATGAGGAGAATTATCGCCCCGCTGGTGGCAGCGATTGTATTGCTTGCAAGCTGTAATCAATATGAAAAAACACCTACTGGTTTCCTGTATAAAATTAAAAAAGGAAATAGTAAAGAAACTTTAAAACAAGGTCAGTTCGTGAAACTCAATATTGAGTATAAACTACCTTCAAAAAAAGATTCAATACTCACGAGTTCTTATGGTAAAGTACCCGTGTATATGATCGTGGATACCTCTCGTATGGCTAAACACAGTTTCTTGGAAGTAATTAATAAATGTGCGCCCGGCGATAAAATGGAGTTTGCTATGAGCATCGATACCCTAAAGAAAATGGGTATGCTAGATTACAACAACGATTTTAAGGCAAAAGATATGATCAACGGTAAAGTTGATTTTCTGAAAACTTTTGCCACACAAGAATTGATGATGGCCGATTATCAAAAAGAAATGGAGATAGAAAAGAAAAGAGAAGTGAAAGAATTAAAAGACTTTATTAGTAAAAAAGGCTACAAAACCCAAGAAGCACCTTCAGGATTATTCATTGAGATCAATACCCCGGGTGATGCAGCAGTGAAAGTAGATACCGGAAAACAAGTTTCCCTGCGTTATAGAGGTACCTTTTTAAATGGAAAAGAATTTGATGGCAATATGGGAGTAAAGGCGCAAAATAGTCAGCCTCTCTCTTTTGTTGTAGGTACTAATGGTATAATAAGCGGACTTAATGAAGGCATTCGATTTTTTAATAAAGGTGGTAAGGGTAGAATATTTGTACCGGCTATGTTAGCTTATGGCCCTAATGGAAGTGCTCCGGTTATACCGGCATACTCACCACTTATTTTTGAAATTGAAGTGTTGGACGTAACCGCTCCTAAACCAATAGCAACCGCACCTGCTGCACCGAAGAAATAGATTTTAAACCACAGACGGAAGTCAATGGTCAGTAGTCAATAGTCATTAGGGTAGTTATCCCATTGACCAATGGCTATTGACCATTGTCTATTTAAGCATTTGCGTAAGCTTAACTGCCTCCACAGCTTCTCTAACATCATGAACTCTTAGAATGGAAGCGCCATTTAAAAGAGCTGTTGTATGTAAAACAGTTGTTCCGTTCAATGCCTTATCTGCCGTGGTTCCAAGGGTCTGATAAATAGAAGACTTACGCGATACGCCTACCAGTATCGGCTTCCGGAAAATTGTTAGTTGAGAAAGTTCCTTTATTATTTGAAAATTATCCGGTATTGTTTTTCCAAAACCAAACCCCGGGTCGATAATAAAATCTACAATACCGGCTTCCTTAGCAGCACTAATTCTTTCACTGAAATATTGAAATAAGGTTGCTGAGATATTTGGCACCATCAGTTTCTCATGCATTGTTTCCCTCGTTCCGTGGCTGTGCATACATATATAAGGTACTCTTCTTCGTGCTGCAACATGAAGTATCTCCGGAAAAAATCGCCCACCGCTAATATCATTGATAATAGAAGCGCCTGCTTCAATAGCTGCTTCAGCAACATCTGCGTAATAGGTATCAACTGAAAGGGGAACGGTAGGAAGCGTTTCTCTTACCGTCTTAATAACCGGAATAAGTGTTTTGACTTCTGTTTCAATATCCATTATAGTACTCCCGGGCCTAGTACTTTGAGCACCTAAATCAATAATTGAAGCACCTTCCTCAACCATAGTAACCGCCTTTTTTACTATGGCATCGGCCTGCTGCACTCTGCTATCGGCATAAAATGAATCTGCGGTAACATTGATAATGCCCATCACCAAAGGCTCTTGAGCTATTAATAAGTTTCCATTACAATTGAGTGTAAACATGAAGGCTTTTATTAAATTGCATTCCGGTCAAAGATATTAAATGGGAGATACTAATCAACAATACGATATAGCGGTAAATACTTGTAAAGATATTTTTTTGAAGAAAACAAGAGACTATGGAACTGCTTGGAGGGTGTTAAGAACTATTTCTGTAGTAGATCAAATTTTTATTAAAGCCCTTCGTATCCGAACGATACAAGATGTTAAAACACAGAAGGTAGGAGATGATATAGCTTCGGAATTTAAAGGTATATTGAACTATGCCATAATTGGTTTAATACAATTAGATCAAACAGAAGCAACGGTAGAAGAACTCGCATACGATCTTACGCTTGCTCTTTATGAAACAAAAGCCAAGTTCGCCAAAGAAACCATGCTTTCTAAAAACCACGATTATGGGGAGGCTTGGCGCGATATGAGCCAGGAGAGTTTTGCCGATCTTATTTTAATGAAGCTGCTTAGGATCAAACAAATTTTACAAAACAATGGGCAAACACTAATATCAGAGGGAATTGATGCCAATTATGTTGATATCATAAATTACGCTGCATTCGCGCTGATATTAATTGCTGAAGGAAAACACCAGTCATGAAACCACTATTAATAGCAATACGTTGGGTTGTGGGTGTACTATTTATTTTTTCAGGATTGATAAAAGTAAATGACCCGATCGGACTTAGCTACAAAATGCAAGAATTTTTTGAAGTATGGGGTATGCTCTTTTTGAATGATTTTTCCTTGCCCTTATCGGTAGCTATGAATGTTTTTGAAGTATTGGCGGGAGTAGCTGTTATTATTGGCTGGCAAATGAAATTATTTAGCAGGCTACTACTGATATTAATTCTGTTTTTTACTTTTTTAACCGGGTTTGCTATATTCTCCGGAAAAATAAAAACCTGTGGTTGCCTTGGAGATTGTATCCCTTTAACTGCTGCACAGTCTTTTGCTAAAGATATAATATTACTTATCCTAATTGTGATCCTCGTTCTCTGCTATAAGCAAGTTAAAGCCGCAACTACTAATAAAACAGCCATTCTAATTTTAGTGGCTACAATACTTTTTTCTTTTGCTGCACAGGTATATACTTTACGTTATTTACCCATTATCGATTGTTTGCCTTACAAAGCGGGAACCAGTATAAAAAAGCAAATGCAATTACCCGAAGGCGCAATAGCCGATAGTTTCTCTTTACAATTTGTATATAAAAAAGCAGGTAAAGAAATTAGTTTTGATCAGGATCATTTTCCTGCCGATTTTGACGATTCTGCCTATACTTTTATAAGCAGAAAAGATATATTGGTAAAGAAAGGAAATGGATTAAAACCGCCTATTCAAGATTTTACTTTATATAATGCTGCAGGTGAAAATGCTACTGCCAATATCTTAGACTATCCGGATAATTATATCCTGATCTTTGTTCAAGATGCGAATGACGTTAGCAATTGGAAGCCCTTTGCTGATAAACTTTTTACAGCTGAAAAAACAGTCAATGGGAAAATAATTTTCATTTGTGCCGAAGCCGAAAAATTACGTGCGCAACTTCCCGATAAAATTATTATGGGTTGTGACGCCACGGTTATTAAAACGGCCGCTAGGGTAAAACCTACGGTATACTATATGAAGGGTGACTTGATAGTAAGAAAACTTAGTATATATAGTTTATAAGGATTCGGGTTTCGGGATACGTGATACGGGTGAGTAAATTACTGTATCACCACTTCCGATATAACTACCTCTCCGAATGCTTCATTTACCCGTTCAATGATTTGTGGTTTTTGAAATTGAAGTTCATTTTTGAGTGGACCAATATTCGTATGTATAAATAGTTTGCCTTGGATGATCTGGATTTTATCGGTGTATTTAGCGATTGTTTTCCCCATCAATTCTTCCCATACCGATTCTATTTGAACGGCACGTAATCCATTACGTAAATTGCTTTTATTGATAAACCCTTTTAAGGCATCACCGATATGGAATTCACTCATAGTATAAAGTTAATCAACTTAATTCAATCAATTGAAAAGGAGTTCCGGTAGCTGTTAATTGTGAAGATAATCGATCTGCATGTGTATCGGTGATAAATACTTGTCCGCCCTCTTCACTACAAACCAGCATTAGCAGATGAAACATTCTGTTGGCATCTAATTTTTCAAAAACATCATCTAATAATAAAATAGGAGCAAAGCCTTTAACAGATTTTAAATATTCCCATTCCGCTAGCTTGAGTGAAAAGAGTAAACTCTTTCTTTGTCCCTGTGATGCTTCTGTTTTAAAGGGATAATCTTGTAGTGTAAAGCTTATATCATCTTTGTGTATACCGGCATTTGTTCGCTGTAATGCCATATCTTTTTGCAAGCTTTTAGTGAGTAAGTTACTGAACGATTCCTCTTCCAATTGGCTTTCATAGGTTAGCGTAATCTGTTCCGATAACCCCGCAATTTGCGTATAAAATCTTTGCACTAAAGGAATATAAACGGTCATAAATCTTTTCCTGGCTTCGTATATGATATTCCCTTCGAGTGTTAACTGCGCATTGAATACGGATAATAGTTTTTCGTCGGGAAATTGGGGGTATTCATATTGTTTTAGAAAAGCATTTCGCTGTTGAAGTATTTTATTATAATTGATCAAACTTCTTAAATAAAAGGCGTTAGTTTGGGAAAGAATGGTATCTATTAAATTTCTTCTTTCTTCGCTTCCTTCTGTGATCAAACTAATGTCATCGGGGGCTATCATTACAGTGGGAAACTTACCGATATGATCAGAAATTTTTTTATACTGCTCTTCTTCAACCCATAATTCTTTCTTATTATTTTCCCGAAGAATACATTGAACAGTATAAGGTTCATTTTGTAATGAATAGGTTCCGGCAATACGCATACCTTGCATTCCATGTTGTACATTTTGGGCATCCGCACGCGAAAAATAGCTTCTCGAAAAGCTTAAATAATAAATAGCATCTAAAAGATTGGTTTTTCCGGTTCCATTAGCTCCGGAAATACCGATAATTCTTTCGGAAAAACTATTTTTTTGGCTTGTATAGTTCCTAAATTGTATTAATTCTATCTTTTCTAGCAAAAGCATGGGGTACAAAGTAAGGAAGAAGCCCTATTTTTATTGAAAATTTTCTTTTTTGAAAACAATTCTCTCCGCTGACCAAATGGCACTTACCGTAAAGCGATTAGCGCATCAATTGCTGGAAAATAATCCCGGTTTGGAAGATACCGTAATTATTGGTCTACAGCCAAGGGGTATTTATTTGAGTGATAGGGTAGTAAAGGAACTTGGTCGTATTATTGATCCGGCACTTATACAATACGGGAAATTAGACATCACCTTTTATAGGGATGATGTTCGTAAGTCATTACATATTGCAAATGCTACCGATATACCTTTTAGTATTGAGAACAAAAAAGTAGTATTGATCGATGATGTATTGTATACAGGCAGAACCATCCGAGCTGCGTTGGATGCGCTTTTGGATTTTGGCAGACCTAAAAAAGTATCACTCTGTGTATTAATAGATCGTAGATTTAGCCGAGAATTGCCCATACAACCCGATTTTGCGGGTAAAGCCATAGATACGATCCTTTCGGATAAGGTAAAAGTACATTGGGAGGGGCGTGATGAAAAAGACGAAGTGATATTATTGTAAACTATTATCTTTGATCTTTAATGGAACTGCAAGCCAAACATTTACTTGGTATCAAGGATCTTACAAAAGAAGATATACAGCTAATTTTATCTACCGCCACTCAGTTTAAAGAAGTTTTACAAAGACCTGTGAAAAAAGTACCTTCTCTACGGGATGTTACTATTGTGAATCTTTTCTATGAGAATTCTACGAGAACCAGAATGAGTTTTGAATTAGCCGAGAAGCGCTTATCGGCAGATGTACTCAATTTTACAGCCAGTAGTTCTTCTGCTGCTAAAGGAGAAACGCTCTTGGATACGGTTAATAATATCCTGAGTATGAAAGTAGATATGGTAGTGATGCGGCATAGTGCTTCTGGAGCACCTCATTTCTTGGCGAAACATATACCGGCAGCTATAATAAATGCAGGGGATGGTATAAACGAACACCCTACACAGGCTTTGTTAGACGCTTTTTCAATGCAAGAAAAAACAGGCAAATTAGAAGGCCTGAAAGTGGCTATTATCGGAGATATTATGCATAGCCGGGTGGCATTGAGTAATATGTATCTTCTTAAAAAAATGGGCGCGGAAATTATGGTTGTTGGTCCGCCTACTTTGATACCTACCTATATTGCCGAAGCATTGGGTGTTAAAGTGAGTTATAATGTACAACAAGCATTACAATGGTGTGATGTAGCTAATGTACTTCGTATACAGCTGGAGCGGCAAAACCAACCTTTATTTTCTTCTTTACGAGAATATAATTTAGCTTATGGTATAAAGAAGAGTATGCTAGATAAATTGGGTAAAGAAATAGTTATTATGCATCCCGGTCCTATCAACAGAGGTGTTGAGTTAGACAGTGATGTTGCCGACGGAGCGCATTCAATTATTCTCAATCAGGTAGAAAATGGGGTTGCGGTGAGGATGGCTGTTTTGTATTTATTAGCTGGGAAAACAAACTAGGAATTATGAATTAAGAATTATGAATGATGGGAATATTCATAGTTTATACTTTTAATTCATAATTAATAATTCATAATTAATAATCACCCTATGCAACGTATATGCTTATTTCCAGGCACATTTGATCCGGTAACGCTGGGTCATACAGATATTATCAATAGGGCTCTCCCTTTGTTTGATAAAATAATTGTAGGGATAGGTATTAATGCTTCAAAGAATCCTATGTTTAGCGCTGAGCAGCGTATGCAATGGTTTAAGGAAATTTATAGTAGTGAGCCTAAAGTGGAGAGTGCAGTATATGATGGGTTAACCATTAACTATTGTAAACAAGTAGGGGCACAGTTTATTTTAAGAGGTATTCGTTATGTTAGTGATTTTGAATATGAGAAAACGATTGCTGATGCCAACAGAACCTTAGATAGTAATATAGAAACTATTTTTTTAACAGGTGAGCCTAAATATACCTCTGTTGCTTCTACCATTGTTAGAGATATCTTAAGGAATCGGGGAGATGCTTCCCCTTTTTTACCGGATGCCGTAATAAAAACGTTGAAATTAACATAAACCCATGGCAGCTATTTGGTTTAATAAGGATCTTACAATTGAACACCTTGCCGGTTTAGGTAAGGGAACAATGGGAGAGCATATTGGTATCCGGTTTACGGAATTAGGAGATAATTATTTGAAAGCAACCATGCCGGTAGACCATCGCACCAAACAACCTTATGGATTATTGCATGGTGGTGCTTCGGTAGCATTGGCTGAAACTATTGGTAGTGTTGGGGCTGCGTTAGTGATAGACCAAAATCAATATATCTGTGTAGGACAGGAAATAAATGCCAATCATTTGCGAAGTGCTAAAGGAGGCTATGTAACGGGCGTTACGATGCCATTGCATATTGGTGCTACATCGCAGGTATGGGAAATCAAAATATATGATGAGGCAGAAAAACTTATTTGTGTAAGTAGAATTACAATAGCTGTTTTAAAACGAAAAGGTTGATAACATCTACAATTGTAGGATACATAGTTGGAAAATAGCTTGCTATCTCTTTTATCGATACCCATTTCATTTCCGTAATATCTTCTTCCGTTTGGGGTGTGCCGTTTTGATAATCGTTGATCGTCATAGCATGCCAATGGCTTTCTTTGATAACATCTTGCTTGTGAAAAGGATCAAAATATTCATGCTTGGTAATGGTGATAAACTTATGAAGGGTTAGGTTTGTTAAGCCCGTTTCTTCCTCAACCTCACGTATAGCGCAGGCTTCAATGGTTTCTCCTGGATCAAGTTTGCCTTTTGGCAAATCCCAAAAACCTCTTCTAAAAATAAGTAAAATTTCCTGAGAAGGGTTTTGGACTAAACCACCTGCCGCAATGATGATAGGTTTATGCATCTACGAATTTTATGGTGAAGATAAGATGTGAAAATTTGATCAGCTAAAAGCAGTGTCAAGTTGTTAGTTTTGCAATATGACAAACGAAAAAGCGGTTGCTGAAAAATTATTACAAGTAGAAGCGGTAAAATTAAGTCCTCAACATCCATTTACTTGGGCCAGTGGCTGGAAGAGCCCAATTTATTGCGACAATAGGAGGGTGCTATCATTTCCTTATGTGCGCGACTTTGTGAAGAGTGAGTTGTGCAATGTTATTTTTGAACATTTCCCAGATGCAGAAGCTTTGGCCGGTGTTGCAACGGCAGGTATACCTTGGGGAGCTTTAGCAGCTGATCAACTTAAATTACCTTTTTTATATGTTCGTCCGAAACCTAAAGAACATGGATTAGGTAATCAAATCGAAGGTGCATATACCGATGGGCAACGTGTATTGGTAATCGAGGATCTGATTTCTACCGGAAAAAGCAGTTTACAGGTGGTTGATGTATTAAAGCAGGCAGGTGTTCGAATTGAAGGAATGGTTTCTATTTTTAACTATGGATTTGATAAGGCAGTGCAAGACTTTGCAGCAGCAAATGTGCAAACAAAATCGCTTACGAATTACCCCACTTTAATTGAATTGGCCATAGAGAAAGGACTTATTGAGGCCGATGTGAAAGAAACCCTTATGGCTTGGAGTACGGCACCGGATGTGTGGGGGATTTAGGATTGGGAATTAGGAATTAAGAATTAAAAATTATAATTCATAACTCATAATTCATAACTCATAATTCATAACTCATAATTTTATATTATGAAAGGTTTTATCTTAATCGCATTGCTAATTACAACTACAGCATCTTTTTCCCAGATGCGGAAGCAAGAGTGGGTAACTATTAAGTCGGCTAATTTAAAATGCTGGGAATGTAAAGTGGCATTGGAAAAGTATTTTGCCAAAGCCAACCAATCGCTATTACAAAGTGGTGTTACACAAATGAAGTTTAATTTATTGCAGGGTGAGCTGAAGATTCAGTATTGGCCGGATAGATGTGGGGTAGAAGAAATAAAAGCTGCTATAAATAATGCAGGCTTCGATGCTGATGAGGAGAAAGCAGAGCCGGATGCCTATAAGAAATTACCGCCAATTTGTAAATATGCGGAAGATGGGGGTGGTCCGCAACCCAAGAAGCCCTGTCATATCCAACCCATTAATTAGGGCCTAGAATAAAGAAAGTTTGTGTTTCCCTTCATAAGTAAAGGGTACTGTTTTAAAAATACCCCCTCTACCGGCTTTAACCGTTCCTTTTGCCTGAACGGTAACTTCTTTCTTAAGTAATAGATAGGCCGAGTTTTTTAGGAGATTTTTCATATCTAAATTGATTTTAGCCGGTAATGAAAATTCACTCATGCGATTGATATGCATCAGGGTATCTAATTGAAATTTACCTAAGAATAAGCTGTCTAAATAAACATCACTATCTACTTTTTTGAGGTCGAGACCAAAACCATTTGGATTATAATAAATCAGTTCAAAGGAAAGTGTGCTTTGGTTAAAACCTAAGGTTTCAACCTTAACATTCCGGAAATCGCGGTATTCAAAATCTTTGGGTTTGGAGCAAGCGTTGAGGAGAAAAAAGCAAATAAGAAGTAGGGGGGATCGTAGAAGAATTTTCATACATCGAAAGTAATAAAGATTGATTGGATTCTGTGGAATTAGGTAAAAACCGGTAACTTTATATGCTAAATTGATTAGTAAACGACCCGTCTGATGGGATAGTTTTATTTAGTAAATTTTTTAGCTACAATTATTTATTATTAATTATTGATTATTAATTATTTATGGCTACCAATAATTAATAATTAGTAATCAATAATTAGGTATAAGAAATAATAGTATTACTAAAAACAAAGTCCTTAAACAGAATATATAATGAATACATTAATCATTGATTGTCAATATTTTGGAAGTATTAATTATTATAAACATTTGTTTGAATCAAAATATATAATTTTTGAACAATATGATAAGTACCAAAAAACCAGTTTAAAGAACCGATGTTTGGTTCCCGGGGTTAATGGGGTCGTTTCATTATCGGTTCCTTTGGAAAAAGGCAGGGATCAAAAAACGATTACTAAGGATATAAAAATTTCTTATCGAGATAATTGGGTACAACAACATATTAGAACTTTAGAGTCGATATATAACCGGGCTCCTTTTTTTGAATATTACCAAGATGAGCTGAAGGCTTTATTAAAGAGGAAGCCAGTTTTCTTGCTCGATTTGAATATTGCTGCCACGGAGTGGATATCAGTAAAATTTGGAGCCGATCTGGATATTTCTTTAACGGAAAGCTATCGGCCTTTTGTTAGTGAGGGGGTAATTGATGGAAGAGGGCAGTTTAGTCCACGTTTAAATATTACCAATCATACCCATCCTTATACTCAGGTTTTTGAAGATAAAATAGGATATCAATCTAATATGAGTATTCTTGACCTTTTATGCTGTATGGGGAAAGCGGGTTTTCAGCTAATGAAAGACAGCAAAAACGTATTTTAGGGTGTCTTTAAACGGTATTTGGCTTCCAAGGCTTATTTTTATGCCCTTGAATTTTAAAGATATCCCCCAATCTGATGAATTGTTCTAGACTGCTAATCATTTTTTGTCTTTTTTTTTCGTTTTCTGCAAGTGCACAGGATTTTTCGAATAAGGGGAAGGAGTTTTGGATTGCCTATCCCAGCCATATTGACGGAATTAGTTCGGTAATGGGTTTATATATCACTTCTTCTGTCAATGCCAATGTAACTATCCAGGTTGGAGCATCTACTAAAACAGTGGCGGTAACTGCAAATCAAGTGAAAAGATATTTTATTGGTTCAACTGTTGCAATGGATGCGAATAGTTCAAGTGTTTATTTAGACCAAACTGATGGTGTTAAATCGGGAGCGGCCATAAAAGTAACATCCGATAATCCGATAGTTGTATATGCGCATATTATTAAGTCTGCAAGGAGTGGCGCCACTTTAGTACTGCCAACCTCTGTTTTGGGTACAACTTATATCGCTACAGGCATGAGCTCCGTATCTACTTCTCAACCTACTAGTAATGGCTCTACCGGTGGTCAGTCGGAATTTGCGGTGGTAGCAACCCAAAATAATACGGTAATTGAAGTTACTTTAGCTACTTCAGGGGGAGCTAGTCGCTCAGTTGGCGATAAGTATACCGTAACACTCCCGAATGCAGGGGATGTGTATCAATTCAGAAGTGGCAATTTAGGCGATGTTTCAGGAACAAAAATCAGGTCAATAGCCTCCGGTCCTTCGGGGTGTAAACCGATAGCCGTTTTTTCAGGTAGTACCTGGAGTGCTTTAGATTGCCCAGGAGCAAGCGGAGGAGATAATTTATACCAACAAATGTTTCCGATGCGTTCTTGGGGCAAACAATTTGTAACGGCACCTTTTATTAACAGGCTCTCAGATATTTATAGAATTTATGTTGATGATCCTACTACCACAGTAAACATTCAGGAAGCCGGTATTAATTTTACGCTAACAGCTTCAAGTTATAATACCGTTGGTAAATACTATTCCTATAAAACTTCTTCGCCCCTGGTTATTACAGCCTCAGCGCCTGTTTCCGTAGCTCAGTTTATTACTTCACAAACCTGTAAGAGTGGTTGTAATGTTGGCTCTCCAAACCAAACATGTTATGCGGATCCTGAGATGGTAATGCTCAACCCTGTGGAGCAAACTTTGGGAGATGTAACTTTTTTTTCTGCCCATGCAAATTATGTTCCTCCTGGTCAAACTCAGGTAGTACTTCATTTTGTGAATATTATCGTTAATAAGAATTTCAAGAATTCAGTTAAAATAGATAATGCTCCTCCCGTAGGCACTTTTACAGATATTCCTAATACCAATTATGCATATTTGCAAGAAGACTTAACTATTTCCTCTGCAACAAACCCGATACATCGAGTAACAGCTGATACAGGGTTCTCCGCCATAGTATATGGGTATGGCAATGTAGAATCCTATGGTTATAACGGGGGAACTAATGTTATAGATTTAAACCCTCCGATTACCATTCAAAATCAGTATGCTGCGAGTAATATTTCCTATTCGGCTACTTGCAGTAATGCCCCCTTTAAAGTGAATCTTTCATTAACCTATCAACCTTCACAAATTGTGGTTGATTTTGGGAATAATGCCGCATTGACGACGGGTACCTCACCTTATACCTATACGCCGGTTAACAATGCAAATGGTGTTGCTTATGATTCAACCTATATTTCAAATGGTAAGACTTACTACTTATACCGTATCCCACAGGTATATACTTTCAATGCCTCCGGAACTTATCCGGTTAAGCTAACCACAACATCCAATACCGTTCAATCGGATGGATGTAGTAATACCAATACTCAGGATTTCAATGATAATGTTGTTGTAAATGCACCGCCCACTGCTGATTTCTCCATTAGTTCTAATGGATGTATCAATACTGCGATAGCTTTAACCGATGCATCAAATGGTTTGGGAAGATCTATCATTAAATGGAATTGGGAATTTAGTGACGCTACCACAGCAACTGTTCAAAACCCTTCAAAAACCTTTAGTACAGGAGGAAACTATACAGCCAAACTTACTTCTATTACCGATTTTGGTTGTATTGCTACTGCCACTAAGAATATCAACGTTTCTGCAAAACCGGTTGCTGCATATACGATACCTAACCTTACATGTATCAATGATGCTATCACATTTACAGACGCTTCTACCATTACTCCCGGGGCAGCTGCAAATACCATTAACAATTGGCAATGGAATTTCGATGATGGCAATGGATTGATTTCGATTCCAACAAATGCTCCTCAAACAAAGAGCTATGCTTCGTGGGGAAATAAAAATGTAAAACTGGTAGTAACCAGTAATACCGGTTGTGTAAGTGACACCTTTAGTTTGAGTAGTTTTAGAGTGAACCCTCGCCCCAGAGTTGGGTTTGTAATTCCGGAAGTATGTTTGGCAGATGCGAATGCCCCTTTCTCAGATACGTCGAGCATTGCTGATGCTACAGAAGCTGGTTTTACATATAATTGGAAGTTTAATGCGGGAGTTACGCCCATTAATCCCGGACCTACTTTTACATCCGCGATGACTACTGCCAAAGCGCCCGCTCCAAAATATAATTCTGTAGGTAATTATACAGTAAGTTTAAAAGTTACTTCCAATAAGGGCTGTTCTGATTCATTGAGCAGCCCATTTACCGTAAATGGTAGTGTTCCAAATCCTTCTTTTGTTGTGCAAGCAATTAATACCTTTTGCAGTAATGATAGTTTGCGCATAACAAATACTTCTACAGTAGATTTCGGCTCCATCACTCGGCTTGATATATATTGGGATTCAATAGGTTCCCCAACTTCTTTTGTTCGTGATGAAAACCCCACTCCTGGGAAAGTATACACTAACTTATATACTTCTTTTACCGCTCCCTCCAATAAAAAAATCGGAGTTAAAATATTAGCTTATTCCGGTAACTCTTCCGTATGCCGAAAAACCATTTCTCAAGTTGTAACGCTTAATAATTATCCTAAAGTGAGTTTTCTCAAACCAAGGGATATTTGCAACGATGCGGATCCCCGCCATATTAATCAAGGTACATTTCAATCAGCATTATCGGCGAGTGGTAGTTATTCTGGAATCGGTGTAGCTGCCAATGGTGATTATTCTCCCAAAACCGTGGCTGCAGGCACTTATAATTTACAATTTAAAGCAGTAAACAGTGCAGGATGTAAGGATTCTGCTTCTCAACCCATAACGGTTTGGCCTTCACCGGTTGCTAAATGGGGTGTTCAAGCTATTTTATGCGAAAAGAATAATATTGCATTTACAGATAGTTCTGTAGCTAATTTCAGCAATATCGCACAACGTAAATGGAATTATGGAGATGGGGTAAATGAAACCAGAACTTCTGTTACCAGCTTCAATAGAGTATACACAACAGCACAAACCTACAATGTTGGCTTGCAAGTAATAACGGATAGTGGATGTGTAAGTACCATCAATCAACAATCGATTAAAGTGAATCCCTTGCCACAGCCCGCTTTCACTTTGCCTACAGTAGTTTGCTTACCCGATGGTAGGGCTACTTTTACTAATCAATCTACTATTGCAGATTCTTCTCAATCGTTGTTTAGTTATCTATGGAATTTTGGCGACCCGTTTGATGCTACGCCTTCACTACTGAAAGAGCCTACGCATAAATACAGTGCATTAGGTCCGGTTAATGTGAAACTCAGCATCACTTCAAAAGATGGATGTGTAGATTCACTAACTAAATCTTTTAATAATGTTTATCCCTGGCCTAAAGCAAACCTTGGTATGAATGTTACTACGGCCTGCGTAGGTGATACGGTTTATTTTATGGATAATGGAAATGGTATGAGTAGCAGTGCAGCGAGTTGGCGTTGGGATTTGGGACAGGGTTTTAGTTCCACTTTGAAAAACCCATCCAGACAGTTTAACGATTCGGGTACTTATACCA
Source organism: uncultured Flavihumibacter sp. (assembly GCA_902168225.1). GTDB lineage: Bacteria > Bacteroidota > Bacteroidia > Chitinophagales > Chitinophagaceae > Sediminibacterium. The sequence continues at coordinate 25,340 of CABHOW010000084.1, read as the reverse complement.
TCAGCTATTATTTCTTCAATGCGCAAGGTTGTGTAAGTGATACCGTAAGTAAGAATTTAATTGTATATCCTTATCCCAAACTTACACTTCCCAAAAGGGTTAATGTGTTGGAAGGTGGCAATCTTAAGATCAAGCCTATTTATTATTATGGAACCAATTTGAGTTATATGTGGACACCGCCCACTTACTTAAATAATCCTACAGACTCTACCCCTGTTACCACACCCTTAGGAGATATTACTTATAAGCTTTATTTAACAGGTATTGGAGGTTGTACGGTTAGTGATACGATGTTCGTAAAATTATTATTATCACCCATTGTACCCAATGCGTTTTCTCCTAATGGAGATGGTATCAATGATCGTTGGCACATTCAGTATTTAGAGAGTTACCCCGGCGCAACGGTGGATGTATATAACCGATATGGGCAATTAGTATTTAGCAGTATAGAATATTCAGTGGATTGGGATGGTACTGTGAATGGAAAACCCTTGCCTATTGGTACGTATTATTATGTGATCAATCCTAAAAATGGTAGAAAAATTATTTCAGGTTCTGTAACAATTATTCGATGAGGTATTTCATACAATATATCTTTTTTTTATTGGGTATGGTAGCCATTGGGCGTGCACAACAGCGCCCCTATTATACGCAATACATCATGAATAATTATATCATCAACCCGGCTGTGGCAGGTATTGAAAATTATTGGGATGTTAAAGCGAGTCATAGAATGCAATGGGTTGGACTTCAAGATGCACCGGTTACTACGTACTTAACGATTCATGGGCCTTTAAAGAAAAGTGCCTATGATAATACTACGGCTACCGGCTTTAAGGCAAGAGGAGAGAACCCGCGCGGACAAGCCTATTGGCGCGATTATCAGGCAGCAGACCCGCACCAGGGTGTTGGGTTTACGATATTGAATGATAAAACCGGGCCACTCAATCGCTTTGCTGCTTATGGTACTTATGCGTATCATATCGGGTTATCACCTACAACAAATTTATCAGCAGGTATTTCGGTGGGCATCACCAATATGAGTTTAGATGCAAGCAAATTAAATTTTGGTACCACAACGGTAGATCCTGCTGTTGCCAGTAGCGGTACTTTGAATAGATTGAAGCCCGATATAAGTGCCGGATTATGGCTTTATTCTAAGGATTATTTTCTGGGATTATCAGCGCAACAAATTGTACCCCAGAATATTTCTTTTTCAGATAATACCGTTGCTTTAACGAATGGTAGATTGATTCCGCATTTATTTTTAAGTGCCGGTTATCGAATACCTATTTCTGAAGATGTTTCTTTTTTACCTTCTGCTTTAATCAGATATATTAGTCCACTTCCGATAGGTTTTGATGTCAATACAAAATTCCAATATCAAGATCTGGTATGGTTGGGGGCATCTTATCGGTATCAAGATGGTTTCGCCGCCATGTTTGGAATTAATTTGAGCAACACTATTAATATTGGTTACTCTTATGATATTCAAACATCCAAGTTAAATACGGTGAGTAAAGGAACCCACGAAATTCTGATTGGTTTTTTGTTGGGTAACAAATATGGCGATTGGTGTCCGCGTAATATGTGGTAGTTAAATATTTCGGAGCATCCAAATATCGCAGCCATTATGTCCGGAATTTCCCATGGGGCCATTGAGATAATGAAACCCGAATTTCTCATAAACAGATACTGCTTTTTTGAGCTCCGGCATGGTTTCCAAATATATTTGGGTAAAGCCTTTTTCTTTAGCAGTAAGGATACATTGGTCGATCATAAATCTTCCCAAGCCCATGCCCCTGGCGGACTTATGGAGATACATTTTTACCAGTTCACAGGTATTCGCAGGCAGGCCTTCGGTGGGGAATATGCCTGCACCGCCAATCAATTCTCCATTTTTTTCAGCTACATAATAAGCACTTAATGGAGCTGATTGGAATAGTTCATAGAGATGATCGGTAGTATCATCATAAAAAACAGTACCAGGTTTATTGGCTCCGAATTCGGTTAATGCAGTTCTGATTATGGTTGCCATGGCTTTGTTATCTGCCTGTGCAATCGGTCTTATTTGAACCCCTGCTATCATGCTTGGTTTCTAAATGTTTTATAGATATTGATCAGTTCATTGGTAGAGCTATCGTGAGATGTTATTTTATCGTCGGTTATTAGCTCCGGAAGTATAGCGTTTGCCAATTGTTTGCCTAATTCAACGCCCCATTGATCGAAGCTGAAAATATTCCAGATCACACCTTGTACAAAAATTTTATGTTCATATAAAGCGATAAGCATACCTAAAGAAAATGGGTCGATTTTTTTTAAGAGGAAGGAGTTAGTGGGCTTGTTACCTTCAAATACTTTAAAAGGAGCGAGCTTTTTTATTTCTTCTTCCAACTTACCGGCCTTCATAAGTTCTACTTTCACTTCGTTTTCTGTTTTGCCATTCATGAGGGCTTCTGTTTGCGCAAAAAAGTTAGAGAGTAATTTAGTATGGTGATCGCCAATAGGGTTATGACTTGTTGCCGGTGCAATGAAATCGCAGGGAATGAGCAGGGTACCCTGGTGGATGAGTTGGTAGAAAGCGTGCTGACCATTTGTGCCGGGTTCGCCCCAAATAACAGGACCTGTAGCATAATTTACGGGGTTGCCGCTTCGGTCTACACTCTTCCCATTGCTTTCCATATTACCTTGTTGAAAGTAAGCAGCAAATCGGTGTAGGTATTGATCGTATGGTAAGATAGCTTCGCTTTGGGCACCGAAGAAATTAGTATACCAGATACCCAATAATGCCATCAGTACCGGAATATTTTTATCCATTTTCTCTGTTCGGAAGTGGATATCGGCGCCTTCGGCGCCGCGTAACAATTCCTCAAAATGATTGTAGCCAATAGTGAGGGCGATCGATAAACCAATAGCACTCCATAAAGAATATCTTCCACCAACCCAATCCCAAAACTCAAACATATTGGCTTTATCAATACCAAAAGCAGTTACCAATGCTTCATTGGTACTAAGGGCAGCAAAATGCTTGGCGATTTCTTTTTCCTCTTTTGCATGTTCTAAAAACCATGCTCGTGCAGTATGTGCATTCGTCATGGTTTCTTGGGTTGTAAATGTTTTGGAAGCAATTAGAAAAAGCGTTTCTTCGGGGTTACATTTCTTTAATGTTTCGGCAATATGTGTACCATCAATATTACTTACAAAAAAAGTGTTGATACCTTCCACCCAATAGGGGCGTAGGGCTTCAGTAACCATTACGGGACCTAAATCGCTTCCACCAATACCTATGTTTACGATGGTGGTAATTTTTTTTCCTGTATACCCCTTCCATTTACCGGTATGCAGTTTATCGCAAAACCCTTTCATTTGGTTGAGTACCTTTCTGATTTTGGGCATTATATCTTTTCCTTCCACCAAAATGGGGGTATCGGAAAAATTACGAAGGGCGGTGTGTAATACGGCACGCTGCTCGGTTTCATTGATTTTGATACCGGCAAACATATCGTGAATGGCATCTTTGATATGGCATTCCTCCGCTAATTGTAAAAGCAATTGGAGCGTTTTTGCATTGATGATATTCTTCGAATAATCAAAAACCAAGCCCTCTAAACAAAGCGAGAATCGTTTAAAACGTTCGGGGTCTTGAGCAAATAAATCGCGCAAGTGTTTGCGACTCATTTCATCTTCATAATGTTTCTTTAATAAAAACCAGGCTTGTGTACTCGTTGGATTAATTCTAGGTAACATAGTTCAGCTAGCTAACATTTTGGGGTGCGAAGATATTCAATTTATAGTGATTCAATAACAGATATGGTTTGTTCTACCATTATCTCCGTGATATCTAAATGAAGTACTATCCTTACTTGTGTTGGCGTCATGGCAATGGTGGCTATTCCTTTCTCTCTTAAAGTGGCCACCAACGAAGGGGCTGTAAATCTTCCGCTAACTTCAAATAAAATAATATTGGTTTCAACAGGAAGCATATCTGTAACAAAATCTTTTTTAGCTAATGCGGTTGCGATAAGTTGTGCATGATCATGATCCTGCTTTAATCTCTCTACCTGATGCTCGAGGGCAAATTGTCCGGCTGCCGCTAACATTCCTGCCTGACGCATACCGCCTCCAAAAACTTTACGCACCCTTCTTGCTTTTTTGATATAGTCTTTTTTGCCTAATAATAAGCTACCAACGGGTGCACCTAAGCCCTTACTCAAACAAATTGAAATACTGTCGAAGACCTCACCATATTGTTTGGGGGTTTCATTTTTGGCAACCAATGCATTAAATAAACGGGCACCATCTAAATGTAATTGTAAACTATTAGTAGAACAAATTTCCCTAATAGATTGAATTTCATTGAAATCGTAACAACTTCCGCCGCCTCTATTAGCCGTATTTTCAAGGGCTACCAGCGTGCTAACGGGCTTATGGATATCTTCATTATTAATAGCTGCTTTTACCTGTTCGGCACGTATTCTACCTCTATCACCTTGAATCAGCCTCACCGATGCTCCCGAATTACTGGCGATTCCGCCCCCTTCATAGAGATAAATATGGGAAAGCTGATCACAGATCACTTCATCACCCGGCTGGGTATGGCACCGGATACCAATTTGGTTGGTCATGGTACCACTGGCACAGAAAATGGCCGCTTCCATTCCAAAAAGGTTAGCCGCAAATTGCTCAAGGGTATTGATAGAGGGGTCTTCCCCAAATACATCATCACCCAGTGGGGCATCGTACATGGCTGCTAACATGGGTTTTGTAGGTTTTGTAAGGGTATCCGACCGGAAATCTATCATTGTATTCGTTTTTTGTATAGTTTATACCGGATTTATCCACATATACTGGGTAAATCCGTTGTAAAATAGTAACTTTGCACGTTTCAATATGAAAAATTTAAGATTCCTGATTGCAGCATGAATGAAACATTTAGGGTCTAATTCTCGTTATCTTTAAAAGCAATATTACAAAACATGAGGCAACTCAAGATCGCTACCCAGATTACCAACAGAGATTCACAAGCCGTTGAGAAATATTTACAGGAAATTTCAAAGATCCCGATGATCACTCCTGAGGAAGAAACTACGCTTGCCCAGAAGATCAAAATGGGCGACCAACGTGCATTAGATAAACTGGTTCAAGCCAATCTCCGTTTCGTAGTATCGGTGGCCAAACAATACCAACACCAGGGTTTATCTTTAAGTGATTTGATCAATGAGGGAAATTTGGGTTTGATAAAAGCTGCTCAACGTTTCGATGAAACCAAGGGTTTTAAGTTCATATCTTATGCAGTGTGGTGGATTCGTCAGAGCATACTACAGGCTTTGGCCGAACAAGGTCGGTTGGTACGGTTACCTCAAAATAAGATCGGTACCTACAATAAAGCTAATAAGGCCTATATGGCATTTGAGCAGGAGCATGAGCGTGAGCCATCTACTGAAGAACTTGCCGAAATTTTAGAGATGAGTGAAACAGAGATCAATAATATTTTCCAAAGTAACACCCGTCATACCTCTTTAGACGCTCCTGTTCATGAAGCAGAGGATGTGGCCATGGGCGATTTATTGGAGGGTTCTGACGATACAGATGATGATGTGATGAAAGATTCTTTACGCGAAGAAATTCGCAGGGTACTAAAGAGTTTGAGTCCGCGTGAAGCTGAAATTGTGAACGCCTATTTTGGATTAGACGGAGAGAATGGTGTAACGATAGAGCAAATTGGCATGAAATACGATCTTACTAAAGAACGTATTCGTCAAATTAAAGAGCGTGCGATCAAGAGATTGCAAAAAGCCAGATATAGCAATGCTTTGAAAGCTTATTTAGGTTAATATCAGTTTCAGACGTTAAAATAATTTAACAATATTAACCCCGGTGCTCCAACCGGGGTTTTTTTATGTTCGTATCTTTGTATCAGTATGTGGAAGCGATTTTTTTATCTTTTTAGTGTGATAATCTTTGGCATTGGCTGCGAAAAAACAATCAATATCAGTCCGAATGCGCAATCTACTAAACTGGTGGTGGATGGACAGATAGAGGTAGGGCAGCCACCGATAGTACTACTATCTACATCACTTAGTTTTTTTTCTAATATAGATACAGCCACTTTATATGCTTCCTTTATCAAAGATGCTAAAGTAACCGTTAGCGATGGTGTGCTTACACATCAATTGCGTTTTTATGATGTGCGTACGAGTAATAATGAAAGATTTTTATATTATTCCAACGATATTGCTAACCCCACTACAGCAATTATTGGTGCGGAAGGAAAGAATTATCAGTTAAAGATAGAATGGAATGGTACCACCTATACGTCCAATACCAGTATCCCCCCATTAGCGAAGAAAATAGATTCTTTATCTTGGAAAAAAGTGCCGAATCGCCCCGCTACAGATAGTTTTGTGGTATTGCTGGCAACCATCACAGATCCGCCCGGTTTAGGAAATTATATTCGGTATTTTACGAAGGTTAACAGTAAGCCTTTTTATGCCGGTTATAATAGTGTTTTTGATGATGCTATCATAGACGGTAAAACCTATACCGTAAGTTTAGATAGGGGTGTAGATAAGAATCAAGTTCTGGAAAGAGACAATTATGGTTTTTTTAAACGAGGCGATACGATAACCGTGAAGTTTAGCAATATAGATAAAGCAAGTTTTGATTTTTGGCAAACCTGGGAGTTCAGTTATCAATCCAATGGTAATCCTTTTTCATCTCCGGGTGTTGTTATTGGTAATATCAATAACGGCGCTTTAGGAGCTTTTTGTGGCTATTCTTCTCAATTTATAACGATCATGATCCCTAAATAAGGATTTCCACATAGTTGTGTACAAACCTTATAAATTAGCTGCTGTGAATCGTTTTGATATTATTTTTACCGACTAAAGTTTTTGTATGAGCGATATTGCAATTGAAAAAGTACATGTATTAATTATAGGATCCGGACCCGCAGGTTATACTGCCGCTATTTATGCTGCCAGAGCTAATATGAAGCCCTTGTTGTATCAGGGAATTCAGCCGGGCGGACAGTTAACCATCACCACAGAAGTGGAGAACTACCCCGGTTATCCGGATGGTATTCAAGGTCCGGAAATGATGGTTCATTTTGAGAGGCAAGCTGCACGAATGGGTGCCGATATACGATACGGATTGGCTACCAAAGTAGATTTTAGCGCTACACCTTTAAAAGTATGGATCGATGAAGAGAAAGAGATTCATGCCGATTCAGTTATTATTTGTACCGGTGCTTCGGCAAAATGGTTAGGCTTAGAAAGTGAGCAGCGATTGAATGGTTTTGGCGTGAGTGCATGTGCAGTATGTGATGGTTTTTTCTTCAAAGGAAAAGAAGTAGCCATTGTAGGTGCAGGAGATACCGCTGCTGAAGAAGCTTTATACTTATCTAAACTATGTACCACCGTTCACATGTTTATTCGGAAAGATAAAATGCGAGCCAGTAAAGTAATGCAGGAGCGTGTTTTAAATGCTCCCAATATCAAAGTGTATTGGAATACAGAAACCGATGAAATTTTAGGAGAGCAGAAAGTAAGTGGTGTAAGAATAAAAAATGTAGTGGATGGTACTACACAAGAAATTCCAATTAGTGGATTTTTTGTAGCTATTGGGCACCAACCGAATAGTGATATTTTTAAAGGCTGGATAGATATGGATGAAACAGGGTATATCCTTACACAACCCGGCACCACCAAAACCAATATTGAGGGTGTTTTTGCTGCAGGCGATGTACAGGATAAAAATTACCGACAAGCCGTAACTGCTGCAGGAAGTGGCTGTATGGCTGCATTGGATGCGGAGCGCTATCTTACTGCTAAAGGAATCAATTAAGTCAATGGTCAATAGTCATGAGTCAATGGGAGAAAACCACTGACCACTGACCACTGACCACTGACCACTGACTATTATGAAAATTATTTTAAAAGATCTTCGGTTTTTTGGATATCATGGTTTGTATGATACGGAGAAAAAAGCGGGTACTTATTTTACGGTTAATTTGATAGCAATATATTCAACCGATAAGCCTATTCTGCAAATAGAAGAAACAGTTAACTATGCCGAACTATTTGCATTGGTAAAAGCCGAAATGGAAACAGCTACTCCTTTATTAGAGACCCTCGCGCAAAGAATAGCAACCCATATTTTGGCACGGTTTTCTCTCGTAGAAACGGTGCATATCACCATTGAAAAAGAATCGCCGCCCATTCCTTATTTCAACGGATCCAGTGTTGGTATTGAATGGGAGCAAAAAAGAGTACCATGAAAAAAATATTTTTGCTGAGTCTTATCATAACCGTGAGTGCTTTCGTTGCTAAAGCACAGGAGATACCCGTACTATTTAAAGAAGCTGAAAATTTAGAACGTCAGTTAAAGGAGCCGGAGGCACTAGAAAAATACAAACAAATATTATTATTAGAATCGGGGAATGTAAAAGCATTGGTGAAAGCTGTTGAATTAAATGCAAATATTGGTGGTAGGGAGAAAGATAAAGCCTCCAAAAAATTATACTATGAATCTTCTTTGGCATATGCCAAAAGGGCTTTGCAAAGCGATGGATCGAGTGCAGATGCCTGTTATGCAATGGCTTTAGCAAATGGGAAATTAACCGATATTGAAACAGAAAATAAAAAAATAGTAGCATTTGTAAAAGAGGTAAAACTCTATGCAGATAAGGCTGTAGCGCTAAATCCTAATCATGCTCGGGCCAATTACACACTCGGTAAATGGCATTATGAAATGGTAACTTTATCCGGACTCAAAAAAGCTGCCGTAAAATTATTTTATGGTGGCTTACCTGAGGGTGATATTGATAAAGCCATTTTATATATGGAAAAGTGTAAGTTGATCGAGCCCTATTTCGCACCTAATTATTTAGACTTGGCCAAAGCATATAAAGAAGCCAGAAGACCTGCTCAGGCTATTGAGGTACTTTCTAAATTGGTTAAGTTACCTACGAGAAGTACGGAAGATATAGCCATAAAAGCAGAAGGTGCACAACTCTTACAATCATTACAATAAATAGCATATGGAACTAAACAGTTTATTTGAGCAGGCAGTTGCCAACAGCAAAACATTAACAGAAAAGCCTGATAACGACACTTTATTAAAACTTTACGCTTTATTTAAACAAGCTACTGAAGGGGATAATACCGGAGCCGGTCCGGAGAATGCTTTTGACTTTGTAGCTAAGTTTAAACATGAGGCTTGGGCTAAATTGGCGGGCACCACCAAAGAAGCTGCGATGCAGGATTATATTGATTTAGTTACCAAATTAAAGGGTTAGATCTTTAGTTTTTTCCAGCGTAAACTGTGAATATACCAGTAGGAAGGAACAAACATGGTTATCCAATATAACCATTCACTCAACCATCCGATTCCAATAGAGAGATTGAGGTGTTCCAGGGTTATGTACACATATATGAGGTAAATGAAGATGGTAAAAATTTCGGTATAGAGATTCATTTTGGAATTTCCTGTACCGGTAACAGCGCTTACCCATATAGTGCCAAAGCTCATCAGCAGCATGGCAAATGAAACGATACGTAATACGGGTATCGCCGCTTCAATAAATTCAGGGCCTTGTCCGTAAACGCGCAAAAATAATTCCGGAAATACATTGATGAGTATTAAGCTGATAAATGCCACCAGCAGGCTTAGTTTCATTATTCTGTTGATAAGTGGAATAACTTCTGTTTGCCTGTTTTGTCCGATTACATTACTCACCATAGTATTGGTAGTAGCTGCAAAGCCCCAGGTAAAGCAGCCAAAGAAACCGAATAGGTTTCGCATCGTATTGGAAACGGCGAGCGCCAGCGAGCCGTGGTGTTCTATCAAAATATAAAAATATTCCCAACTTATAATACTGATGGCATATTGTAATATAATAGGGTAGGCCTGCACTAAAATAAGCTTGGTAGTATCTTTACTTTTGCCGGCTTTACGCAATAACTGTAAGCGTTCTGCTACTCCATTATATCGGATAACTAAAAACACAATAAGCAGCCCAGATATTTCTGCGAGAATAGATGCATAGGCAGCACCATTAAAACCCATTGCGGGTAACCCTAACTTACCATAAATAAAAGCATAATCTAATATTATATTTACGATGGTTTCTGTGGCCGTCCCAATCACTAAATACTTACTATTATTAGTGCCTACCAGTAATGCATTACGCATTTGATATACATATAAAAAAGGCAAACCCAAGATCCTGATGCGAAGGAAATGGATCGCCATTTCAATACCCTTACTATCATGCAACGACCATCTTAAAATGAGCGGTGCTAAAAACCAGGTTATGAGAATACCGCCTACTGAAAAAAACAGCGATAGCCTTACGCCATGCCTAAACAAACCGTTTATTTCATCGGTTCTATTTTCCCCCGCCCTGCGAGAAATAAGGGCTTGTAGGGCATTGTTTAACCCGTTTCCGATTACAGCAAAAATGAGGTAATACACTCCTGTAATACCTGCTATTGCTAACTCTGCCTGCCCTAATCTGCCTAAGAAAATATTGTTGGTAATAAAATTAAGCTGGGGTACAAATAAGGCTGCGGCAATGGGTAATGCTATTTTTAAAATTTGCTTATTCCCTGTTTCAAGTTGTAAATTAATGCTGGTTGCCTCGCTACTCATAATCTATGTAAAGATAGGTAAACCCACTTCGTATCAAATATGCACTTTACTTTGTATTTTTAAAAAATATTCGGCATAGCTGAACAACCAAAACGAATGAAAAGGCATGGCCAGAAAAAAGATTGGTTTATATAACGAGGATATTTCTGTTACACCGGAACATCATTTATATATCGAAATTTCTGATGAAGAGATGGTGTTGCTCTCAAAGTCGGGGAATGCTCAGATTGAGGCTTTCGAATTATTTAATTTAGATAAAAGCAGTAACGACGATTGGAATGATATCTTTTATGAAGTAAAGTCTGCTTCCAGGTTTTTGAATAGTGGCTTTCGGAATGTTCATATATTTTTTAATGTTGATGAGAGTATTTTGATACCTGAAAAATTATTAACGGCTACATCCGCAGAAGACTATTTAAACCTTGTATATGGAGAATCTACGAGGCATGAAGTTAGGTATGAAAAATTACAGGCTACGAAAGTATTTATCAATGCCTATCGCATCCGGAAATCTATTATAGAATTATTGAACCGTCAGTTTGTTATTTTTCAAAATTCACATACTTATTCAAACTTATTGAATGATGTGATGCGCCGCCCACTCATCGATGATCGATTCTTAAAAATACAAGTGTACAGCTATCATTTTATAGTAGCATTTTGGAAAGATGAACGCCTACAGTTAATACACGCTTACAGGTATCATTCAGCAGAAGATTTATTATATTACTTGTTACGTATCACTTCTCAATTTAGCGTTGAATCAACTGAATGTATGGTTGAGTTAAGCGGTATGATAGACCATTCTTCCATTTTATTTTCACAACTAAAAAATGTATTTCCGAATATTCAGTTAGATAATATGCCCTCAGTAGGAGTTTTTAAAGCAGCTCTCGAAGAATACCCGGCACACTATTTTACTCCTTTCTACAAGCTTACGCTATGAGGATTATTTCGGGTAAATGGGGCGGAAGGAGAATAAATCCTCCTGCTAATATGCCACATACCAGACCAACTACTGATATTGCTAAAGAAGGGTTGTTTAATATTTTGCAAAATAGAATGAGTTTTGAAGATATTAAAACACTCGATTTATTTGGGGGAACGGGTTGTATTAGTTATGAGTTGGCATCTAGAGGGGCTTCTGACCTTACTATTGTGGAGAAAGATGCCGTTATGTATGGGTTTATCCAAGACAATATAAATAAGCTGGGAATAACAGGATCCAAGTTATTAAAAATGGATGTCTTTGCTTTCTTACAAACTTGTAAAGAATCTTATGATTTTATTTTTGCCGGCCCTCCTTATGCCTTAGGTACCATAGATGAGTTACCTAAAATAATTGTTACCAATCATTTAATTGCAGCGGGTGGCTTTTTTGTATTAGAGCATACACCGCGTAATAATTACGAAAAATTCGATGGATTTTGTTTTGTGCGAAATTATGGTACTACTTTATTTTCTTTTTTTCAATCTATAAAATAAGCTATACACTACTTGATGAATTTCCGTAAGTAGTGATATAACGAACCAAATAACGTTTCGCAATCGGCAGTAATGTTTCCTCCATAGGTAAACTTAAATCTGTTTCAAGTGCATATACGGCAGGGTTAGGTAAATCACTTCTGTTTTTAATAAGTTCCGATTTAATGGCTACATATGAGTTTACCATATTTCTTTGCCATACATCAATAAATTCTGTTTTTATGCTTCTGTATTTTTCATCATGTTTTTCAAAGAAACTTAACCGATACTGGTATACCCACGTGTTTTTACAACTTCCTTCACAGAGCATGAAATAGCCTTCGTTATGTTCGAGTGGGATAATACCAATAGGCTCTATATTGAGTTTGTTCTCCACAAATTCATAGATTTCCGTACCACTGGTAATTGTTTTTTTCATGGTTGAAGAAGCATATTGAATAATATCTTCAAGCTCCTGCATTAGTTCATCGTCTTCTACTAAGGATTCATAGAGTAACTGTAATTTTTCAATTTGAATGCCGGTGAGTCGCTTAGGAAATTGCTCCTGAAGGTATCTTTTATTTTCTCTGAAGGCGATTAGATTATTATAATGAAATATAAGATCTGCTAGCTGCGGATAAAGCTTATTCTGACAAAAATATTTATTGATTTCTTGTAAATAGGCCAATAAGGTATATTTCTTTAGTTCAAAATCGATATACCCATCAGCGAACCAGGTTTGTGATAATGTTTTCATTTCCATTCTATTTTGTTAATGGAATTTACGAAAAAATCTTTTTTCATCAATGGAATGTTTACTCACACAAGTGGAGTAAGGTAAAAGGGAAAGGGTAAAAGGGTAGGGTGTAAGGAGTAATTTAGTTACTTATTTTTACTTAAATAAACATGATATCTGATACCTCCAACCTTATACCTTATACCATGCCACTCATCTTTTTAATCCACTGAACTGGGGCGCCGTTCTGCACCGCTTTTGGCTTCTGAGAAGGAGAGTAACAGGCTTAGTTGAAGAAATTTTTTTTTCTGTTCCATACCATTACCAAAATTATCAAATCGATTGAGCCATCCTGCTTGTATGGTTACTTGATTTGAAATTCCGTAGCCCGCACCCACAAATATTCTATTTTGTTCAAAAAAAACGTCTCTGTTATTCAGGGCAATCTCGTCTGATAAGTTCAGATAAAAAGTCTTTTTTTGAATAACTTTATTATTGATTGGTAGAATCGTATTCAATCGATATCTAAATCTGTTCCGATAAGAATCTCCATTTATAAAACGCTGCTCAAAACGATACCTATGTTCAATTTTTAATCTATCGATCGTATTGTTAAGTATCAGTTGCTCCCAAATCCGAAATTCATTTGTAACAATGGGTGTTTTAAAAGTTCCGGTTGGTTGGTAAGTATCATATTTACCAACTGCGAGTACGAATGATATATTTTTAGGTAAGTTGTAACGCGCCCAACGAAAAAGCCATCGGTAAGACGGCTTTTATAACACGTTTGTAGGGTAGTAGAAAAGTTTCCGTTATACTATTAGAGGTAATGGAACCACTGACGATTGGCATCCCATTTTTCAAATTCTTTTGCCACTTCCGTTAAGAAGCTTGCCCCGATACTGCCATCTACTATGCGATGATCATAACTTAAGGATAAATACATCATGTGTCTGATGCCGATTGTATCGCCTTCCTGAGATTCAATAACCACAGGTCTTTTCTTAATGGCGCCTACGGCAAGTATAGCAACTTGGGGTTGATTAATAATAGGCGTACCCATAAGGCTACCGAAAGTGCCTACATTGGTAAGGGTAAAAGTGCCACCTGTTGTATCTTCCGGTTTCAATTTACTGTTACGCGCTGCATCTGCCAAGTTATTAACTGCTTTACTCAATCCTACTATACTCAGTTGATCAGCCCCTTTGATTACGGGTACTATTAAGTTACCACTTGGTAATGCAGTAGCCATACCGATATTGATATCTTTCTTAATAACAACTTTATCTCCATCTAGGGAACAGTTAATCAAAGGGAACCTTCTCATTACAGTCACTAAACACTCAATAAACATCGGTGTAAAAGTGAGTTTTGTACCTTCTCTAAATTCAAACTCTTTCTTCACCTTTTCTCGCCATACTACCATATTGGTTACATCTGCTTCGGCGAAACTGGTAACATGTGGACTGGTATGCTTACTATCAACCATATGTTTGGCGATGAGTTTACGCATACGATCCATCTCCATAATTTCTGTTTCTCCGGAAATTATTACAGATCTTGGATCAGGTAGTTTTCCAACATAGTTTGAAGGGATATGTGAAGGGCTCTCGCCTCGCTCGGGCTGAGGTTTAGCTGGGGGATACGAGATGCGAGTTTCGGGTTGCGCAATACGAGTTTCGGGTTGCGCGATACGAGTTTCGGGCTGAGACTTGCCCGACTCGTAAGAGGCGGGGATACGTGTTTCAGGTACCGGTGTATGTACAGGAGCTATTACAGGTTCTTGAATAGGTTGTAAAGGCTGAACTGGTGTAACCGGTTGAATAATATTTTGTTGAGGCTGTGGTACAATTTCCGCCACTTTTACAGGCTCAGGATTATGGCGAATTACGGGTTGTTCAGTCGGCGCAATAGTTGTGGGTACTGGTGCTGTAGTGGGCGGAGGGGTTGGCACTGCAACTATTTCCGGTTGCGGTGCAATAACCTCAGGACTTTTTTGAGGAACAGGCTGTACAACACTAGCAACAGGTTGTGGTGTTATTGGGGGTGTATACACCGGCTGAGGTGCAAAATACACCGGAGCTTGCGGAGCAATGGGCTGAAAAGCAGGCACCCTGCCTGCCTTCTTATCTACTATATATTGTAAAATGTCTTTCTTACTAACCCTACCATCATTGCCGGTACCCGGTATTCTTTCTAGTTCACTTAAAGAAATTCCTTCACTATTCGCAATATTTAAAACTAATGGGGAGTAAAAACGATTGGTAGCAGGTTTTGATAATAACGTTACAGGATTGGAATGTGGGATGAAAGGTACTTCAGCTTCGGATTCCGAGATACGAGTTGCGGGTTCCGGGTTACGAGTTACGGGTTGTGGTGAGGCTGTAGTTGGAATTTCTGCCTGAGGGGGCATTACTATTGGTGCTTGCGCTACAGGAGGAGGTGCCACGCTTCGCTCGGCATGACTTGCAGTAACAGTATTTATGCGCGCAATTACCGTACCGATAGGTACCACATCATTCACATTAAATAAAATTTCAGTGATCGTACCCTCAGCAGTTGAAGGTACCTCACTATCAACCTTATCGGTTGCTATATCAAGTATAGTTTCGTCTAGTTTTACAGAATCGCCTACCTGTTTATGCCACTTGAGGATGGTAGCTTCCATAATACTTTCACCCAATTTGGGCATAACCAATTCAGCAATTGCCATACTGTCGTACTATTTTAAGTTGGACAAATCATTCACCTCCCAACCCTTCCATTGTTTAATTAACCTCTTTTTTTATATACAAAGTACTACTAATCAACAAATATAGGGTTATCCACATAAAATTTATTCAACTCTTTTCCACAATCATGCGTCTAAGCATGTTTAATGCATTTGTGGCAGTTAATTCAATGTTACGTCGCCTATCAAATCTAAAATTAAAGGACTGGGCAATAACTTCTTTTGCACTTGCAACAGCAACCCAAACCAATCCAACCGGTTTTTCATTTGTTGCCCCTCCCGGACCCATAATACCACTAACTGCAATAGCATAATCGGTATTCAAACTTATTCTGGCGGCTTTAGCCATTTGAATTACCGTAGGTTCGCTAACAACTCCAACTGTTTCCATTATTTCTTTCGGTACACCCAATAAAGTTCCTTTTATTTCATTGGCATAGCTAACTATAGAACCTTTGAAGAAAACGGAGGATCCCGGGTGAATACTTAATAAATGAGCAATATAACCACCCGTACAACTTTCGGCTGTGGCAATGGTTTGCTTATTGGCTGCTAATAACTTACCAACAGCAACTTCCATGGGTAGGTCATCATCTATAACTAAATAATCTTTTACTTTGATTTTCAATTCATTAAATAGACTATCTAGTAATTCATCTAAAGCTAATTTATCTTCCATCCAGCCTGTTAATCGCAATCTAACCATACCGTAATTAGGGAGATAGGCAAGTTTGATGTGCGCAGGGAGGGATGTTTCAAAATCCTTTATCAGTTCGGCTAAAAAAGATTCTCCGATACCTGCGGTTAGGAGTGTTCGATGCGCTACTGCACCTGTTTGGAAATGAGTTTGTATATAGGGTATTACATGATTGGTAGTGATCCATTTCATTTCATGCGGTACTCCCGGCATGGCAATAAAAACAGTATTATCTTTTTTAAATAACATCCCCGGTGCCGTACCTCGCTCATTTTTTAAAACGGTACATACATCGGGCACTTCAGCCTGTTTGGCATTCCGCTCTATCATTGGCCTTTTGAGTATGTGCTCAAAAATATAGGTAATATGATCGAGGGTGGGTTGATGAACCACCATATTCCCCTTAAAATATTGGCATAGCAAAGGTTTAGTAATATCATCAGCAGTCGGACCGAGTCCGCCCGTGATTAAAACGATAGAAGCCAGTTTACTTTCTTCATCCAAAGCCTGCCAAATATCATCCCAAACATCACCAACGGCTACCCGGTGTTTTACGATAACCCCAATTTTATTTAGTTCTTGTGCAAGCCAGGCACTATTGGTATCAATTACTTGTCCGATTAAAAGTTCATCTCCAATGGTAATGATGGAGGCGTAGGTTTTTTGTGTTGGCATGGAGGAAAGGTGAAAGGTGAAAGGTGTAGGGTTTAGGGTTTAGGGTGTAAGGTTTTTATTTAAATCCCTTAACCCTTATAGCTTATACCTCACACCTTGAAAAATGGTTCCAAAGTTTTACGTAAATTTTCGGGCATCAGGGTACGCTTATTGGTGGCGATATCAATAAAAAATAACTCCACTTTACCCCGGGTAATAATTTTCTTTCTCTCATTATATACTTCATGATAAAAAATGATCTCATGTTTTAGAGGTAATTCTTTGATTACGGTAAGAATAGTAAGTAGCTCATCGTAATGAGCCGGACGTAAATATTCGATCTCTAATTTCACTACCGGCATCCTAACACCCATCTCCTCCATTTTTTTATAAGAAAATCCTAAATCGCGAATGCATTCAACCCTACCTACTTCAAAATACTGGGCATAATTGCCATAATAGACAATATCCATTTGATCCGTTTCTGCATACCGAACCCTAACTGTAGTCCTATGTTCGTACATGACGATATTTAATTTGTTGACAAACTTACAACCTTATCTTGTTTTTCCACATCTGCACTGTTCTATAGGGCTTACAAAACAGCCTTGCTATCTTTAACAGGTTCTTGTGCTTTATTATCACAAAAAGCAGAAACCTTTGATATACTGTATGAATCGTAACCTTATGAAACGTATTCTCATTGTTTTTTGTTTTATTCAACTCTTTATGGGAGCAGTATCGGCACAGCTAACACAAACCTATATTGAGCCTGATGCCGATTTTAAACAAGCAAAACTTTTGTACCAGCAAGAGCAATTTAGTTTGGCTTATCCCTTATTCAAAACACTTTACAGTAATGGAGTAAAAAATAGCAATATTCCCGATCAGGTATACGCGGAAGCTAAATACTATTATATCATATGCGGGTTACAACTTAATGAAGTTTCTGCAGCTACGATGGCAAGAACATATATAGACCTCGAAAATAACCTGGCGCATGCACAAATGACGGCTTTTCACTTAGGCACCTATTATTTTCGAAAACAATCTTACGGGGAATCGATTACTTTTTTTGATAAAACAAATATTGATAACCTCAGTAATGCACAGATTGCAGAAATGAAATTCTGTAAAGCATACAGCTATTTTGTTTTACAGCAATTCGACAAAGCCAAACCTCTCTTCAATAGCATTCGGCAGTTACCTAATAACCCTAATTATGTTGATGCCAACTATTATTACGGATTCCTGCAATTTAATGAGAAGAACTATTCCGAAGCCATTCAGGCTTTTATGATCGCTGAAAAAGCACCCGACTATCAAAATATCGTTCCTTTCTATCTATCTGAATTATATTATTTCTCCGGTGAAAAAGATAAGGCCTTGAATTATGCAGAATTGGCCATTCAAAAAAAAGGACAATACTATGATTTGCAATTGAAACAACTGGCCGGACATATACTTTTCGAAAAACGACAATTTGCAAAAGCGCTTCCTTACTTACAGGAATATGTAGAAAAAAAGGAAAAAGTAAGCAGAGAAGATATTTATGAATTATCCTACTGCTATTATGAAGCAAAAAATTGGCAAAAAGCCATATCGGGATTTAAACAAATAGGTAGTGCGCAAGATTCGTTGGCACAAAACAGTATGTACTTATTGGCTGATTGCTATTTAAAAGTAGATGATCCCGGTAATGCTCGCAGTGCATTTCTTTTCTGTTATACAAACAATAGCAATCCTACCCAAAAAGAGGTTTCGGCCTTTCATTATGCTAAACTTTCTTATGAACTCAGTTATTTTGATGAAGCTGCAAAAGGTTTAGAGCGGTTTATTCAGCAGTATCCGGCCTCATCTTATAATAATGAAGCCAAGGAATTATTACTAAGTACACTGGCAAATACCAGTAACTATAAAAATGCTTTATTACTGTATGATGCGATGCCAAACAAAACAAATACAGCCATAAAATTATATCCGCGAATTTTATATGGAAGAATTGTAGAGCTTATCAATGATCAACAAGTTGCCCAAGCAGATAATTTATTGGATGTACTACTACAGGCGCAAGAAAATGGGAATTATTTCTCCTTGGCTAATTTTTGGAAAGGAGAAATTGCTTACCGCACCGGTAAAACCGATGCAGCTATTGCTTTTATGCAGCAATACTTAAAAGCACCTACCCGAAATGGAGAAGTAAGTTCACAGAATGCTCGTTATGTTTTGGGGTATGCATTACTAAAAAAAGAAAGTTATAAACAGGCAAAAGAGCAGTTTGAATTAGTTGCAAAGTCAGTGTCGGCCGCTACCAATAATGTGGAAAAAGATGCCTTATTGAGGGCTGCTGATTGCTGGTTCATGAATAAAGAGTATAAGCAAGCACTCAATATATATGATGGTGTGTATAACGCAGGCTGGAGTGCAGCAGATTACGCGTTGTATCAAAAAGCTATCATAGCAGGTGCTCTGAATAAATCTACCGACAAATTGCAATTACTGTCGAAATTAGAGACGGAGTATCCCAATTCAAACTATCTGCCATTTGCACAAATGGAAACTGCAAATGCCTGGCTGGCGGAGGAGGCCTTTGAGAAAGCGCTTACCCCTTTGTATAAAATTATAAATAATGCGAAAGCATCAGCTTTGTATCCACAAGCTTATTTAAAACTTGGGGTGACCCTATTCAACCTCGATAAAAATGATGCATCATTGGATCAGTTTAAAATTCTGGTAAACAAATATCCGAATAGTGTTGAATCAGATGCGGCTATAGAGTATATCAGAAATATTTTTATTGAACAACAAAAGCCTGCTGAGTATATTGGCTTTATGGAGAAAAATGGTAAACCGGTAACTGTTGGAGAGGCCGATTCCTTGAGTTTTAGATCTGCCATGATGAGATACGAGGCGAAAGATAACAGTGGCGCTCAATCTGGTTTCACAGCATATGTTTTAAAATATCCTGATGGGAAATATAAAGTAGAAGCAAATTATTTTCTGGCCGAAATAAATATTGTACAGAAAAATAGTGCTGCAGCATTGCCATTCTATACCATGGTTGCCAAACTGGCACCCAATAAATATGCCGAGCGAAGTATGTTGCAGGCAGCCAGGATCTATTACTTTGATAATAAAGACTATACTAATGCTGCTATTTACTTCGAACAATTAAAGAAAATTGCTTTGCAACAAGAAAATAGATTGGAAGCAATGCGCGGATTGGTAAGATGTTATTTTAAAACTCAACAATATGCACCCGCAGCTCCAACTGCAGCAGAACTATTACTGGAAAAAGGAATTGCCAACGACGATAAGTTAATGGCCGGGTTTATTTTAGCTAAGAATGAACAACTGGCTAAAAATTATGATGCCGCCCTTACACAATATAAATCTTTGCTATCTCAAGGTAAATCGGAGATAACAGCAGAAACACAATACAATATCGCACTCATACAATTTAATCAGCATAAGTTAGCAGATGCCGAAAAATCTTGTTTTGAAACTATTAAGAAATTCGGTTCTTATGATAGTTGGGTTACAAAATCATATATACTGATAGGTGATATTTATACGGAGCAGAAAGACTTTTTTAATGCGGAAGCAACCTTAAAAAGTGTGGTAGACAATGCAAGTGATCCTGTATTAAAAAAAGAAGCTGCTGATAAACTGGAAGCATTAATTGTAGAAAAAAATAAAAATGCAAAAGTTGAAGCTCCTAAAAACTAAGTCATGAAAAAAATCATATCCATATTATTGATTTTGTTGCTTAGCACTTTCGTTTTTGATTCTGCATTGGCTCAAAAAAGAAAGAAAAAAGCTACAACAAAAGCAAAAAAAACAAGTGTTGCAAAAAAGAAAATATCAACCACAAAAACAAAACCCACTACTAATAGTGCAGACGCAGAAATGGCTGTAGTAACCAGAGAAGGGTTATCTGATACAACCGGCAACAGAACGGTGATTATTACATCATCATTTAAACCTTCCTTACAATACGCTGCTAAAATTAATTTTACTGCTGCTACGCCGGTAATCGATTCTTCCAAAATTCCACTATCCTATAAAGTGCCTTCTTCTAATTTGTTCTTCTCTTATCAACCTTTACCCATAAAACCACTTGCCTTACCCGCCGATTCAGGCATTACTTGGCAAAATAACAATCGTGTGAAAATAGGTTTGGGAAATTACAGTACGGTACTAGCGGATGGCCGTTTCTCTTTTGGAGATGGAAAGAAATCAATCACGAATTTAGGAGTTGACTATATCACTGCTAAAAGCGATGTTTTTGCGCAGCAGTATAGTAAGTTTGGTCTTGATGTAAAATCGATTATTAATACAGATAATAATTTGGAATGGACCACAGAAGCATTTTTTAATAGTGCTACTCAATTTCGATATGGGGTAACCGGTGGCGCTTCGAGTGGTTTCACAAAAGATCAGCTCAAACAAATTTATAATACCCTTGGGTTAGAGTTTGGATTAAGCAATAAAATACCTAATGAAAAATTACTAAGCTATCATCCTAAAATCAATTATTATCGGTTTACCGATAATATAGGTGGGCAAGACAATAATATTATACTGCAACTCCCGGTTGAAAAATCTTTTACTAAGATCCTTTCTTTTGCGCTTGATATTACAGGAGATTTCGGCTCAACCATCACACCCGCTAACAGCATAACCAATAATCTATACCAGATAAATCCGGCTATTGTATTTTCTACTCCCAATGTAAAAATCAATGCGGGTATTATTCCAAGTTGGGATAATAATGCCTATACCATGTTACCCGATATTTCAGCAACTTTAAAAATGCCTTACAATCCATTCTCTTTTGAATTGGGCTGGGTAGGGTATTTTACAAAAAATAGTTTTCGTTCATTGGTGGGTATTAACCCTTGGATTAGTCAGCCAACGAGTTTAATGAATACCAGAAATAATGAACAATATGTTGGAATCAAGGGCAATGTAGGAAATCATATTTCGTATGGGGCTAGGGTGAGTTATTTAAGGCAGTTTAATCAGGCTTTATTTACCAATAATTTAAATGATAGTAAATTCTTCGATATTATTTTTGAACCGGAGATAAAAGCTATTAAAGTTCACGGAGAAGTTAATTATACGGTTCAGGAAAAGCTTTCATTTATCGGGTCTACCAATATTACTCAATTCAATGAGGTGTCGCAGAACCTATATGCATGGGGTTTAGTGCCTTTTGATATTACAGGTGGGGCTCAGTGGAAACCTTTAAAAGATTTACAAATTAAAACTGATCTATTCTTCAAAAGTGGAAGCCTTTACAGGAACGCTTCCTTAAAGTCGGATCGGCTGCCTGCTGCTTTCGACTTCAATTTGGGGGGTGAATTTGCAGCCACCAAAAACATCAATATTTGGCTGCAGTTGAACAATCTTTTCAATAATAAATATCAAAGGTGGAACCAATATCCGGTTTTTGGATTCAATGTAATCGCAGGAGTTGTATATTCGTTCAAATAAACTGAACTAATTGAATGCATCAATACCTTCATAAATACCTGGTACTCCATAAAAAACTGGGCATTCCTGATGTGGGTAATTTCACTATCCAGTATAACCCTTCCAAGCTTGATACTTCTACAGGGTTATTATTTGGTCCAACACCCGTAATACAATTTAAACAGGAGCAAACAGCCCCTGCAGATAAGGTTTTCTTTGATTTTTTAGCCGAAGAAATGGGGGTAGATGAAGTGGTAGCTATTCGTCACTTTCATGATTATTTATATCAACTTAAATCCACCATTACTACTCCTCAGGGGGGTAAGATACAAGGAATTGGTAATTTAAGAAAAGAAGAAAGTGGGTTGATCATATTTAGTCCGGATAAAACTACCCACGATATAATTCCACAGGTTAATTCGGGCAATGCTATTCAGCCTATAAAAGCTAATAAGAAAAATGTTCCGGAAGAGTATGAAAGAGAACTAACTGAACAAGAGGAAGAAGATATTAGAGAGCTATTAGGACAAGATGCTTCGGAAGCCGGAGCCGATAATTGGTGGGTATATGCTTTGATCCTTTTACTGATCGGAGTTGGTGCCGTTTTATTCTATTACGTTTAGTTGTACTAAGATGATATATTATGAGGCTTGTCCGGCTTGTGACAGCAAAAGAATTTCTCCTGTATGTAAAGCCATTGATCACACGGTTAGTAAAGAGGTTTATGAGATCTGCGAATGTTTTGATTGCACACTTCGTTTTACCCAGAACATACCGGATATCAGTAATATTGGTAAATATTATGCATCTGATGCTTATGTGTCACACAGTGATACCAAGCAGGGCTTGGTAAACACAATGTATCATTGGGTTCGAAAATTTACTTTGCGTCAAAAACAAAAATTAATTACCCATATAACTGGGTTAAAACGAGGAAAAATATTAGATATAGGTGCCGGAACAGGTGCATTTACACATGTAATGCAACAGTCCGGATGGGAAGTTAAAGGCTTGGAGCCGGATGCTACCGCTCGTGCCCAGGCTTTAAAGAATTACGGCATAGCATTAGATCTTCCAGGCGAACTATATTCATTGAATAACGATGCTGTAGACGCTATTACCATGTGGCATGTATTAGAGCATGTACACGATTTGAAAGGATATTGGGAGGTTTTTACAAAGATTTTGGGTAAAGAGGGCCGACTAATTATTGCTGTACCGAATTATACTAGTTACGATGCAAGATACTATGGTGCATATTGGGCGGCTTATGATGTACCCCGGCACTTATATCATTTTTCCCCACGCTCGATAGAAAAATTAGCCAAACAATTTGGCTTTGAGATCGAATGCTTGAAACCGATGTGGTTCGATGCGGTTTATGTGAGTTTATTAAGTGAACAATATAAAAAAGGTAAACCTAATGTTACGGCGGGGGTATGGCATGGGCTCCGATCTAATGCGAGTGCATTATTGAATAGGAAGGCATGCAGTTCATTAATTTATGTTTTTAAGAAATCTAGTTAAACGTCACCTCGAATAGTGCAGGCCATTTTTTACCGGTGATGTAGAAATGCTGTGTGGCTGCATTATAAGCTATACCATTTAATACTCTATCATAATCATCCGTTGGAGGGAAATTATTCTTTTCCAAAATACCTGTTAGATCGGCACGTGCAACAACTGTTCCTGAAGAAGGATCTATTTTGAGAATATAATTTGTTTGATATCTATTGGCATACACAAAACCATTTACAAATTCCAATTCATTGATACTTTCGATATAGCCATTATTATCGCTAACGCCTACCGTTTTTTCAACCTTAAAAGTTTCAGGATTTATAAAATATAAATTGCTACCACCTGTAGAAACGATGAGTTGCTTGCCATTATGGGTAATACCCCAGCCTTCATATGGCCAATTAAATTCTTTTTCTTTTTTAAAGGTTTTGGCATCGTATACGTAAACAATGTGATTATCCCAGGTTAACTGATAAATCTTACCATTGAGCATGGTAATCCCTTCCCCGAAAATTTTATTTGGCAGATTGATAGATTTAGTGGCTTTACCTGTTTTTAATTCATTGATACGAAGCTTGCTTTCTTTTTTTAAACCGGTTCCTTCATAAAGCATATTATTTTCCCAAATCAATCCTTGGGTATAAGAGGCAGTATCATGCGGATATATGTTAATAACCGAATAATTCAATACTTGCGGGGCAGTAATAGCCTGGGGTGTAGATGCCGTTTCTTCATTGTTATTATTACAACCTGCCAATAAAAGTATACATACAAAAGCACTAACTATTTTCATGGTATAAAAGTAAGTAAGAACTTCTAAAAGAATATTTAAAGAATTGTATTCGCTGTATTTTCAGCCCAAACCGGACTTAAAGCAACACCCATACCGTTGCAGGCGGTGGCAACATATACATTTTTTTCCAACTCCTCGAACAATGGTTTTTTATCCTTTGTAAAGCCCATGATACCGCTCCAGCTTTGTGCTATTGTTATGGGGTAGTTGAAATGTTTTTGCAGAAAATGGGATAAAACATTTCGGATGGTATCTGAACCGGTTAAGTCTGTTGTTTCTTCAGCTTCAAAATCGGCGTTACGGGCACCACCTATTAATATATGATCGCCAATATTTCGCCAATAATAAAAACCTTCATCAAAATGAAAAGTACCAATGGTTTTTAAATCGGGGATCGGGGAGGAGAGGAGAATTTGTCCACGCCCCGGGGTAACCAAATATTTTCCGGTAATTGCATTGGTGAAAGCATTAGTAGCCAATAATAATTTGCCCGCTTTTATTTCAGCTTTATTATTTAAAAATATCTCTATCTGATCACTGCCTGAACGATAAGACTCGATACCGTTACCGGATATTATTTTTACACCCTTCGTAAGTAATTTTTTTGTTAATG
>CABHOW010000083.1 GCA_902168225.1 uncultured Flavihumibacter sp. | reverse complement strand
GATGCTCAGGAGTCTCGTGGGCTCGGAGATGTGTATAAGAGACAGTAATTATACAGTATCAAAACTTAAAACATGGTAGAAACCATAGTTTTTTAGAAGAAGATGCATTTGAGCGAATCATTGATTATTACGACGATAAAGACAATATACCGGAAGCCTTAGAGGCTGCGGAAATAGGATTGGAGCAGTTTCCGTATTCGGCTATGTTAATGATTAAAAAAGCAGATTTACTGCTGGCAACACGAAAATATCAGCAAGCACTTCATATTTTAGAAACTGCGGAATTGTTCGATAGCACCGATCTGAATTTGTATATCCTAAAAACAGATGCCTATCTGGCTTTAGATCAACAGGCTAAAGCCGTAGAACTCTTAGAAGCGGCGTTACAACTTTTTGAGGGAGAAGAAAGAATAGATCTACTTTTTGAATTGGCCGATGTGTACGACGATTATGAAGAGTTTGATAAAGTATTCGATTGCTTGAAACTTATTTTAGAAGAAGAGCCTACTAACGAAGAAGCTTTGTATAAAATTTGTTTCTGGACAGATTTTACCGGTAGAAATGAAGAGAGTATCCGCATTCACCAGAAAATAATAGATGCATATCCTTTTAATGAATTGGCTTGGTTTAACCTGGCTGCAGCTTATCAAGGATTAAAGCTTTATGAAAAATCGATTGACGCCTATCAATATGCAGTAGCCATAGATGAAAAATTTGATTATGCCTATCGCAATATGGGGGATGCTTATCTGCGGTTAAGAAAGTATAAAGAAGCTATTGAAGTATTAGAAAAAGTATTGGAACTTACCCGCCCTGAAGATGTGATATATGAAGCCATAGGCCATTGTTATCACCGCATGGGAAAATTTGCTGCTGCCCGTTTTCATTATAAAAAAGCAGTTCATTTAAACCCCGACGATAGTAAACTGCACTATAAAATTGCTGTTACCTATATGCTGGAAGAGCAATGGCAAAGTGCTAGCAAAAATTTGGAAAACGCTATGCGGATTCATCGCGCTATACCCGAATATAATTTAGCCATGGGTGAGTGTAAAATGAATCTCAATAAATTTAAAGACGCTATCCAGTATTTTGGAATGGTAGTAAAGCATAAGCCTAAACATGTGTCGGGCTGGGAGGCTCTCATTCGTTGCTTATTAAAAGCCGGCTACTATGAAGAAGCCTATGAACAATGCTTACATGCACTAACGGCTACAGAAGGTAAAGCCATTTTTTATTTCTACGCCAGTACCAGTTTGTTTGTTTTAGGTAAAACGAAAGAGGCGTTACTGAAATTAGAAGCAGGTATGGATAAATCCCCCAAACTGCTTAAAAAATTTATAGAATTAAACCCATCCATTTTGCAGAATAATCAGGTAGTAGATATTATTGCCAGATATAAAAAAGGGAAGAAGATTTAGCAAAACCTTCCGAATCCTTTCTGTAATTTTGCATGCCAAACTAATTGGAATGAATTTCAACCTTTCTCAGATTCCCGAAAGAACAAAACAACCTCGAACTCATGGGCTAACCATGGTAATGGACAAGGGGTTGAGTTTAAATGAGGTAAAAGATTTTATAAGTATTTCAAGGCCACATGTTGATATTGTAAAACTCGGTTTTGGTACTTCTTATGTTACTCCTAATCTCCGGGAGAAGATAGAACTTTACCAATCTAATAATATACCGGTATATTTCGGAGGTACTTTATTTGAAGCCTTTTTAATTCGCAATCAGTTCGATGATTATATTAAGGTTTGTAAGGATTATGATATAAAATATATTGAAGTAAGCGATGGTTCCATTACCATACCTCATGCAGAAAAATGCGGGTATATTGAAAAGCTAACAAAACATGCAACCGTATTAAGTGAAGTAGGCAGTAAAGATGCAGCACATATCATTCCTCCCTATAAATGGATTGAATTGATGCGCGCTGAATTAGATGCCGGTGCTTCTTATGTAATTGCCGAAGCCCGGGAAGCAGGAAATGTTGGTATTTACAGAGGTAGTGGTGAAGTTAGGGAAGGGTTAGTACAAGAAATCCTTACACAAATTCCGGCTGAAAAAATTATTTGGGAAGCACCGCAAAAAGCGCAACAACTTTACTTTTTAGAATTGATAGGCTGTAATGTGAATTTGGGAAATATTGCACCTTATGAAATAATACCATTGGAAGCCATGCGTATTGGTTTGCGTGGTGATACCTTTAGTTTATACCTCGATAAACAATAAGTATGCGTTTATACGGGTTACTCGGATATCCGCTTACACATTCTTTTTCACAAAGCTATTTTGCTAAAAAGTTTGAGACCGAAGCTATTCACAATGCGCAATATGAAAATTTTTCATTGCCTGTTATAGATGATGTAGAAACAGTTTTGTTTCAACAAAATAATCTATGTGGTTTCAATATTACGATCCCTTATAAAAAAGCCATACTCCCTTTTTTACACGAACAAACCGACCCAGTGAAGGAAATGGGTGCTTGTAATTGTGTATGTATCAAAGCGGGTAAACGAATAGGCTATAATACCGATATTATAGGATTTGCTCACTCACTAAAACCCTTTATCAGGCAGCATCATACACATGCCCTGATTTTAGGCACCGGCGGTGCAGCAGCAGCTGTTGAATATGTACTCCGCAAAGCAGGTATTCAGTATACATTTGTGTCGCGAAGTAAAAACGAAACTGCAATTACTTATGAAGAATTAAGTGAATCTATGATGCAGCAATATTTACTGATTATTAATACTTCACCGGTAGGTCAATATCCTAATATCCATGATGCCCCCAACCTGCCATATCAATATATTGGGGCTAAACATCATTTATTCGACTTGATCTATAACCCAACAGAAACAAAGTTTTTACAACTGGGTAGAGAACAAGGTGCCAGTATACAAAATGGACAAGAAATGCTGGTAATACAGGCAGAAGAAAGTTGGCGTATTTGGAACAGCTAGTTGGCCGTTAATGCTTGTAAGCAACTTATTAATTGTGTAACTGCTTTTTTTCGGTGGCTATACGCGTTCTTCTCTTGCAAACTCATTTCGCCAAAAGTTTTATCTGAGCCATCAGGAATAAATACAGCATCATAGCCAAATCCATTGGTACCGATCGTTTCATGTGTTATCTGGCCTTTACAAATACCCTCGAACTGATATTCTTTATTATTCCATATCAAAGAGATTACCGTACGGAATTGAGCCCTTCGATTTTTTTCTCCCAGTAAGTTTGATAACAACTTATCTATATTGGCAGTAAAACTTTTATTATCTCCTGCATACCTTGCGCTTTTTACACCCGGCTCACCGTTGAGGGCCGCTACTTCTAATCCGGTATCTTCACTAAAACAGTTTTTATGGGTGAGTTGATGTATCACTGTTGATTTTTCAGTTGCATTTGCTTCTAAAGTATGATGTGGCTCGGGAATATCAATATTGATACCTGCTTCGGCTAAAGAAACTACTTGAATACCTGCCGGAATAACAGATTGAATTTCTATTACCTTATTGGTATTATTTGTAGCAAAAATTAATTGAATACCACTCATGATACTATATGTTTAATAATTTCTTCAAGCTAACCCATAGCTTCGTTTTTTCTAGCTTAGCTTCTTCCGTGTTACCCGAAAATTTAGGGAAATCGGGAATTACCAAAAACTGGCAATTAGCATAGGATTGTTGTTGATAAAAGGGAATTTTAAAAGGTAATCCGATGGTATCCGTATCCATACCAAATAGTAAACAATAGCTTGGGTTTACTTCTTTTTTTATCAGCTCAATATCTACGGTGCTATGTACCCTGTTAATTAAAGCAATATCACCCATATTCAATTTACAAGCACTTAAAACATTGGTCAGGAATTGAAGGTCTGAATCCGAAAGAAAAACTGCCGAATGATCCTCTACCACGATACAGATTTTTTTGGCATTATTCCCTAAAAAATGAAGCCCTTTATTTTCTTTTTCAGTTACCGGTAATCTTTTTGGAGCTTCAACCACAGATTCGGCAGGGGAGCCCCCGGTATTCACTATTACCAAAGAATGGGGGTATAATTCAGCCAAAACAAATGGGGGAAGTTGCTCCGTTTTCATAACCATTTAAAATATTAACAGCCGTTAGTTTTTATTTTTTTGTTTATTTGCAACAAATATAGAATTATGACCTCAGTACTCGACATAAACATTAGCCGCACAGAGCGTAGTAAATTACAGGAAATGAGTTTGGAGAATATTCCTTTTGGGCGATATTTTACCGATCATATGCTAGAGGCCGATTATGAAAACGGAGAGTGGAAAAACGTAGAAATAAAACCTTATCAACCATTATTAATGGAGCCGTCATTAGCGGCTTTGCACTATGGGCAAGCAATTTTTGAAGGTATTAAAGCTTATAAAGATCAGGAGGGTAATGCTTTTATTTTCCGCCCACAAGATAATTTTAGGCGCTTTAATATTTCTGCTGCCAGAATGCAGATGCCGGAAGTACCGGAAGAAATTTTTATGGAAGGCATGCGATTATTGATAGATATAGATAAGAATTGGATTCCTTCTATTCAGGATCATTCCTTGTATATCCGACCATTCATGTTTTCGTCTGATCCTGTTATAGGTGTTAAGCCATCTGAAACCTATAAATTCATGATCATATTAAGTCCAACCGGACCCTATTATGCCGCTCCCATGCGCATTTATGTAGAAGAAAAATACACCCGCGCTGCACCGGGTGGTGTAGGGTTTTCCAAGAATGCAGGTAATTATGGTGCGAGTATGCATGCTACTGCCCTGGCTCGCCAACAAGGCTATGATCAAGTATTGTGGACCGATGCTTTTGAACATAAGTATTTACAGGAAGTAGGAACCATGAATGTATTTTTTATCATTGGTAATAAAGCGGTTACTCCATCTTTGGAAGATGGTACTATTTTAGAAGGCGTTACCAGAGATAGTGCCATAACGGTATTAAGAGAAATGGGCTTTGAAGTTATTGAAACCAAAATAAGTATCGATGATCTATTAGATGCACAACGTGCCGGGCTTTTACACGAAGTATTTGGCACAGGTACTGCAGCAACTATTTCTTTAATTAAAGAGTTGAAATACAAAGACCATATTATTCATTTCGATACCGATAAGTGGACTACCGCGCCCGAACTTAAAAAGCGATTGAATGATATCAGATATGGTTTGGTGCCCGATACCCATGGCTGGATGTATAAGATTTAATGTTATTGTTTGAAGAATTGGAGTGATTGATTCGTATCACCACTACTGATTTGTAAAATATACAACCCACTAGGTAAATCACCCACCTGTACTTTAATTAGCGCTTTTCTTTCTAAGATAGGCGCTAATGTTTTTATAACAACTCCATTCGTTCCGGTAATCCTTATTAGAATGGGATCATTTGTATTTGTTGAAGTTGCTATGGTTAATTCTTGCTGTACCGGATTCGGGTATAGTTTGACCACCAGCGTATGTGTTAACTGATCAGGTGTTGCCAAAGGGATATTGGCGGCGATTTCAAATCTTCCATCTTTTTTACTAGCACTATCCGAACTTATGCTAAAGGAGTAGCTACTGTCTTTTTGTAACACTAAAAATTTATTCAGATATCTATCATGAAGCACTAATTTATTATCTGCGGGTAGCATTGCCTTATTGATTCTAAATTCATAATTACCGGTTATTAGATTACTCGTGTTGATAGGAATAGTAGTGTTATTATCTATTTTTCGTGAGTCTACTGCAAGGCTTTTACCATCGGTACTTTTACTAAATAAATTATATCCCGATTGAAACAGTTTAGGGGCATCTAATGAATCAAAATTATTCCTACCATTATCTGCATGTATAATAGTTACGCGATCCTGAAAGTTAGCATCTTGCCATAAATCTATACTGACTAAATAAGTATTATTTTTTTCAATAGCAGGATTCGTATTTGTATTCCGGATATTTGTTTTTGCTTCTTCAGTAAGCGATAGCATATTATTAGTTGGAGTAAAACTATATAGCATCATGGCCTCACCTGTGTTAAGAATATAAGGTTGATCGAATGCGATGCAGGTAAAGCCACCGTGTTTTCCTTGTTTAGGATTCCATATCCAATAATATTTTGCTAACGTACCGGTTGTTTGTAAGTATTGCACATTAATAGGGGAGAGATAAGGGTTACTCATGGCAAAGAAACTGCCGCTGTCTGTTTTATTGATGGGTATTTGCTGTAGTCCAACATTAGGATAGCCGCTAATCGTATCTTTTTGGTATTGATTTGAAGAAGATACAATATTCCATCCTGCGTTGTATTGTTCTATTTGTTCTAGTAAAGAAGTATCTGCTTTAGTTTGCTTGAGTGTAATTTTTTGCAGCAAAAACGAATGATTGAAATCGCTTCTTTTAAGTGCATGTGCAAAAGGATTACCGATGAGATATCGCCCTGTGTCTTTTCCTAACCACCCGGTTTCCAGTGTTATTTTACCTTGAATATGCGCAGTATTCGCAACCGGAGAAAGCATGGCATGGTTGGCAAAAATTAGCTTGTTATGCGTATTCAATAAGCCTTTCTCTAGCTTTAATGAGTGGGTTATTATAATTGGGTTTACAATACTAATAGTCTTATTATTTGAAATAATTAATTCCCTAATAATGGACTCTTTAAAATAGTTGCCGTCAATTGTTTGTGGGGTTTCTCCCAACATCACTAAACTGCCGTTGCGCAAATCAATTGAAGTATCCGCGGAAAGGATGGTACTACTTAGTTTTAATATGCCGCTAACAGTTAAGGAAGCTTTTTCCAAAATGGTAATTTGATGTACTGAAACAGTGGAGTTGATCAATGGCATATGAACTGCGGAAGCCGGTATCAGAATATTGGCAGTATCGGGTGGTAATGTATTGTTACACCAGTTTGCAGGGTTCGTCCATTGTGCATTTTCAGCACCGGTCCACTTATAAGCATTCGATAAACTAAAAATAATTTTTTTGTATGCTATATTGATGCCATCGGAGATACTAAAAATACAGGTGTCTGTGAGGTTACTCTTCGTAGGATTATTTACTACAAATCCTTTTGGTATAAGTGTATTGCTGCTTCCACTTGAATCAAATATTTGTTTTGCGATCGTATAATTTAAAGGGGATCTTACAAGTTTCCATTGCAGGGGTTCATTCGCTTCCTTGTTATTAATTTTTAAAAGCTGATCTAAGGCTACTAAACCGGAGCCATTACAAAAATGTATAATCGTGTCGGTTGGCTGTGTGAATTCAGGGGCAATGGCATCAACCTTAATTTTTTGAATAGGTGTGGAGTTGATAGTAAGGTTGGCTACATTGCCTGATTCATCTTTTACGGATAAATTTTTTGCATTAAATGTGGAAGCCATTCTGATGCCGTCTTTGTCAGTTTCTCCGGACTGAATGATATAAATGAATTTGAGGGTATTTGTTCCGTTCCCACTTGTGTAAAAGACATTTTTTATTCGGCTCCCGATAGTAACGGGTAAATAGGAAAACCCGGTTAGCGTATCTAAAAATACCGGCTCATCAAAATGCAAAAAAAGTTGCAGTGTATCGTGGAGTTGCAGTAAGGTATCCGGGCCGTGCGTAAAACTCAGTTGTATTGGTTTTACTTTATCTATCCATTGGGTGTCGATACTGTAAAATGGAATATTCGATAAACCCGGAATAAGATTATTATTGTTAGATATCCCTAAATTAATGTATCCGTTACCGGTTCCTGTATATACAGAAGCGGTATAATTTTTTCCCGAACCTTCAATTTTTGTAATGGTAGCATTGGTGATACCGTTTGTAATTAAACTAAAATTATTTTTTGTCAATCCGTTAGTATTACCGCTTAAGCTAATATGGTATTGAATGGTATCGGCGTTGGTAGGATTGGTAGCTATGCTTATAATTTGTTGCACTGTATTGGTACTATTTTGCACCAAACTTCCTTTCAAACTAAAATCATCTATGGCCATGATATCATCACTGCCTACTTCGTCTGCATCTTCCCATACTACTAAAAATTGTTCTCCCGGTTTCCAATCGATACCACTGATAGTACCGGTAAACGCTTGTTTATTTTCCGGGAGGTTCCCGTTGAGTGTTGCCGCGCCTGCTGTATTTTGAATAGAAGAAAAGCCAAGGCCAGGAAATTCTATTTTATTTGTTTGATCGATACTTGTAATAGTTCCGGTTTTGTAAAAGCATTTCCAAAAATTTTTATTGGTAGACCCTCCTTTGCGCCATTGTTCAGCGGTAAAAGAAATGGTTATTTGATTGATATTACCGCCGGTATTATTGGTGAGCATTATTCCGAAACTATATGTGCCGGCACTAGATGCCAAACTGCCTAAAGCTCTATCGTTACTGCCGGCGGTACCTAAACTATAAACACCCTGACCGGTTGCGGAGCCTGTAGAGGGTGCAAAAAAAGCATTAGCGGTACTTCCTGCAAAAGCTAAAAACTGCCAGCCATTAGTATTGATCGCATTAATTGGGGTATGGGATACATGATGCGGTCCTTTTCCAAGAATTGAAAAGCTGCCGGATGCCGGGAGACCATCAAAATTTTGGGTGTAGGT
The DNA here is from genome assembly GCA_902168225.1 of uncultured Flavihumibacter sp. GTDB lineage: Bacteria > Bacteroidota > Bacteroidia > Chitinophagales > Chitinophagaceae > Sediminibacterium. The sequence goes on along the minus strand of CABHOW010000083.1, from coordinate 22,390 downwards.
ACTGTCTATCATGCTGTATGATGCGGCTGTTACAGATTGAGCATTCGTGCCGGCCGTTGACAGCAAAAAGGAAAATAGGAGTAAATAGGGTACCCGCATGGCTAAAAACAGGCTATGTGGGGTTACAGCATACGAAGTAAGTGATTAGCTATCGGGGGAAAGGTATTTTTCCTAAAAAACCGTCATTAAACGGGGTATTTGATAGAATTAATACTTTTTTTTACAAAACATTTTGGATTATGCCCCCTAGCTATTACCTTTGCCGTCCGAAATTTTAAATGGTTTAGAATGCCAACAATACAGCAATTAGTTAGAAAAGGTCGCGAAATAATCAGAGCGAAAAGTAAATCAAGAGCTTTGGATGCTTGTCCACAGCGTCGTGGTGTATGTACGCGTGTGTATACTACCACTCCTAAAAAACCAAACTCTGCTTTGCGTAAAGTAGCAAAAGTGCGTTTGACCAATAAGGTAGAAGTAATTGCTTATATCCCAGGAGAAGGCCATAACTTACAAGAACACTCGATTGTATTGATCCGCGGAGGTCGTGTAAAAGACTTACCGGGTGTACGTTACCATATTGTTCGTGGTAGTTTGGATACTGCCGGCGTAAAAGACCGTAAGAAAAGCCGTTCTAAATACGGTACGAAAAAAGAGAAAGCGAAAAAATAATTCAAAAACCCGGCTGAGTAAAGTTTTAATACTTGAAGATGTTCAGCCAATTATAAAAATTAAGTAATGCGGAAAGCACAAGCGAAAAAGTTACCCTTAGCACCCGATGGTCGTTTCAATGACAAGTTAGTAACACGGTTTATCAATAACCTAATGTGGGATGGTAAAAAAAGTACTGCCATCAATATTTTTTATGATGCAGTTGATAAAGTAAGCAAATCAACAGGAGAGGATGGATATGAAGTTTGGAAGAAAGCAATTGCTAATGTAACCCCGTCTGTAGAGGTAAGAAGCCGCAGAATTGGTGGTGCTACTTTCCAGATTCCTTCAGAAGTACGTCCGGATCGTAAGATTTCGTTGAGTATGAAATGGTTGATCCGTTATAGCCGTGAGCGTAATGGAAGAACTATGGCCGATAAATTAGCTAATGAAATTATGGCTGCCGCAAAAGGTGAAGGTGCTGCTTTCAAAAAGAAAGAAGATACACACCGTATGGCTGAAGCTAATAAAGCCTTTTCGCACTTTAAAGTATAACCTTAAAACACTCAGTATACAGCCGCATCTTTACCGATGCGGCTTTTTTGTTTCAAATAAACCTTATATTCGGATAAATTAACGAAAAAATATTATTTACTTATTAGTAAGTAAGTATTATATTTATGTCCGCAAAAACAACAGATACGAAACAAGAAATACTTTCTATTGGGCGAGACCTGCTAAAGAAGGTGGGGTATAATGCTTTTAGCTATAGCGACATTTCGAAGCAGCTAAACATTAAGAATGCGGCTGTACATTATCATTATCCCACTAAAGAAGATCTGTTGGCAGATATTGTGAACAACTACATCGAAGATTATAAAAAGCTCGAGTTGGGTTTAGCTAATTCAAATTTGAAAACAGTTGATAAAATCAGTGTTTTTGCCGATCGCTATGCACATTTGATCGACATGGAGAGCATATGTATTATAGGTTCTGTAGCATCAGATTTCTATACCCTGCCCGAAGCAGTTAAAGATAAAGTCGTATCCCTTACCAACCTGGTATTGGGTATGGTAGCTAAGGTATTGGAAAAAGGGAGGGCAGATGGTGAAATTTTCTTTAAAGAGGAGGCGCATACAAAGGCTTTATTGATAATGACCAACCTTGCTGCAGGCGTACAATTAGCAAGAATAACCGGTAAAAAAGACTTTGAAAGCATAAGAACAGCTTTGATAGATCAACTCAAAAAGTAAATTTTTTTAATCATAAAACTTACTTATTAGTAAGTAAAAACAATCATTATGAAACAGTTAAAACAAAAGATGTTTTTGGTGGCCATTTTAATTGGCTTTTTTGCTCAGGCTCAAAACAGTGATTTTCAGCAGGGAACAGTAACCAGCTACAGTAATGAAACCAGTAGCGGTGCTATCAAACCTATGTTTAAACAACGCGGGGTTATTATTTTTCAAAACGGTAATGCTCAAAAAAAGCAATTATCACCCAATGAAATATCTGCTTTTACTTTAGGAACAGATCAATTTAGTGCCTACACCAATGATTTTTATAAAATTGTTACGAAAGGGGAAAAAGCAAGTTTATTGGAAAGGGTTACCGACAACGGAGGTAAAATCTATTATAATGGTTCAATACCCGTTAATACCCCCTCTTTAGAAGGTAAAATCGGAGATTTTTATATTTTAAAAAACGGTGCATCAGCGCCTGTTCTCATATCCGGTAATGGATTTCAGAAAAATGCGGCTGCGACCTTTGGAGATTGCCCGTCTTTGGGTTCGGCCCTTACGGTTAAAACAGCAGATGAAGCATTGTTGAAAAATCTTGTAAACCAATACAATAATTGTAAATAAAGTTATCGGTAGAATCTATACCTTTGCCGCCTGAAAAAATAAGTATTTTTTATGGCTGATTTGAAATTTCAAAGAAACTTCGGTATTGCCGCACATATTGATGCAGGTAAAACCACAACCACCGAGCGTATTCTGCGCTATACCGGTATGATTCATAAGATCGGAGAAGTGCACGACGGTGCTGCTACAACCGACTGGATGGAGCAGGAAAAAGAAAGAGGTATTACCATTACCTCAGCAGCCGTAAGCTGCCAGTGGAATTTCCCTACAGTGCTAGGTAAGGCCACTCCTGATACCAAAAAATATTATTTCAACATTATCGATACTCCGGGACACGTAGATTTTACCGTAGAGGTAGAGCGTTCTATGCGTGTATTGGATGGTTTGATCGCTTTATTCTCTGCAGTTGATGGGGTAGAACCACAATCTGAAACAGTATGGCGCCAAGCTAACCGTTACAAAGTTCCCCGTATCGGTTTCGTAAATAAAATGGACCGTGCAGGTGCCGATTTCTTAATGGTAGTTAACCAGGTAAAAGAAATGCTAGGTGCCAAAGCCGTTCCCTTACAATTACCGATCGGAGCTGAAGATAATTTCAAAGGCGTGGTAGATTTGATTAAGATGAAAGGTATTATCTGGCATATGGAAACAGAAGGAATGACCTTCGATGAAATTCCGGTTCCGGAAGATATGATAGAAGAGGTAAACCATTGGCGTCAAAACCTTATTGAGGCTGTTGCGGAATATGATGATAACTTGATGGAGAAATTCTTCGATAATCCGGATTCCATTTCTGAAGATGAGGTTCACGAAGCTATCCGTAAAGCTTGTATCGATTTAAGTATCGTTCCGATGATGTGTGGTTCTTCTTTCAAAAATAAAGGAGTACAAACAGCATTAGATGCCGTATGTAGATATTTACCTTCTCCTGTTGATATTGAAGATACTGTTGGTACAGATCCTGATACCGGTGCCCCAATAACCCGTAAAGCAGACGCTAAAGAACCTTTTGCAGCCTTGGCTTTCAAAATCATGACCGACCCATTCGTAGGTCGTTTGGCTTTCTTCCGCTGCTATTCCGGTCACTTAGATGCCGGTTCTTATGTATTGAACGTAAGAAGTGGTAAAAAAGAGCGTATCAGCCGTATCATGAAAATGTTTGCCAACAAACAAAACCCGATCGATTTCATCGAAGCGGGTGATATCGCAGCAGCTGTAGGTTTTAAAGAAATTAAAACCGGTGATACCCTTTGTGATGAGAACCACCCTATCACTCTCGAGAATATGTTTATCCCTGAACCGGTGATCGCTATTGCGGTTGAACCTAAAACGCAGGCCGACGTAGACAAGATGGGTATGGCCATTGCTAAATTGGTAGAAGAAGATCCTACCCTTCGGGTAAATACAGATGAGGATACCGGACAAACAATCCTACGCGGTATGGGTGAATTACACCTTGAGATCATCATTGATCGTATGCGCAGAGAGTTTAAAGTAGAAGTAAACCAAGGTGCTCCTCAGGTGGCTTATAAAGAATCTTTTGGAACTACTATCGAACACCGCGAAGTGTTGAAAAAACAATCAGGTGGTAGAGGTAAATTCGCAGATATTCAATTTTCTATCGGTCCGGCCGACGAAGAGTGGCTAAAAGAGAATGAAGGAAAAAGCTTCCAATTTGTAAATGATTTGTTTGGTGGATCTATTCCAAAGGAATTTGTTCCTGCCATTCAGAAAGGTTTTGAAACCTCTATGACAACAGGTGTTTTAGCCGGTTATCCGGTTAATAACATGAAAGTTCGTGTATTCGATGGTAGCTACCACGATGTGGATTCTGATGCTATGAGCTTTGAATTATGTGCTAAAGCCGGTTTCCGTGAAGCAGGTAGAAAAGCAAAAGCTACATTGCTGGAACCTATCATGAAAGTGGAAGTACTCACTCCCGATCAATATATGGGTGATGTTACCGGTGACTTGAATAGAAGAAGAGGTATGTTGGAAGGTATGGATAGCCGTGCCAATTTGCAGGTTATTAAAGCAAAGGTACCATTGAGTGAAATGTTTGGTTATGTAACACAACTTCGTTCTTTGAGTTCCGGTCGCGCTACCTCTACTATGGAATTCTCTCATTACTCACCTGCTCCGAATAATATTGCTGAAGAAGTAATTGCCAAGAGTAAGGGTAAGGTAAAAGTTGAAGAATAATACAGTCAAACTAAATAAAGTAAAGCCTCGGTATCTTACCGGGGCTTTATTATATTATTATTATTACCATTGGCAACCTTTTTCTGTTTTTTTACGATATTCATAAGGAACAATTAATAAATTCAACCTATTCAGGATCGCTGGGGGGATATCATTGAGGGATGTATGCAACATCGGAGAGGGAGCCAGAAGCAATGCTATGAGCTGCTATATGGCTTTGCCATGGGCGTATGTTTGCGATATGCCCACAATGATGCAGACGCAAGCGAAATTGTGAATGATGGGTTTTTGAAAGTGTTCAAAGAAATAGGTGCCTTTACGCCAGTTACTGAAGATGTGGAAGTTTCCTTGAAAGCATGGATAAAAAAAATTATGATTTATACGGCGATCGACCATTATCGCAGAAATAAGAAATATGATTTACATGTTGAGTTTACGAACGAAACATATCAACAAGAGAACTATACCGAAAATATAATAGATAGAATGTCGTACAACGAGATTATCGAGAAAATTCAAAAACTTTCGCCTGGCTACCGAACGGTATTCAACCTATTTGTTATAGACGGATTCAAGCATGAGGAAATAGCAAAAAAACTTAATATCTCTGTAGGAACATCAAAATCAAATCTGGCCAAAGCAAGAGCCAGTATTCAAAAATTATTTCAAGAAGAACGGATGCAACATGAACAAAGAGTCAGTTGAACATATTGAAAATAAAATTAAGGAGGCTGCTGAAAATGTAGCACCCGCATTTAATCCGAATGCCTGGGAGGCCATGGAAAAAATGCTGGATGAAGAGGAACGAAAAAGACGTATTGTAATTTTTTGGTGGTTACCCATTGTAGGTTTATTAGGGTTAAGCACCCTTTACTTTTTTTTATTTACTTCGGATAAATCAGACAAAAAGGAGGCAACATTACTCCATAACAATACCCGCAGCTTAGCTGCTAAGGAACAAAAAATCATTTCCTCCCCTTCAATAACTGCTGATCAGTCAACCCCAAAACCAACTATTTACAATTCATCGAATAATACCTATGCACAAGGTAGAAGGTTGAAAAATAAGCCTAATAATAAGGCAAATCAGGTAGTAACAGTTGAAAAGATGCCGAATACGGCTGATACCATTGATACAATAGTAGCTTCACAACAAACAGTTGCAAACAGCCCTACTACAGTGGAGGTTGAAGCAAAGCTAGATACTTTAAGTAATACCCAGCCTCAAAAAATAAGCTCTCCACCACTCCCTGATAGCACTGTAAAAACAGATAGTAATAATGTAAAAAAAGAGTTAACTCCAAAGCATAATAATAAATTCTACTTCAGTTTAGCAACCGGTATAACTCGCGGATCAGCGTCTTTTACAGGAGAAGGTAAAACGGAGTTTGCTTTTGGTTTAGGTATAGGCTATCAAATCAATCGCAAATTATCCTTGCAATCGGGCTTCTACGTGAGTAGAAAAGTATATGATGCAGATCCCAGCCAATATTATGTAAAACCTGGGAGTTATTTAAGTATGCTTCAACTTACATCGGTCAATGCAAATTGTTTAGTATATGAGGTTCCCGTTTCGGTTAGATTTATTATAAGCCAGAAATCGAAGACATTTTTCTACGCTACTGCCGGACTATCTACTTATTTTATGAAGCAAGAAAACTATAATTATAATTATCTAAGGAACGGATCAAATTATTCATACGAAAAAGAATTTGAAGGTAATCAACATCCATTTTCAATAACCGGGTTTTCTATAGGCTATGCACATAAATTGAATAAGCGACTATTCTTTTTTGCCGAACCCTATATGCAAATGCCGTTAAAAGGTATTGGGGAGGGTAAAGTAAATCTGTTTTCTTCCGGAATTTGGACCGGCATAATTTTTAGAAAATAATTTTTAAGCAGGCAACCTTTTCATCGGTATTTACGATTTCACATAAAACTGATTATATGTTAAGGAAGCGAACACTCATTGTATTTATCTTATGTATCCTAACAGGGGCTACTTATTTACAATCTTGCAGTAAGGGAGGCGATGGAACTGCTACAGGCAGTACACCTACACCTACGCCTACACCAACTCCGACACCCACACCCACGCCTACGCCCACTTGTACCGGAACGCCTGGTCCTAAATTTTTAGAAGTAAAGGCTTTAATTGAATTGAGATGCATTAGCTGTCACAATTCAAGCTCGGCGAGTGGGGGAGTTAGCTATTCTGACCCATGTAATATTGTAGCACTACAAAATAGAATTAAGGTTCGTGCAGTTGATGAAGGATCTATGCCTAAGGGAGGCCCGATGCTAACTGCTGCTGAAAAAGCAAAGATCACAGATTGGATCAGTGCCGGTGGATTGATCACAAATTAAGTGTACAATGAAAATAAGTCTTGTAGGTTTGCTGCTATGCATCTCAGTTTTTGCGCATGCTCAGCAAAACCGTTTTTTCACAAGGGAAGCGGGAGTGTCATTTTACTCAGAAACTCCGCTCGAAAATATTGAAGCTCATTTGTATAGCGGTGTTGCCATTGTTGATATAGCAAATGGTCAGGTTGAGTTTTCTTTGCTTATCAAAGATTTTAAGTTTAAAAATGCTGTAATGCAAGAGCATTTTAATGAAAATTATATGGAGAGTGATAAATTTCCTCGTGCTGTTTTTAAAGGAAATTTAGATAAACATAATACAAGCCTTTTTTTAAAAGAAGGGTCTGTGAAAGAAATAGTTACGGGTAATCTTACTTTACATGGGATAACCCGACCCGTACAAGCAGAAATACAATTTACTGTAAAAGCAGAGGGATTATCCGCCCAAGCAAGTTTTATAATTCAGCCGTTAGACTATAATATTCAAATACCTACTATACTAAATAGTAAAATAGCTAAAGACATCAAAGTGAATATTCAAATTAATGCCCTTAAGAAAATATCATAATATGAGAATAATAGGATCTATTTCAGTTTTTATACTTTTCTCTTTGCCATTGTTAAGTCAGGATTCTTTATTGGCTAACCTTGAAAAAGATCCTAATAGAACAGAAAAAATTACCGGTGCCTTTAAATCAACAAGGGTTATAAATGCCCACTCTCTGGAGATGTTAGGTAAACATAATCTGGATGTTAGAATACTGCATCGGTTTGAAAGAGTTAATCTCGGTATTAATCAATTCTATGGATTGGATATTGCCAGTATGCGTTTGGGATTCGACTACGGTGTTGGCAATAATTTGATGGTTGGAATTGGAAGAAGCACTTTTAGAAAAGAGATCGACGGATTTATAAAAACACGTTTGATACAACAGAGTACCGGACGAATAAATAATCCCCTGACGGTTTTGCTTGTGGCAGGAGCTTCGGTTTGGACTGAAGAATCCTTTGCCACAGTAAAACCGGGGTTCTCCGATAGATCGGCGTATTACGTGCAAGTTATTGCAGGCAGGAAATTCAATAGGAATTTCTCCTTACAGTTAAGTCCCATTTTATTACAAAAAGGAATGATTGAAAACCCAGGTGAGTCGCAAACAATTTTTGCGTTAGGGGGAGGGGCGAGATATAAATTCAATAAACGCTGTGCTTTCACGATCGATTATCATCATCCGCTGAGTGGGATTGCCACTGATGCAAAAGACCCGCTATCAGTAGGATTAGATATAGAAACCGGAGGGCATGTTTTTCAACTTCATTTTTCAAATGCAGTTGGCATGAATGAAAGAGCCTACCTTACTCAAACAACATATTCTTTTTTGAAAGGTGATATCAGATTTGGCTTTAACCTGTCTCGCATTTTTCATTTAGGAAAATGAACCCATAACTTATAAAATCTCAACCCTCCCCCTTACATCTTTCTTTTCCTTCTTCTTAACTCCATATAATGCTCAACGGCAGATTTTGTAGTAAGCCAGTTTCTGCCTTCTTTATAGGCATCTATTTTACCTTGCCTGGCTAAAAGGCTTACATATTCTGCACTGTAAGGCATTTGTGTTTCCTCTACTAAGTTGGAAATGACCTGATACTCCTCATCTATGGCATAACCCGGAGCACCCTGGAGGTAAATATTCAAACTTCTTTCCACTGCTTGTAATATTAGTAAGTACAACTTATTATACTTATCATTATTGGCCGCATTCAGTGCATCGTAATATTTTTTACGATCATTCTTTAGAATAATAGCGGGTGGGTAGCCTGCTCGCATAAGTAATAGATTCATGAGCAGCCTTACTGTTCTGCCATTGCCATCAAAGAAAGGATGTATCCATACAAAGCGATGGTGAAACCAGGCAGCAAATAGAATAGGGTGGCTGTTGCTAAATTCGGTTTGGGAAATAGCCACTAATTCATCTAGTAGTATAGAGGCTTTATAAGCTGCCGGAGGTATAAAATTAGCACCGCTTATACGAACCCCGGCATTTCTTATTCTTCCCGCAAAATCATCATCTATACTGCGCATTACAATTTCGTGCAGCTTCAGGATATCTATAGCCCGTAAACTGCTTTTTTGGCTAATTAAGCCATATACATATTGAATAGCTTTTTGATGATTATGTATCTCAAGATGTTCCCGTAAGGATTTTCCTCCGACGGTGATCCCGAGTTCAACAACTAATTTGGTTTCATTATGGGTAATCGTATTGCCCTCAATAGCATTGCTATGGTAAGTCCATTCTACAGCAATCGTTTCCTCAATACGAGAAAGTACGCTAGCTGGAAGTGGCCTTAGCGCATCTAAAGCTTGTTTCTTTTCGGCTATTCGTTGAATAAAAGGAGAAAGCCTTGCTATATCGTATGCCGGAAGTTGCCACATAAAATTAATATCGGATTCAAAATTAGATATAGTAACCGATATTAAATATAATTTTTTATCTCTTTTTTTGAAAATAAATCCACAATTAGTTAAAATAGCTTCTAAAAAACTTGTCTGTTACGCTACAGCTACCTACCTTTGCAACCCCAACGTAAAAATTGGGTTTAGGCTATGTCTCAACGAATCAGAATTAAATTACAGTCTTACGATCATAACCTGGTTGATAAATCAGCTGAGAAGATCGTTAAAACGGTGCGCAGTACAGGTGCAGTAGTAACAGGTCCTATTCCTTTGCCTACGCATAAGAAAATTTTCACTGTATTACGTTCACCACACGTAAACAAGAAGAGTCGTGAACAGTTCCAACTCGCTACACATAAGCGTTTAATGGATATTTACACTTCTTCTTCCAGAACGGTAGATGCGTTGAGTAAATTAGATCTTCCTTCCGGTGTGGAGGTTGAGATCAAAGCCTGATAGTTCTTATCATTTTTCATCTGTCAATTCCGAATATTCGGGAAAAAACAGCTCTGAGTAGTAAACAAATATTTCCGCTGAAAAGCGGAGTTACATATAAACAGGCCCTTCGAGGTTTGTTTGCTTCCGGTACTTCCTCTTTCCCGCAATAGCGGGAAAAACAACGGAAAAGGTCGGCAGAAACAAGGATTGAATCCCGCTTCATCGGTGGGATGTCCTCATAACCTTGCGGGGCATAAACCGCAAAACGATGAAAGGTATTATTGGAAAAAAAATCGGGATGACTAGCATCTTCTCGGCAGATGGCAAGCAAACAGCTTGTACTATCATCGAAGCTAGTCCGAATACCGTAACGCAAATTAAAACGCAGGAAACCGATGGTTACACTGCTGTTCAGCTTGCTTTGGGCGACAAGAAAGAAAAGCATGCTAATAAAGCTGAACTGAATCACTTCTCAAAAGCACAAACTGCTCCTAAGAAATTTGTTAAGGAGTTTCGTAATTATTCCATTGAAAAGAATTTAGGTGAAACTGTAACGGTAGATATTTTCTCTGAAGGAGAAAGTGTTGAAGTTGTTGGTACCACTAAGGGTAAGGGTTTCCAGGGTGTTGTAAAACGTCATGGTTTCTCCGGTGTGGGTGAAGGATCGCATGGTCAGCACGACCGTCAGCGCGCTCCGGGTTCAATCGGTGGGTCTTCTTATCCTTCAAGAGTATTTAAAGGAATGAGAATGGCCGGTCGAATGGGTGGCGATCGCGTAAAATTGAAAGGTTTGAAAGTGGTTAAAATATTTGCTGAGAAGAATTACATCCTCGTGAGTGGTTCTGTACCAGGTCATAACGGTTCTATTGTTTTAATCCAGAAGTAATCACATTTAATTTACAATCATGCAAGTAGATGTTTTAAATATAAAAGGTGAGAAAACCGGTAGAACGGTAGAATTACCACAAGAGGTTTTCGGTATTGAACCAAACGACCATGTAATATACTTGGCTGTTAAACAATATTTGGCTGCTCGCCGCTCGGGTACGCACAAGGTTAAAACCCGTGCTGAAGTGCAGGGTGCAAGCCGTAAGCTCCATAAGCAAAAAGGTACTGGTGGTTCTCGTAAAGGTAATATCCGTAACCCCTTATATAAGGGTGGTGGTACTATTTTCGGACCAAAGCCACATGCTTACGATTTCAAATTGAACCGTAAAGTGAAGGATTTGGCGAAGATCTCTGCACTGAGCTATAAAGCAAAAGAAAGCGCTATTGTAGTGGTAGAAGATATCAACTTAGAAGCGCCTAAAACCAAACAGTTGGTAGATATCATGGGTAAATTAAAAGTAGCCGATAAAAAAGCACTTATTGTTTTACCTGAATATAATGACAATGTATATCTCAGCACACGTAACGTACCAAATGTTGCCAGCACTTTGTTGGCCGACATCAATACTTACGAGATCATGAATGCAGATGTGTTAGTGATCACTGAGAATACAGCAAAAATTTTCACAGAAGAAGAAGCGGCAGCTTAATTCAATAACGTTTCAATCATCAAGCAATGAGACAATCAGAAGTTTTAATAAAGCCAATCTTAACCGAGAAAGCAAATGCGCAGCAAGAGAAGTTGAGAAGATATGCTTTCAAAGTAAATCGTAAGGCTAATAAACTAGAGATCAAAAAAGCAGTAGAATCATTTTATGGCGTAAACGTTATTGATGTAAATACTGCAGTAGCTCCGGGTAAAAATAAAGCTCGCTATACAAAGGCAGGTTTTATTCAGGGTATGAAATCAGCTTACAAGAAAGCTTTCGTAACCGTAGCCGAAGGAGAAACAATCGATTTATACGCAAACATTTAATTATAGTAGCGGAGCTGAAAATTCCGTAGAAAAAAAGAACACAACATGGCACTAAAAAAATACAAACCAATGACCGCCGGCACCCGCTGGAGAATTGGAAATGCCTATGCTGAAATTACCACTGATAAACCTGAAAAAAGTTTATTAGAGCCACAGAAGAAAACAGCCGGACGTAACTCACAGGGTCGTCGTGCAATGCGTTATATGGGCGGTGGTAGCAAGCAGCATTATCGCATTATTGATTTTAAAAGAAATAAGCGTGATATCACAGCTACCGTAGTATCTGTTGAGTATGATCCGAATCGTACTGCATTCATTGCACTACTACAGTATGCAGATGGAGAGAAGCGTTATATTATTGCTCCACAAGGTATTCAGGTTGGGCAAACAGTTATTGCAGGTGATGAAGTAGCTCCCGAGATCGGAAATGCTTTATTGATGAAGAATATGCCTTTAGGTACAATGATTCACAATATAGAATTACAGCCTGGTCAGGGTGGTAAATTGGTTCGTAGCGCAGGATCTTCTGCTCAATTAGCGAACAAAGAAGAAAAATACGCAGTATTAAAAATGCCTTCAGGCGAATTAAGAAAAGTATTGATCAACTGCTATGCAACGGTTGGGGTAGTTTCTAATAGCGATCATAATTTGGAAACTGCGGGTAAAGCAGGTAAGAATCGTTGGAAAGGTATTCGTCCGCGTGTACGTGGTGTTGCGATGAACCCGGTAGATCACCCAATGGGTGGTGGTGAAGGTAAAGCTTCAGGTGGTCACCCACGCAGCAGAACCGGTAAGTACGCTAAAGGAGAGAAAACACGTACCAAAGGAAAAGGCAGCGATAAACTGATTATTCAACGCAGAGATGGAAAAAAATTAGCCAAATAAGCTAATCAAACAATAAACTAATTCAGACCAATAAATAAAACAATATGGGTCGTTCGATAAAAAAAGGTCCTTACGTAGACGCTAACCTAGAAGGTAAAGTGGTTGCCATCAATGATGGTAAAACGAAGAAGAATGTTATCAAAACTTGGAGCCGCAGAAGCACCATTACGCCTGATTTCGTAGGCCATACTTTTGCAGTACATAATGGTAACAAATTCATTCCGGTTTATGTAACCGAATTTATGGTGGGTCACAAACTTGGTGAGTTTGCTCCAACCAGAAATTTTAGAGGACACGCAGGAACTAAGAAATAATAATTAGGCGATAGGTTATAGTTCATAGTAAATAGCGATGAAAAATAATCTGGCCAGAAACAAATAAAAAATGGAAGCAGTAGCAAAACTGAACAATTATCCAACAGGACCGCGCAAGATGCGTTTGCTTGCCGATGTGATCCGTGGTATGGAAGTAGAAAAGGCACTAGCCATTCTTGAACACCATCCACAACACAATGCCACGCCATTGGCTAAACTCCTTAAGAGTGCTATCAGCAATTGGGAGCAAAAAAATAATGGTACAAGCGCTGCCGATAGCAGCCTGGTGGTGAAAACCGTTTTTGTAGATGGAGGTCGTGTTTTAAAACGTATGCGCCCGGCTCCACAAGGCCGCGGGTACCGTGTACGTAAACGCAGCAACCACGTAACTATAATTGTAGATTCAAAAAATTCGTAAAACCATAATATGGGTCAGAAAGCAAATCCAATTGGTAACAGGTTAGGCATCATCCGTGGATGGGACAGTAACTGGTACGGCAGCAAAAAAGACTACGCATCTAAATTGATCGAAGATCATAAGATCCGTACTTACTTAAGTGCACGTATCAGCAAAGGCGGTATCGCTAAAATTGTTATCGAACGCACACTTGGTAAATTGATCGTTACTATTCATACTTCTAAGCCCGGTATCATTATCGGTAAAGGTGGTAATGAAGTAGATCGTATCAAAGAAGAGCTGAAAAAATTAACCGGTAAAGAAGATGTTCAAATCAATATCCTCGAGATCCGCAGACCAGAGTTGGATGCAACGATTGTAGGAGATACGATTGCTCGCCAAATTGAAAACCGTATCAACTTTAAACGTGCCACTAAAATGGCCATCGCCTCTACTTTACGTATGGGTGCAGAGGGTATCAAAGTGAAATTAAGTGGTCGTTTAGGTGGTGCTGAAATTGCCCGTAGCGAAGAGTTCAAACAAGGCCGTACGCCATTGCACACTTTCCGTATGGATATCGATTATGCCAATGTATTTGCACAAACGGTATATGGAAAAATCGGTATTAAAGTATGGATCTGTAAGGGTGAAGTACTTGGTAAACGTGAACTCAATCCCAACTTTGTTGGTGGTAAAAATGATATGAGCGAACGTAGAGAGCGTTCAGGTGGTGATGATAGAAGAGGTGGTGATAGAAGAGATGACAGAAGAGGTGGCGGTAGAGGTAGAAATTAATAAACGGAACAAAATTTAAAAGATGTTACAGCCTAAAAGAAGTAAACATAGAAAACAGCAGAAAGGACGCATTCGCGAAGTGGCTAAGCGTGGTACTGCTATATCATTTGGTTCATACGCCTTAAAAGCATTAGAGCCTATTTGGTTAACGAACCGTCAAATAGAATCTGCTCGTCAGGCTATGACGCGTGCGATGAAAAGAGAAGGTAATGTGTGGATTCGCATATTCCCTGATAAGATCATCACGCGTAAACCGGCTGAAGTGAGAATGGGTAAAGGTAAAGGTAACCCTGAGTTTTGGGCTGCCGTTGTGGAACCAGGACGTATCATCTTCGAATGTGATGGTGTTACAGAAGCGGTTGCCAAAGAAGCAATGGGATTGGCTGCACAGAAATTACCTATCGCTACCAAATTCGTTATTAGAAGGGATTTGCAAGCATAACCATAAAAGATAGTATAATGGCTAATAAAAAAACATACGAATTCAACAGGAACCTCAAAGACTTAACGGTTACTGATTTGCAAGCGAAAATCCAGGAAGATCAACTTCGTTTGAAGAAGTTGGAATTCGCCCATACGATTTCACCGCTTGAAAATCCAATGAGCATTCGTGGTTTGCGTCGGGATATTGCCCGCCTTCAAACCGAGTTGAAGAAAAAAGAAATGGGTATATAAACCATAAATTAAACACAATGGCTGAAAGAAATTTGCGTAAAACCAGAACAGGGATCGTTACCAGCGATAAAATGGATAAAACCATCACTGTTGCTGTAGAAAGAAAAGTAAAACACCCTATCTATGGAAAATTCGTAAAGAAAACCACGAAGTTCCATGCTCATGATGAGAAAGGAGAGTGCACGATCGGGGATGTAGTAAAGATCATGGAAACTCGTCCGCTTAGTAAAACGAAGCGTTGGAGACTGGTAGAGATCGTGGAAAAGGCGAAATAAATTTAACATCTCAAATTAAATAAAATGATTCAGCAAGAAAGCAGATTAAATGTAGCTGATAATAGTGGAGCGAAAGAAGTGCTTTGTATAAAAGTACTGGGAAACAGCGGACAGGATTATGCTAAAATCGGAGATAAAATCGTAGTAACAGTAAAAGACGCTATCCCTGCGGGTGGTGTTAAAAAAGGTACTGTTTCTAAAGCGGTAATTGTACGTACCACCAATAAGTTACGTAGAAAAGACGGTTCTTATATCCGTTTCGACGATAACGCGGTAGTACTCTTGAACAATGCCGATGAGCCTCGTGGTACACGTATTTTCGGACCGGTAGCAAGAGAGTTGCGTGATAAAGGATATATGAAGATCATTTCTCTTGCACCAGAAGTATTATAAAAAAGCTAAAAGCTAATATAAAATGAGCACAAGATTTAAAGCCAAATTCAGCATCAAGAAAGGAGATACCGTTGTGGTAATTGCCGGTGATGATAAGGATTTGAAAAAGCCCCGCAAAGTGTTGGAAGTAATTATAGATAAAAGTCGTGTAGTTGTGGAGGGCGTAAACATCGTAACGAAGCATACAAAACCTTCTGCACAGAATACCAAAGGTGGTATTGTGAAAGTGGAAGCGCCGATCAATATCAGCAATGTAATGCTTTGGGACGCTAAAAAAAGTGAGCCTACTAAAGTAAAGCGCACCCGTGAAAACGGAAAATTAATTCGTGTATCTAAAAAATCTGGGGAGGTAATCAAATAATGAGTACTGAAAAATATATACCAAGATTAGCAACGAAGTATAACAAGGATGTTGTACCTGCGTTGATGAAGAAGTTTGCTTATAAAACTGTAATGCAAGCTCCTAAGCTCGAAAAAATTTGTATTAACCGTGGTGTAAACGGTGCTGTTACCGATAAAAAATTGGTAGACATCGCTGTGGATGAACTGAACATGATCACCGGTCAGAAAGCAGTTCCAACCATGTCTAAAAAAGATATTTCAAACTTCAAACTACGTAAAGGAATGCCCATTGGTGCACGCGTTACTTTACGTGGTGAGAAAATGTATGAATTCCTCGACAGGCTCGTATCTGTTGCCTTACCACGTGTGCGTGATTTCAAAGGTATCAGTGATAAAGCTTTCGACGGAAGAGGTAATTACACTTTGGGTGTTACCGAACAAATCATCTTCCCTGAAATCGATATCGATAAAGTGAATAAAATCACCGGATTAGATATCACATTTGTAACAACAGCAAATACTAATGAAGAAGCATATGAATTGCTTAAAGAATTAGGTATGCCGTTTAAAGGAACCAAGAAAGATTAATAAAAACGAATCAACAACACTATGGCAAAAGAATCAATAAAAGCCAGACAAAGAAAGCGTGAGAAAATGGTTGCGCAGTACGCAGAAAAACGTGCCGCTTTAAAAGCAGCAGGTGATTACGCAGCGTTAGACGCACTGCCTAAAAACGCTTCTCCTGTAAGATTGAAAAACCGTTGTCAGCTCACCGGCCGACCAAAAGGCTATATGCGCTACTTTGGTTTGTCGAGAGTGATTTTCCGTGATATGGCATTGAATGGCCAAATACCCGGAGTAAAAAAAGCGAGTTGGTAATACCGACCCTGAAACAAGATTTAGAACAGCATTAATAAAAACAATATGGTAACTGATCCTATAGCAGACTTCTTAACCAGAATCCGTAATGCACAATTAGCGGGTCATCGCTTGGTGGAAATACCTGCTTCTAACCTAAAAAAGCGTATGACTGAGATTTTGTACGATCAAGGATATATCTTGAAATACAAATTCGAAGACGATAACAAACAAGGTTTGATCAAGATCGCCTTAAAGTACGATCCTTCTACCAAACAACCTGCTATCCGTTCTTTGGAAAGAGTGAGCCGTCCCGGTTTACGTCAGTACGCAAAACCTGCTGATATCAAACGTGTGATCAACGGATTAGGTGTGGCTATTTTGAGTACATCAAAAGGAGTATTGACAGATAAACAAGCAAAGGCAGAGAATGTAGGTGGGGAAGTGCTTTGCTATATTTCGTAATCATTCAGGTTCGACAATTAAGCCTCTTAGTCGTGGCTGAACACGAACCATATTAGAATAAATAAAAAAAACCGACTATGTCTCGTATTGGAAAAAAACCGGTAGCATTACCAAAAGGTGTAACAGTAACTGTTTCTGCAGATAATACGGTAACCGTAAAAGGCCCTAAGGGTGAATTGAAACAAGCTATTGATAGAGATATCAAAGTAGAAATAACAGAAACTGAAATTATTTTAGGTCGCCCTACAGATCAAATTCGTCACCGCGCTATGCATGGTTTATATCGTGCATTGCTGGCTAATTTAGTAAAAGGAGTTACCGCAGGTTATAAGAAAGAATTGGAATTAGTAGGGGTAGGTTATAAAGCTGCTAATACGGGTAATACTTTGGATTTGTCTTTAGGTTATTCTCACAATATCATTTTTGAAGTGCCTAAAGAATTAAGTGTTAATACCACTACTGAAAAAGGACAAAACCCAAAAATTTTCTTAGAGGGTATTGATAAGCAATTATTAGGACAAGTAGCTGCTAAACTGAGAAGCTTACGTAAGCCTGAACCATACAAAGGAAAAGGTGTGAAATACGCAGGTGAAGTATTAAGAAGAAAAGCAGGTAAAGCAGCAGGTAAATAATTAAATTAACAACTGCCGGCCGAATCGGTGGTTTCAAATACAATACAATGAGCAAACTAGTACAAAGGCAGAAAATCAGATACCGCATCCGTAAGAAGGTGCAAGGTACTGCCGTAAAGCCACGTTTGGCTGTTTTTAGAAGCAACGCTGAAATTTATGTTCAGTTGATTGATGATGTAAACGGCGCAACATTGGCATCTGCATCTTCTTTGGATAACGATATCGCTGCACAAAAAGGAACAAAAATAGAGAAAGCGAAATTGGTGGGTAATGCCGTTGCTGCAAAAGCAAAAGCATTAGGTATAGAACTTTGTGTGTTCGATAGAGGTGGAAATTTATATCATGGTCGTGTGAAGTCTGTTGCAGACGGAGCAAGAGAAGGTGGACTTCAATTTTAATTTGCTAACATCAATTAATCGTTAGATAAATGTCTAAAGTAAGCGTAAATAAAGTAAAAGCCGGTGGCGACATCGAATTGAAAGATAAAGTAGTTGCCATTAACCGTGTGGTGAAAACCACAAAAGGTGGTCGTACATTCAGTTTCTCTGCCCTTGTTGTGGTAGGTAATGAAAATGGTGTAGTTGGCCAAGGCTTAGGTAAAGCAAAAGAAGTACAGGAAGCTATTTCTAAAGGTATCGAAGATGCTAAAAAGAATTTAGTGAAAGTACCTGTGATGCACGGAACTATTCCACACGAACAGTGGTGTAAAGAAGGTGCTGCTAAAGTATTAATTAAGCCTGCAGCTCATGGAGCCGGTGTAATTGCGGGGGGTAGTATGCGTGCTGTACTAGAGAGTGCAGGTATTACCGACGTACTTGCAAAAAGTTTGGGTTCTGCAAACCCTCACAATGTGGTTAAAGCTACCATCAAAGCGTTAAGCTTATTAAGAGAACCGGTACAGGTTGCCAAGAACCGCAATTTGAAATTAACCAAGGTATTCAACGGATAATTATGAAAAAGATTAGAATAACACAGATCAAAAGTGGAATCGACAGATCTGAGCGTCAAAAACAAACATTGATTGCATTAGGTTTGAAGAAATTGCATGCTTCCAAAGAAGTGGAAGCTACTCCTCAAATCCTTGGAATGGTTAATAAAGTTAGCCATTTAGTAAAGGTGGAAGAGGTTGCTTAATGAATTATGAATTAAGAATTATGAATTTATAGTTACTCATTCTTAATTCTTAATTTATAATTCATAATTCTAAATTATAAATAGCGAGGGGTGATACCCCGTAAGTTCAAAATCAGAAACATGAAACTACACAATTTAAAACCTGCAGCAGGTTCTGTAAAAAAAGAGAAAAGATTAGGTAGAGGGGAAGCATCCGGTAAAGGTGGTACTTCTACAAAAGGTAATAAAGGTGGACAAAGCCGCGCAGGTTATAAGAGCAAAATGGCTCATGAAGGTGGTCAGATGCCCATTCAGCGCCGTATCCCTAAGCGTGGATTTAAGAATAATAACCGCGTTTCTTATAAAGTATTCAATCTTGGTCAGCTCGATCAACTCGTAGAAAAATACGGATTTACTGAAATTAGCGCTGAGAACTTATATATTAACGGATTAATTAACCGTACCGATCTTGTAAAAGTGTTGGCAAACGGAGAATTAAAAACGAAGTTGAATTTCAAAATCAACGCCATAAGCGAGAAAGCTAAAACAGCGATCGAAGCCGCCGGCGGATCAGTTGAAATTCTACCATAATTTTAACGTAATTTGCCAGACGCATCAACGATGCGTCTTTTTTGGTTTATAGTTTTAATGCCATCAAATTAGTGAAGTGAAAAAATTAGTTGAAACTTTAAAGAATATCTGGGCGATCGAAGAATTACGTAATAAAATTATCGTAACGCTTGCTTTGGTACTTACTTACAGATTAGGTACCCAAATTACGCTCCCCGGTATTGATCCTAATAAAATTGAAGCTGCACAACATGCAGCAAAAAGCAACGGCTTACTAGGTATCTTTGATATGTTTGCCGGTGGTGCTTTCTCACAAGCATCTGTTCTTGCCTTAGGTATCATGCCTTATATTTCTGCTTCTATCTTTATGCAATTGATGACGATCCTTGTTCCTCAATTACAAAAAGTACAAAAAGAAGGAGAGAGTGGAAGAAAGAAAATTAATCAGTGGACGCGTTACCTTACTGTTATTGTAACCGCTTTCCAAGCGGGTGCTTATGTTGCCTATCTTAACAGCCCCGGTTATGCAGAAGCTATTCTCCCTGCTTACAAACCTTATTTCTGGTTTTCAACCGTAGTAACACTTACTGCAGGTACGCTATTTGTAATGTGGTTAGGAGAGCGTATTCAAGATAAAGGATTAGGTAATGGTACTTCCATCATTATCATGGTTGGTATCCTGGCTCGTTTACCACAATCATTAATACAAGAATTTGGAGCAAAAGGAGTTAGTGGTGGCGGTGGATTATTGATATTTTTAGTGGAGATAGCTATTCTCGTTGCTATTATTATGGGATTGATTGTGTTGGTACAAGGTGTAAGAAAAATACCTGTTAACTACGCAAAACAAATCATTGGTAATCGACAGTTCGGTGGTGCACGTCAGTTTCTACCGGTAAAAGTAAATAGTGCCGGTGTAATGCCAATCATCTTTGCACAGGCCATCATGTTCTTACCTACATTGGCATCATTCACAAATTTAGATTCTGCACAAGGTATTGTAAAGATCTTTAACGATCATAGCAATGCTTGGTATATGGTTATCTATTCTGTAATGGTTATTGGGTTTACTTTCTTATACACCGCTTTAATCTTTAATCCGAAGCAAATTGCAGAAGATTTAAAACGTAATAATGGCTTTATTCCGGGTGTAAAACCGGGTCAGCCTACGGCCGATTATATTGGTGCTATCATGGATAGAATCACATTGCCGGGTGCTATTTTCTTGGCATTGGTAGGTATTTTACCGGGCTTTGCACAACGTTTAAATGTAACACAAGGCTTTAGTACTTTCTTTGGTGGTACTTCGCTTTTAATTATGGTGGGTGTAATTTTAGATACTTTACAACAGATCGAAACCTATTTATTGATGCGTCAATACGATGGTTTGATGAAGAGTGGAAGAGTTCAGGGTCGCCAAACGGTTTCGAGCTCAACCATTTAATAGGGAAATATTAACGAACTTGCAAACCTGCTCTTCGGGGCGGGTTTGCTTTTTAGTATGAGTTATACACGGAATATGATAATTTATAAAACAGATGCAGAAATTGCATTAATGAAAGAATCAGCAACCTTGGTAAGTAAAACCCTTACCGAAGTGGCTAAAGTGCTGAAGCCGGGTATCACTACTTTGGAAATTGATGCTTTATGTGCATCATTTATTAAAGATCATAATGCCATTCCTTCCTTTTTAAACTATCGGGGATATCCCTATACTATTTGCGCTTCCGTGAATGATGTAGTAGTACATGGTTTTCCAAATAAAGTACCATTGAAAGAAGGGGATATTGTTTCGATCGATATGGGTTTGATATTAAATCGTTGGCATGGGGATCATGCCTATACTTTTATTATCGGCGAAGTACCACAAGCAGTTTTAGATCTGGTAAGAGTAACCAAAGAGTCGTTGTATAAGGGTATTGAAAAGGCGATCGTAAACAACAGGATCGGGGATATCGCATATGCTATTCAGGAGCATACCGAAATGAAGCATGGCTATGGTGTAGTGAGAGAATTGGTTGGTCATGGTATTGGTAAAAGTTTACATGAAGATCCTCAAATGCCTAATTACGGTAAAAGGGGAACAGGCCCGAAGCTTAAAGAAAATTTAGTATTGGCTATAGAGCCCATGATCAATATGGGAAGTAAAGAAGTGTATACAGACGAAGATGGGTGGACGGTAAAAACAAGAGATGGTAAACCTGCGGTTCATTTTGAACATGATGTTTGCGTAAAGCGAAATAAAGCATTGATACTTTCCGATCTGCACATTGGGAAAACAGCACATTTTCGTAAAAATGGGATTGCACTGGCCAATCATATTATGAAAAGTGATCTGGAAAGATTATCGGCGCTGATTGAATATTTTCAGCCTGAAAAATTTGTTGTGGTTGGGGATTTACTTCATGCCGGAGACAATTCTGATGTAGATGAATTCTGCACATGGAAAAACCAATATCCTGATATACAGTTTTATCTGATTGAAGGAAACCACGACCGGATTTCAAAAGCTCTGGAAGAAAAATTATGCTTTAATCACAAAGCTGAATACTTTGAAGTGAATGATATTACTTTTATTCATGATTTTGATGTCGCCAGATCCGGATTCCAGATTACCGGGCATATTCACCCAGGAATTGTACTGAATTCTGCAGTGAAAAATATTCGACTACCCTGCTTTGCGCTAAGCAGCAATCAGTTATTATTACCTGCTTTTAGTGAATTTACAGGTTTGGACACAAAAAACCTGCCTAAGAAAAGCACTTTTTTTGTTTTTACAGATGCGGAGATTTATGAAATTTGATCATATTAATGCTATCTGATTTTACATGAAAAAATAG
>CABHOW010000082.1 GCA_902168225.1 uncultured Flavihumibacter sp. | reverse complement strand
ATATAGTAGTGATAGATGCCTCAATTGCATCACGAGAACTTAAAGCTCCGTTTGCGTCAATTGCTATTTTGGGACTTACGTCTAACTGTTTTGAGCAAGCCGCGAAAAATAAAACAATACCTGCAAGTATGGTTGCTTTATTTCTTAAAAAAATGTATGAATTCATTGTATTCTATTTAGTTGTTATGATTTAAAATCCAACTTGAACACCAAACGTGTAGTTAGTTGATTGTGGAATAATACCTGTTGCAGTTCCTACAAACTCTACATCGTAGCTAAACCAATCGCTCTTTGTCCATAAGTTCGTACCCTGCATATACAAACGCAAACTTGACAATTTAGCTTTCTTGATTACTTCTTGCGGGAAATCGTAATAAACAGAAACATTTTTCAAGCGTATATAATCTGCTTTAAAGAAGTTACGTGTTCCGGTTTGCGATCCCGAAGATTTAGCCTCCGTTCCATTTACATTATATCTTGGAAAGAAAGTAATTTGTCCGGGGGTAGTCCAACGATTATCAAATACAGTTTGCAATACATTGATACGTCCGATATTTTCTGTTAAGAAGTTAACTTGTCCATCAGAAACATATCTACCATATTCATAGTTGAAGAACCATTGTATGGTGATATTTTTAAAAGAAACTGTGTTTGTCCAACCACCTGAAAACTTAGGTAAATTTTGCGGTCCAATAATGCGGCGATCTTTCGCTGTAACCTGATAAGTTAAATTACCTGATGAATCGTACCACATTGATCTTCCTGTTGCAGGATTAACACCAGCAAATTGTTGTGTATATAAAACACCAAGTGGCTGTCCAACTTGTACGGAATTATCTCCCGGTAAAATATTAACACCTCCGTACAATTCTTTAACCTCGTTTTTATTATAGGCAAAAGTGAAACGCGTATTCCAATTAAAATCTCCTTGTTTTCTAGCCTTGAAGATATCAGCACCCAAAGTAACCTCAATACCTCTATTATTTACTTTTCCGATATTTGTAGTGATACGCGCGAATCCAGTAGTTAACTGTAGTGGCTGGGAAAGTAACAAATCTCTGGTATCTTTTGAATATACTTCTACTGAGCCAGTAATTCTATTGTTAAACAACCCGAAATCAAGTCCTAGGTTTGTAGTGATATTTGTTTCCCATTTCAAGTTTGGATTTGCAAGCTGTGTGTACGCTATACCTGAGCCGCCATTGTAAATACCCCCACCGCTATACAAACCTAGACCATCAAAATTACCAATCTGGTCATTACCGGTGCTACCATAGCTAGCACGAAGTTTCAATGCAGAGATTACTCTTGAATTAGCTAAAAAGCTCTCCTTGTTAATATTCCAGGCACCTAAAATACCAAAGAAATTACCAAAACGATTATCCGCACCAAATCTGGATGATCCATCTCTTCTACCGGTAAGAGAAATTAAATATTTACCTTCGTATCCGTAGTTGACGCGAGCAAAAACACCATTACGTCTAAACCCTGTAAAAAATTCACCCACTGATACAGGATTCGCTGCATTATTTAATAAAGTGAATTGATAAGTTGGGAAAGTATTACCATTAGCATTTATAGCTTCATTATTTTCTCTTCTATATTCTAAACCTACAACACCATCTAATTGATGTTTAGTGCCAAAAGTTTTATTAAAGTTCAGAGTTTGAAAAGTATTTATATTGGTATTCCAGTTACTTTGAACAAATACATTACCCTTTACGCCAAAACCATCGGGAGTTCTAGCATCTCTTACGATTTTACCCTGAACCAAACGATAGTCTAAACCAACTTGTGTGCGGAAAGTTAACCAACTTAATATTTTATAATCGGCGTTTAAGTTACCTACTATTTGGTTGGTTCTTTGATAGCCACTATTGAAATCGTTTACAGCTACAATGTTTTGGTTCAATACCCCAACTAAGTTTGCCGGAGTGCCACCAGGAATTCCATAATAACTGCCGTCAGGATTATAAATTGGATTAGTTGGAATGATACCTGAAGCCGAGAAAGCAGGACTACCTAAGAATGATCCACTAACAGCAAATGGGCTATTCTGGAGGAATGTACTTAAGCTAATACTTCCACCAAAGGTTAATTTATCTGTAGCTTTATTTTGGATATCGAGCTTTATACCTTGACGAGCAAAATCTGCCTTTGTTACTATGGCATCTTGAGTTGTAACGTTACCGGAAACACGAAAAGTAGTTTTTTCGTTACCACCTGACGCGCTTACTTCATAAGTACCTAATGTTCCGTTCCTGAAAGAAGCGCGCTGCCAATCATAAGTAGCTAAACCTGCTGCAGCAGCTTTTGCTTGATCAACGGTAGTAATATTTCCTAGCGGTACTCGTAACTCATTTAATACGGTTTGCAATACAGCCAAATTGTCCCAAGGTAAGTTAAAAGCATTACCATAGGCTTCAGCTCTTAAACGGAAATAATCCTGTGCATTAACCATTTGAAAAAGTTTCAAAGGTTGCGAGATACCGTTATTAATATTAACATTAAATTTTGTTTTACCCGATTTACCTTTTTTGGTAGTGATTAACACAACACCGTTCGAAGCATTTGATCCGTAGATAGAAGCAGTAGCCGCATCTTTTAATACATCGATCGACTCAATATCATCAGGGTTTAAAAAAGCCAATGGATTATTTTGTGTATAGGCCCCATCAAGACGAGTATTAAATTGAACCCCATCAACTATGTACAATGGATCGTTACCGGCAAGATAAGATCCCTGACCACGAATCCTCACGTTGATGGCACCACCTGGGATACCGTTGCTTGCTTGAACCAATACCCCGGCAGCTTGACCTTGTAAAGCTTTATCAACCGATAAGTTTGGCAAGTTTTCAATATCCTTTCCCCTTACTGAAGAAATAGCACCTGCGTCATCTCTTTTCTTTTTTATTTGATAACCTGTAACGATAACTTCATCGAGAGGATCATATTTCTTCTCAAGAGAAACATTAACGATACCGTTAGCGCCGATGATGGCCTCTTTTTTCTCAAATCCAAGTGAAGAAATTTCAACTACATTTACAGATTCAGCAATCTGTAAAGCGAAAGATCCATCTTTCCCGGTTATTACACCCGATTTTGCGCCTTTAGCGAGAACGGATGCACCGCTAACTGGCTTACCTTCTGCATCTAGTACTGTTCCTTTTATTACACGAGTTTGTCCGAAAACGGATAACACGGAAACAGTCAAGCAGAAAAAAAGCATTGCGAGTTTTCTCATAATGTTAATTTTTAAGTTTGGATTGCAATTATAACCAATAAATTAATAAATTGTTAAAGTAGGGTCAAAGATTTTTTTTAAAAGATTCTCCGACAGTTAACGAAAGGATCAGATTACACACATTAAAAAAATTAACATATTTTATAATTTTGTAATTATCCCAATCGCCTTATAAAGACAATGAGTTATATTAAATTACATACAAACGTTGTAAGCTGTAGTTTCCCGTAATTCATTTGTAACTTCATTTTATCAGCTACTTTACCAGTAACTGTTCGGTTAGTTTGACCGTTAAGCTGAGCCATAAATAGCATAGCTAACGTCAAAAAAACTGCTAGTTTTCTCATGAGCGTTTAATTTTTAAGTTTAGTAGATGCTAAAAATAGGCAGTAATTGTTAAAACTATGCTGCTTAGATTAAAAAAAAATTAAACAAAAAAGATATTAACGCATTAGAAATAGCCTTAATTTTTGCGTGAAACATTGATTATCAATACCGGAAGTAATATTAGGTTCGTTAAAGTACCCACTACTAATGTTAAAGAGGTAAGCCATCCAAGGGCTTTGGTACCCCCGAAATCGCTGACACAGAATATAATAAATCCTGCTATTAACACCAATGAGGTATAAATGATACTAATACCCGTATGCTGCACTGTTTGAATCAGTGTAGCCCTGATATTGCCTTTATGCGCCGGTAGCTCCTGTTTATAATTTACTAAAAACCGAATGGTAACATCTATTACAATTCCCAATGCTACACTGAAAACCAATACAGTTGATGGTTTCAGCGCAATACCTACCCAACCCATTACCCCTGCCGTAACAACAAGGGGTACCAAATTAGGAATGAGAGAGCAGGCTAAAATCCGAACTGATTTGAAAAGATATAACATACATAAACTGATCAATAAAAAAGCCCAAAAAACACTCTCTTTTAGCCCTTCTATGATAAAAGACGATCCTTCTAAAAAGCTTACACTGCTACCCGTAAAACTGATGGTATACTTTGAGCTATCAAATATTTCATTCGCTTTTTTCTGAAACTTAGCCAGTAAAATGGGGAGTTTTTGGCTACCGATATCTTTCATATTCACACTAATCCTTGCTTTTTGTTTATTACTGTCGATGAAATTACTTAAGAGCTTTCCAAAACCTGTTTGCTTAGTTCCCCCTCCATTTCCTGTTGCGAGATAAGGCGCTATAAAAGCCAGATCCGCCTCATACGGAATGGCATAACTCATGCTATCACCATCAAAATAGGCTTGCTTCGCAAATTTGAGCCCCTCTACAAAAGATAAAGGACGAGCCGTAGCACTATCTGCGTCTAAATAAGTGGAAAATGCATCGATAGCTGCTATGGGCTTAAGAGATCTGGTAAGACCATTTTTCTTTTTTGTATCTACTATTATTTCCAATGGCATCACACCACCAAAATTCTTTTCAAACCATTTTAAATCGGTATAAATTTTATCCGACTTGGGCAAATCATCTACAATAAATCCCTCTCGTTTTATTTTAAAAATACCCAATATAGATATGATTGTTATTATAGCAGTAACTGCATACACTGTTTTTTGGTGACTTAATGCAATACGCTCTACCCTTCCTAATAAACGTTTTAATAACTTATTATCTAAATAACGAATATGCCTGGGTTTAGGTACCGGTAAAAAACTGAGGACAGCGGGAATAAATAAGAGGGAAATAAAAAATAAGAGTAGAATATTAATACCTGCCACCATCCCAAACTCTTTTAATAAATCACTCTTGGTAAGCGCAAATACAGCAAAACCGATGGCTGCGGCTATATTGCAAAATAGGGTTACGATACCCATTCTACCAACCATTGTAATTAAAGCCTCCTCTTTATTTCCTTTCTCACGATATACGGTGTGATATTTATTCAAAAAATAAATACAGTTTGGAACACCTATCACTACTACTAAAGGGGGTATCAATGCCGTAAGTAAAGTGATCTTATATCCAAATAACACAATAGTAGCTAAACTCCAAACCACACCCATACCTACAACTAATAAACTCATGATCATAGCACTCGCAGATCTGAAAAATAATAATAACGTTAAAGCTGATAGTACTAATGAAGCAGTTAAAAACCAATTCATTTCTAACTTAATCCGATCCCCAACAACAGTTCTGATATAGGGTAAGCCGCTTACCCTTGTACTTAGGTTAGTAGCTTTTTCAAATTGTTTTATCTTAGCTACTACATCAGCTACTAAAGTGCTACGGTATTTACTATTGATAGCCTTTTTTTGTACACTTACTCCAAGTAAATATGATTTTGTTTGCGCATTATATAGAAGTGTTCGATAGAAAGGGAGGCTTTCAAAAACTAATCTGGCACTATCTAATTTTTTTTGATCGAGGTAATGAGCATCAAAAATTTTTTGTGGCACCAGTTTTTTATTAACGGTGTCATTCCATAAATTATAACTAAATGGGATACTCAGTACTTCTGTTACTCCCTTCACTTCTTTTAATGCATCATGCAACTTACTTACCTCATTAAAAATAGGTAAGCTGTAAAAGCTATCCGTTTCTACTCCGATAACAATGGTATTACCATCTGCTCCAAACTCTTTTAAGAAACGCTGATATTCAATATACTTGGGATTATCTGTTGGAAGTGCCCTCGTAAAATCATAACTCAATTGAACTTTAGATGCTTGCCATACCATTATTCCGTTTGCTAATAACAGAAGCAGCAATACAATAACTCTATTTTTAATGATTACCCTACCTATTGAATACCACATGATATATGAATGAATCGCAAAGAAAAACAAAAAGCACTGCATTTTGTCCGTTAAAAAACGGATGAAGCCTGTTTATTTGACCCTTTTTTGTGTAGTGCGCACAGTTACATTAACAATCCTTTATAATTTGTGTAAGCTTTTCGCTAATCAAGTTATGAGAACCAGCCTCCCCTTACTGCTACTTATAATTTTACCAGTTGCAACTACGCGGTTGATTGCGCAGGGGAGTAGTAGTTTTTGTAGTAATACAGCATTGGTTCCCGTTTTTAAACAAGATTTTGGTTCCGGTGCAAATGCATCGGCTATAACTACCGCTCCTCCGGGGTCCACGAATTACAATTTTGGCTGGGTAGGTACAGATGGAAACTATATTGTAACACCCAGGGTAGATAATGCAGGTAAATCCGACTGGACAAAAGGAGGGGATCATACGGGTAACCCAAATGGAAATATGTTTTTGGTAAATGCCGGAGGGAATAGATCGATTTTTTTACAACAGAATGTTTCAGGTTTATGCCCCGGTTCCAGCTATAGCTTCACAGCTTGGCTGGCAAATGTAAATACAATAACAACAAAATCAGTTTGCGGAAGTGGCTTAGTGTACTCAAAAATTACCTTTAATATAAAAGACACGGCAAATAACTTATTGGCAACCTATACCACCGATACTTTACCATTATCACCTGTAAATGGCCCGCCTAATTGGAAAAAATATGGATTCCAATTTTCACTACCTACTAATACTACCTCTTTAAAATTAGAAATTGTAGACTATTGGGGAGGGGGTCCTGCTTGCGGAAATGATGTAGCATTGGATGATATTTTATTTGAAGCTTGCGTACCACAAATTACCGTATCACTGGCTGGAAACGCAGATGTATGTGTTGGCGACTCCGGAAAACTACAAACCACTTTGATAAATAGCCCATATACCAATCCGGCTTATCTCTGGCAAAAAAGTAAGGATGGCGGTACAACCTGGAATAATTTAACAGCCACTCCTAATGATACCAGTATTTATTTTTTTAATAATGTGGTGCCGGCTAATAGCGGCTTATATCGTGTATTAGTGGCACCTACTGCTGCCAATATTTATAACCAATATTGTAGCGCTATATCCAATACTGTATTTTATACGGTAAATAGTTTACCACTCCTCCAACCTGTTACCAATGCACCCCTATGTACCGGAAACACCTTACAACTAAAAGCAAATGCCAGTGGCGGATCAGGAATATATGCCGCTTACAAATGGACGGGGCCAAATAATTTTTTATCGCTAAGTGCCGATACTAATAAAATAAAAGTGAGTAGAAAAGATACAGGTACCTATATTATTAAAGTAACAGATTCCAAAGGTTGTAAAAATACAGCATCTCTTTTTGTTGCGATTGATAGCACGCCAGTATTAACCACCCTATCAGTTACAGATACTATTTGCTCGGGTAATATAGGCAAGGCAAGTGTATTAAGTTCTGTTAATACAAGTGCTTATTATTGGAATGCTAGCTTATTAGCAGGAACAGTAGGAAATATTGGTAATATCATTAACCCGGAATATAGCGGTACCCGTTCGGCTGTAATAACCAATACGGGCAATATCCCGGCACGCATTAAATACAGTGTGTTTGCCAAAAACAATAACTGTACGAGTAATATCCTAGATACTATTATAACCATTATGCCTGCTACTTCTTTGGCCAAAGCAGGAAAAGATACTAGTATTTGCAGTAGTACAAACTTATTTCTCCATGCAAATTCACCCACCTATGGATCGGGAACGTGGAAACAAATTTCAGGCCCTTCTACAGTAACTTTTAGTGATGCACAAATGGCACAGCCAAGTATCTCAAACTTAGTTCCTGGCTTATACAGTTTTGAATGGCGCATTACAGGATATTGTGGAACTAACGCCGATACGGTTAGTATTACATTTATCAATAAGCCAACACCTTCTTTCAGTATTAGCGATACACTTATTTGTGCAGGCAACTCAATTACGCTAACGAATACCACACAAAATAGTACACTCTACAGTTATAATTGGGATTTTAGTAACGGTAATCATTCCAATGCTGCAAACCCTCCTGCAATCGCTTTTACAGGGTCATCATCCGGTAAAGACACTACTTATACAATTACCCTAAAAGCTTTTACAGCTTGTGATACCGTTTCTATAAGCAAGAAAATTACTGTTAGGTCTAAGCCAACAATAAAGTTTTCTGTACAAACTGATAGTAATTGCTTCCCCATTAATGCAAATTTTAATTTTGCAAGCACAGCAGATTCTACCTTACAAAAAATAAATTTCGGAGATAGCGGCTCAGCCCTTTTGCAGCATACTTCTTCCATCAATCATACCTATCAATCGGCTTTCAATAAAACCTTCTATCCTACTTATGTTAGCAGTAATAGTTGTGGAACAGATAGTTTACAGCTCAGTATAATAGGTTTTCAAAAACCAATACTAACATTTACCAAGGTAACCGATACTGTTTGTGCAGGTACCAACGCCCAAATAATAGTGAATAGCACTATCCCTAACAGTAAATTCTACTGGTATAGTAAACAATATATAGCTTCCGATTCAAGCACAAGAAATATTAGCACAAGTATAAATACATCTCAGCAGTACACTATTTACGATTCTATTTACGCTGTCTCTTTGGGAGGCTGCAAGAGTAATACCATCGCTACCACCATTACTGTTTTACCACTTTCCAATAAAGCCAGTGCCGGACATGATAGCATCATTTGTAATACCATAAACTTTGCACTCTATGCCAATACCCCCATTCATGCCATTGGATTCTGGCAACAAATTTTAGGTCCGGTTACTATATCTTTTACTGATAGTACCCTTAACACCACCCGCTTATCAGGATTAGTACCGGGTAACTATAAATTTGCTTGGAATATAAAAGGGTATTGTGCTACATCAGCAGATACTATTAATATTAGATACTTAGCAAAACCAACTCCATCATTTACACTAAGTGATACTTTAATTTGTTCAGGTAAATCAATTACGCTAACGAATACCACACAAAATAGTATCCTGTATAGTTATAATTGGGATTTTGGTAACGGTAATCATTCCAATGCTGCAAACCCGCCTGCAATCGCTTTTACAGGGTCATCATCCGGTAAAGACACTACTTATACAATTACCCTAAAAGCTTTTACAGCTTGTGATACTATTTCAATAAGTAAGAAAATTATCGTTCGATCCAAACCAATAGCTTCTCTTATAGCTACACCCCTAAATCTATGCTTACCCTTAAAAGTTAAGTTTTTGCCAACTACCTTCGGCGCTGAATCTACTCGTAAATTTTTATTTGAAGCCGGAAAAGATTCTTTATTACTTAATGATAGCAGTTTTATACATATTTATTTTGGAAATACTAATAGCATACTTCAGCCTAAGCTGATACTTACCAATATTTGCGGCACAGATACAGCCGTCCAATATATTAATGCGATTGCAAATAGCTTACAAATAAATAACAATTTAGCAGATACGTCTATTTGTGGCATCCCCTATACCGCAAGTTTTACCAATAATACTTCAGGGGCTAATGCTCAGTTCTGGAATTGGGGAGATGGATCGATCAATAATAATCCTACACAAACATTGACGCATACGTATACTAGATCCGGGATATATAGCATAACACATAGTGCAAAACACGTTTGTGGAGATACTGTTATCACAAAAACTATTCGCTTAAATAAAATCCCTCACAGCGTTATTCAAGCTGTAGTTAACAATATTTGCGTTGGTGATACCGTATTACTAAGTACAAATATTGATTCATCTATTAACTATAAATGGGTTTTAAACAATACTATAATCGATAGCAGTGCAAAAACAAAATATATTTTTACTACTCCGGGAGTGTATACCCCAATTCTCTTTAGCAGCATTACTACCAACGGATTCACTTGTATAGATAGTAACAGTATCAAAATCCAAATTCTTGGAGAAAAGCCGGGTAAAGCAGTTATCAATCCTACTAATGGTTTCTGCGTGCCTTTTACAGTTAAATTGATTAGTAAATCTTTGCCTGCTGCAAGTGTTAGTTGGAGCATGGGAACCGATTCCACCATATTTGGAGATAGCACGCTATTTACATATACCCAAGGTGGAGATTATTGGGTGAAGATGAAAGCTAAGACTAAAGGTGGGTGCATATTTACAGACAGTACGTTTATTAGCATAAGATCTCCTCAAGGAACCGTTAATTTCAAATCCGGTACCTATTGTAATAATAATTTCAAAGTAATATTTACTCCTACTGTTTTATATACCGATCGTATCGCTTGGGATTTTGGCGACGGTACCACACTCGAAACAGGTGTACAAAATATTACCCATCAGTACACAAAACCGGGAATTTATTATCCAATAGTAACACTTATTAGTAATACGGGTTGCCGCATACAATTGCCGATACACGATTCGATAGTGATGGAAAATGTGAAGGCAAGCTTTACTACTAAAACGATATTTGAATGTGGGAATACCCTATTTCAATTTACAGATAGTTCTGCCGCTACACATGGTATTGCAAACTATACCTGGCTAACTGATTCTAAAATTATTAGTACCGCCAAAACAGCAAGTTCAAATTTTTATCTTACCGGCACGCACAAAACGGAGCTGCTTGTAACCGGTAAATATGGATGTAGCGATACAGTCAGTGGCACCTACAATGTGCCTATTTACAATTTACCCAAAGTAAATATCAACGCTATTAATGAAGCCTGTTTAAATAGCTTAATGGAATTCAAGTCGGAAATTTCTTCAATCGATTCAGTGATCATGCGTTTGTGGAATTTAGGAAATGGAAAAACACTTACAGATAGTACGGTTCATATACTATATTATGATCAAGGAAAGTACACTGTAAAACTTACCGTTGCAACCATCAATAAATGTTACGATTCTGCACTAAAACAAATTACTATTCATCCGGTTCCACAAGTTAAAGTAGCCGGGCCCGAAAAAATTTGTGCAGGAGAAACTGTAGAGCTGCAAGCCGCAGGAGCAACTAATTTTGTTTGGAAAGACCAACAAGAGAATATTATCTGTAATAACTGCCTAACCGTTAAAGTGAAACCTTTACGGAGCACTCAATATAAAGTAATTGGTTATAACGAATTTGGTTGTACACAAGTGAACAGTACGAACATACAGGTAATAGATAAAATAAAAATGAAAGTAATTCCAGAAGACACTATTTGCATCGGGCAAAGTGTTCGATTATGGGCAAGCGGCGCAACCTACTATCAATGGTTACCTGCAATAGGTTTAAATAACTATACCATTGCTACGCCTACTGCAACTCCTAGCGCAACTACTGCATATAGGGTGGTAGGAAAAGACATTAATAATTGCTTTACAGATACCGCCACCGTACGTGTTGTAGTAGGTAACCCAACTCCTCTCATGGTAGGAAAAGACAGCAGTTTTGTAGCAGGTTCTAAAATACAATTACATGCCACTACCGCAACAGCTAATATAGTTCGCTGGAAATGGGCCGGCGGATCAGATCTTTCTTGTGTTAATTGCCCCAACCCTATTGCCCGTGTTATTTTTGATGAATGTATCAGTTGTACGGCAACTAATATTTATGGTTGTATCAGCAAGGATACCGTTTGTTTTAAAACATTCTGCCCTACTACCGAAGTATTTCTTCCAAACGCATTTACACCCGATGGAGATGGCATTAATGATGTGTTTTATGTTCAGGCTAAAGGTGTGAGAAATATTAAAAGTTTACGTGTATTCAATCGCTGGGGGGAACTGGTTTTTGAGAAAACAAATATATTACCCAACGATACAGGAAGTGGCTGGAATGGAAAGATAAGAGGTGTAGCCGCCAACCCCGATGTATATGTTTATTTCTGTGAAGTGGTATGCGAAAAAGGGGGAACTCAATTGTATAAAGGAAATGTAGCTATCATACGATAATGAGAAAAATACTGACCATATTATTCCTTTTTTTTAAGTTGATAGGTGCCGCTCAAGACTTTACTTTCTCACAGTTTTATGAGCAGCCCGTTTTAAGAAATCCGGCTTTGGCAGGATTATATAAAGGGGATCTTCGGGTATCCAGTATTTACAGGGATCAATGGGCATCCATTACAGTTCCTTTCAGAACAACTTCTTTAAGTGTTGAATATAAAAGTCCGGTTAGTAATAGCACTGATTTTTTTACAACAGGTTTACAAATGAGTATGGATGGAGCCGGTGATATACGTTTGAAACGCACGCAGTTATTACCTTTTATTAACTATCATAAATCGTTGAGCGGTGAGCGAGATAGTTATTTATCAGTTGCATTTATGGGTGGACCGGTATTTAGCCAGTTCGATCCTACGCAAATAAAATTCGGCGATCAATATCGTAATGGTGGCTATAGTGCCGCCAACCCTACATCGCAGGTGTTACGAGGCAATGGTTATAATTACTGGGATTTGTGGGCAGGTATTTCTTATACAACAGTTTTTAATAATCAGCTAAAATTTTACATAGCGAGTTCTATCGCGCACGTTAATAATCCGAAAATAAAATCAGTAATTAGCAGTGAAGCCGGTAGCATAGACCCGAAATATAGTTTTAATATCGGCATTAATGGTAAAGCGAACGACCGCGATTATATTACCGCGTTCGTGGATTATTTTTCACAAGGCGGTAGCAGGCAAATAATCGGAGGTCTATTATACGGTTTTAGTGCCCATAGTACCTATGATGATCAGGAGCCCACAATTTTATATGTCGGTAGTTTTTTTAGATGGAATGATGCTGTGATACCGGTAATTAAACTGAGTTTTAACCATTACAGCATGGGTATTAGCTATGATGTCAATATTTCCAAATTAAATACAGTTTCAAATTGGCGCGGGGGATTAGAACTTTCTATGGCCTACACCAATTTCCTAAAAATCAGGAGCTCAACCTTGGATAAAGTAAGATGTGTAAGTTTTTAATATTACATGATGAAAAAGTATGCCCCAAGTTGTGCGCATACGGATACTACTAATCCCATATAAATCTCTTTTGTACTGTGTTCATTAGCAATTAGCCTTACAGTACATATTAAACCGGCGATTATTAGAGCTGTGGCTATAGCTACCCCATTCGCAGTTTCATAATAAAAAGATGATAAGATGATAGCAGTTACTAAACCCCCTGCACCCATGGCGTGCATACTTATTTTATAGTAATTGTTAAGTATCAATCCGAAAACCGTAGTAATAAAAATACCCATGAAGAAAAATTTGAGCACTACCGGTTGATCAGTAAAATTTTTACTCAAATAGTACATCCACCAATAAAAGAACATAGTTATAATATAGGGCACAATACGTTCTTTCTGTGTGCGCAATAAAATACCCGAACTAAATTTTAATCGCCACAATAAAAAAACTGCAAATGCAGGAAAAAAAACGGTTAGCCAAAACACACTAAACAAACGCAGTTTCAATTGCCATGCTGTAATTCCTGCAAACTCATAAGGATAAGCAATCATTAAAAACGCAAAAAAATAAGTAGGTACAAATAATGGATGAAGTATATAGGCCAGCACTTTGGCAGGAATTAATATCGGCTTTGAGTAGAATTCGTTGGTCATTAATTTAATTTTCAATCTACAATCTGTAATCTTCAATCTGAAAAAAGAATAGTTACAGACTTCAGATTGAAGATTACAGATTTAAAGTTCCTTCCGCAACCTCGCAACAGGTATATTCAATTGCTCTCTATATTTTGCCACGGTTCTTCGGGCAATATTATATCCTTTTTCTTGTAACATATCGGTAAGTATTTCATCACTCAGCGGCTTACGTTTATCTTCTGCTTCAATAATATCACTCAGTATTTTCTTAACCTCTCGTGTACTCACTTCTTCTCCGCTATCGGTACTCAGTGATTCACTGAAAAAGAATTTAAGGCGATACGTACCAAATTCTGTTTGTACAAATTTACTGTTAGCTACCCTGCTTACAGTAGAAATATCAAGCCCTGTAATTTCAGCAATATCTTTCAGTATCATCGGCCGCATAGCCGTTTCGTCTCCGGTAAGAAAAAATTCCTGTTGGTGTTTCATGATGGCACTCATGGTACCGATCAAGGTTTCTTGCCGCTGTTTGATCATATCAATAAACCACTTAGCAGAGTCTATTTTTTGTTTGATGAATAAAACTGCTTCTTTTTGTCGCTTGTCTTTTTTACTTCCCTTCTCATAATCCTTTAGCATATCTCGGTAACCTTCACTGATACGAAGGTCGGGAGCGTTTTTAGCGTTAAGTGTAAGCTCTAGCTTACCGTTATTATTGATTACAAAAAAATCCGGGATAATATAGCTTTCGGCTTTGTTGATTTCTCCTATATTCCCCCCGGGCTTGGGATTCAGTTTGATAATTTGGGCAATTACTTCTTTTA
This sequence comes from uncultured Flavihumibacter sp., assembly GCA_902168225.1. Lineage (GTDB taxonomy): Bacteria > Bacteroidota > Bacteroidia > Chitinophagales > Chitinophagaceae > Sediminibacterium. Next base: position 45,471 of record CABHOW010000082.1, on the reverse strand, counting down.
ACTGCTCATCCGTTAAATTTAAACTACGTTGAATTTTTTCGTAATGCTTTTTGGTGAACTCATCAAAATACTTACTTAAAATTTGAACTGCCAGTTCCACACTTTTTCCCTCACTTGTTTTACGTTTTAACTGCAATAACAAACATTCTTGTAAATCGCGCGCAGCAATACCTGCAGGATCAAATTGCTGTATCTGTTGAATAATTTCTTCGATTTCTTTTTCCGTTACTACCAAGCTTTGTCTAAAAGCTAAATCATCCGATATAGATGTAAGCTCTCTTCGTAAATACCCATCATCATCTAAGCTACCAACAATCTGTTCTGCAATCTTATACCTCCTTTCATCTAGCTCAAGCATACCTAGTTGGTTTAATACCAATTCATGAAAGCTTGTTTCAACCCTTATGGGAATCACTTTTTGATCATCCATTTCCGGGTAATTATCGTCTTTGGTTCTGTAATCAGCAATTTCGCCATCATCATCTACAACATACTCACTAATATCCACACTATCATAATCATCCTCACTTCCATCCGGCTCTGCATCATCATTTGTAGTTTCGAACTCGTCTTTCATGTCTTCACTATATTCATCCTCATGTCCATCCTCAGTTTGCTCAAGGGCAGGGTTCTCTTCCAGTTCCTCTTTAATGCGCTCTTCCAAATTAGCCGTAGGAATTTGCAACAGTTTCATCAGCTGAATCTGTTGGGGTGATAGTTTTTGTAATAGTTTTTGTTGTAGTGACTGACTAAGCGACATCCTTATATTTAAAATCGCCGTAAATTTACGTAGAAAAGATACCATGGCGCGTAGTAAAACAATTTGTTTGTTTGTAATTTTCTTCTTAAAAGCAGCCCCATATTGCTTTTGCCAGCAGTCATTGCAACCCGGCAACGAAACGGCTAAAAAAATAGATAGTCTTTATCATACCCCCATAAGGTTGGTACCATCAGATTATACAGTAAAAAACTGGGGATTTTTTTGTAAGAAAGAGTTACAATTGGAAAAAGCCACAAAAATACCTTTTCGGTTTCGATTGGGAACTCTTGATTATGTGAATAAGATGGAAGGGAAGAAGTAGGCTTCGACTTCGCTCAGCCACAAAAAACTCCGTTGTATTGTCTATCGTCTTTCGTCTATTAACCAACGACTTTCCTAAAGTTTATCCAGCCCCATTACACTCGAATCAAGCTTTTGCTTTATAATGTCAATTACCGCTTTTTTATCTTCTTCGCTCAAACTCCTAAGGGCAATATAAAATGTAAAATCGCTGCCATGATAAAAACATAAATCACCACTAGTGGAATAGAAAACCTTTTTAACATCTTTCCACAACAATTGCGTAGTTTCTTGTCCATGGGGCAATACAGTTGCAATACCTTCTTCATCCAATTGAATATAGGGTTTAATATATTTTTTCCAAGGAAAGTTTAATAGAGCTAAAAGCAAGTAAGTAACTATTCTTAAATAATAATTTCGCTGATTAGCTTCTGGATCATAAAATATAAGGCAAGCAAGGGCAAGCCAAAGTATCCATCCATACTTACGATAAATACGATTAAAGTGACTTTCTTTTTTTACCTGATAATAAAACTTATCCATAGGAATATTTGCTCAAACTTTGCCTAAACTAAACTGAGCTTTTTCGCGCCTTAGTAATTAAATGAACGCAAAGACGCTAAGTCGCAAAGGAAAACTCCGGTCTACGGTCTATCGTCTATTAACCAATAACTTTCCTAATTACTTCCACCATCTTCTCTCCCTTCTCTTTAATCTGCTCATCAGTCCACACTAAACTAATAGCGGTTGAAATACATCTGCTCATAATGGCATCGCTAATAGGAAACTCCGCATGCTGAAAGGCTTTTAGGGCTGCCTCTTGCTCATCACTAATACGATTGAGTGTAATAGCTTGTTTCAAATGATCCCACTTGCGGATATAATGCCAGTTATTAGCATACCAATAAAAATTACCGGCCAGTATACCTTCCGCTTTCAATGCATTAATAACTGCTTGTGTTAATGCTGCTGTTGGCAAGAACCAACTTAAAAAGCTGCAGCTATCATCTCCACCCTCCGGTACAACTCGGAAACTGATTTCAGGAATTGTTTCTAAATAAGCACGTAAGGCTTTATTATTTTTTTTCTGTAATGCTAAAAAAGTATCGAGCTTACGAATTTGTGCTAAACCTACAGCGGCGTGTAACTCACTAATGCGATAATTATACCCGATAAAGGGATGTAAATCGGCACCTCTATCAACTCCTAAGTGATCATGACCATGATCGGTATATCCATCGCACTTAATATATATGTCTTTATTATTCGTCATTACCACACCACCCTCAGCACAAGTGATCATTTTTACGAAATCAAAAGAAAAAGTACCTGCATCCCCAATGGTACCTAATGCTTTTCCTTTATAAGTACCGCCGATACTCTGACAAGCATCTTCTAATAAAATTAGTTTATGTTCTATACAAATGGCTTGTAATGCATCTAAATCGGCCATGCTCCCACACATGTGTACCGGCATCACACATTTTGTTTTTGGAGTTATTGCAGCCCTAACAGCAGCAGGGTTTAACGTTAGCGTTTCATCAATATCCACCAAAACAGGAATGGCACCTACACTTAGCACTGCTTCAAAGCTGGCAACAAATGTGAAGCTCGGCATAATCACTTCATCGCCCGATCCAATACCAAGTGCAGCCATAGCAGTGGTTAAAGCAGCGGTACCACTAGAGGTGAGTTGTGCATAGTTGCACCCGAAAGTTTTTTTGATTGCTTCTTCTAACTCAACAGCTTTCCAAATTCCTTTACGTGGACCATCATATCCATACCGCATTAAAATCCCTGTTTCTAATACGTCGTTTACTTCTTTTCTCTCTTCAACACCAAATAATTCAAATCCGGGCATGTGGGAATAATTAAGAATTAATAATTATTAATTATGAATGGGCAAAGATAGAAAAGATAATCTTTAATCTGGAATCTTCGATCTGTTTATCAAAAATTGAAGATTACAGATTACAGATTCCTAACTTTACATCATGAATGTACCTATCTTGTTTTACTGTTATGACGCCTACTGTGGCTGGTGTTATGGGTTTAGTCCAGTGATGAAAGAAATTGTACAACAATTCCCCACACTCCAAATCGAAGTACTTTCAGGCGGTATGGTATTGCCTGAAGAGCCGGTACATATCAGTGCTACTGCCGGGTATATACAAAAAGCCTATAAAACGGTTGAAGAATACAGCGGTATTAGCTTTGGACCCGATTATTTATGGCATATCAATAACCCCGAATTAAGTGATTGGTACCCTAACTCCGAGAAACCTGCTATCGCATTATGCATTTTTAAAGAAATTTACCCGGATAAACAGGTACAGTTTGCCGGTGATTTGCAATATGCCTTACACTTCGAAGGCAGAGATTTAACAGATAATGAATCCTACCGCCACCTACTGGAGAAATACAGCATACAACCCGAGATGTTTTACAAAAAATTGTCATCGGAACTTTACAAAGAGCAAGCCTATTATGAGTTTCAGCTTTGTAAGCAATTACAGGTTACCGGTTTCCCATCGGTTTTATTGCAAGTAAATGAATCAAAGTTTCATTTGTTAGCCAGAGGCTATACCCCTATTGAAGATTTAAAAACCCGTTTAGAAGCCGCTTTGCAAACATTGCATGCCTGATTTTTTCTTTACTTTGCAGCCTAATAGAAATTATGGAATATAATAAACTGATATCGGTAACCGGAATGAGCGGTCTGTTTGAATTAGTGAGCAGTAAAAATGATGGTGCTATTCTTCGTTCTCTGGATGATAAAACCACAAAATTCGTAAGTAGCAGGGTACACCATTTCTCCCATTTAGAAAGTATTGAAGTATATACCATTCGTGAAAATGTAAACCTGGTAGATATTTTCAAAGCTATGGAAGCCAGCGCCGAAGCACTCCCTTCCGATAAAGATAACAAAGCCATTAAAGCCTACTTCAAAAAAGTATATCCCGATATGGATTTTGAAAGGGTATACGATAGCGATCGTAAAAAAATGGTAAAATGGTTTAGTGTTTTAAAGGCCAATAATGTTGCTTTAAAACTAAGCGAAGAAGAAGCAGGCTAATTTTTTTCTTAACTTGGGCGTTCAATTGCACGCCATGTTTAAGCAGATTTCTATAGTTTTTCTTTTTATTTGTTGCAGCGCTTTTGCGCTATCGCAAGATTTTTATGCCGAAACACCGGCTGCCAAACGTTGGGTTAAAAAACAGTTTCGTAAACTCAATAAGAACCAACGTATCGCTCAACTCATGATTATTCGGGCGCATAGCAATTTAGGCGCCGATCATGTGAATAGCGTAAAAAAACTTATCACCAAATACAATGTAGGAGGTTTGTGTTTTTTTCAAGGTGGCCCTGTTCGTCAGGCTATACTTACTAACGAGTACCAGCAACTAGCTAAAACCCCACTCATGATTTGTATTGATGGAGAATGGGGATTGGGTATGCGTTTAGACAGTGTTATTAATTTTCCCCGTCAACTTATGATGGGCGCCGTAAGCGATAAACAAATCATATACGATTTTGGTAAAGCAGTAGGCCTTCAATGCAAACGGATGGGTGTTCATGTTAACTACGCGCCCGATGTAGATGTCAATAATAATCCCTTAAACCCCGTTATTAATGATAGAAGTTTTGGAGAAAATAAATATAAAGTAGCCAGTTTCGGTACAGCTTATATGCAGGGTATGCAAGATGTAGGGGTGATGGCTACGGCAAAACATTTTCCCGGACATGGAGATGTTGCTGTTGATAGCCATTTTGATCTACCCATCATTAACAAAACAAAAGATCAGCTCGATTCTTTAGAGTTGTTTCCCTTCAGAGCATTGATCAAAGCCGGCGTAGGCAGCGTTATGATTGCACATTTATATATTCCGGCTATTGATACTACGGCTAATTTAGCCACTACCCTTTCTAAAAAAAATGTAACCGATTTGCTTCGTAATGAGCTCGGTTATCGAGGACTTAGTTTTACTGATGCCCTGGAAATGAAAGGAGTAACTAAATTTTTTCCTGCGGGAGAGGCGGCCGTACAAGCCCTGATAGCCGGTAATGATTTACTGTGTTTACCGGGAGATGTGGAAGGCAGTATTACCAAAGTTAGAGCCGCCATTAAAGCAGGAAAATTAAATTGGGATGATATCAATACCCGTGTAAAAAAAGTTCTACTGGCTAAATATCATTTAGGATTGAACACTGTTCAGCCAATTGATACCACCAATTTAGTAAGCGATTTAAATAATCATACAAATGCCATTCGGGCGGTACTGAGTAAAGAGGCGATTACCTTACTTCAAAAAACAAATCCCGTTTCATTTCCATTAAATCCACAGAAAAAGATTGCTTATATAGCCATTGGTTCCGCAGGTGAATCGATCATTGCCAATACACTCAAAAAAGAATTAGGTGCAACCATTTTTTATTTCGCCAGTAAAGCAAAACTAGGTAGGCAATTAATGGATGATAAAGCAACAAGTAGTTTTAGTGATGCAACGGATAGTGCAGGGGCAGCTAATTTTATTAGCTATATTCAGAATAATAATTTCGACCAACTCGTAATCGGTGTACATAATTATAGTCGCCGCCCGGCAAATAACTATGGACTGAGTTCCCAAATTGTACATGTTATACAAGCTTTACAATCTGCCCATACCACCACCCTATTTTTTGGAAACCCATATGCCATAAGCAATGCAGCCAATGCTAATAATTTATTGGCTTGTTATGAAGATGATGACCTCACTCAATTAGCAGCAGCCGATATTTTATTGGGCAGGGCAGAAGCAAAAGGAACACTACCTGTAACGGTTACCCCAAATTTACCTTTCGGAAAATCGGTTTCCTATCATGCTTATTTTCCTGAAGTGGCACCTGAATCAGTAGGCATGAATAACACTGCATTAGCTACAATTGATGCAATTGCCAAAGACGCAATTGATAAAGGAGCGATGCCCGGTTGTGTAGTACTGGTTGCCTATCAAGGAAAGATCGTTTATAACAAGGCTTTCGGTAATACCAACTTCGATAAAAAAGAAGCCACTACTACCAATATGATTTTTGATTTGGCATCCGTAACAAAAATATCTGCTACCACCGTTTCAGTCATGAAATTATATGAAGAAGGGAAATTAGATCTCCAAAAAACATTAGGCGATTATTTAGCATGGACCAAAGGAACCGATAAAGCCGGTTTGAAAATAAAAGATATTTTGTTACACCAGGCAGGGCTTAACCCCTTTATTCCCTTTTACAGAGAAATTATTGATACGGTTAGTGGCAAACCTCTACCCGCTTATTTTTCAACCACATCTACTGCTAGTTTTTCTATTCGAGTGGCGGAGAATTTGTATTTAAGAAACGATTGGACGGACACCTTATATAAAAGAATTTTACAAAGTAAACTAACCCCTCCCGGTAAGTATGTGTATAGCGATAATGATTTTATTTTTCTGGGAAAAGTAGTAGAAGCACTTAGCGGTAAAACATTGGATCAATATGCTGCAGATATTTTTTATAAGCCATTGAATATGACAACCACCGGCTTCAAGCCACTCACCAGGTTTATGGTAGAAGATATTGTTCCTACGGAAGAAGAGAAGCATTTTCGTGGTCAATTGATTCGGGGTGATGTTCATGATGAAGGAGCTGCTTTATTTGGGGGTGTAGCGGGGCATGCAGGATTATTTAGTAATGCCTATGATTTGGCACAGTTGTATCAAATGCTACTCAATGGTGGAACGATGAATGGTCATCAATACTTAAAGAAAGAAACGATCGGTTTATTTACAGCATACAATAGCGATATTAGCAGGCGAGGATTAGGGTTCGATAAACCCGAAAAAGATAATGCTACCCGTAAAGACCCTTATCCATCTAAATCCGTATCCGCAAATACATTCGGACATACAGGCTTTACAGGCACTTGTGTGTGGGTAGACCCCGATAAGGAGTTGATATATATTTTCTTATCGAATAGAGTAACACCCACGCGTAATAATAATAAAATAAGCCAACTGAATGTACGTCCGAATATTCAGGAAGCCATTTATCAGGCTTTCCGATAGGATTGAAGATTTATATTTTACCTTCATAGTTCAAATACAAATTATGATTAGGATTATCAATGGCTTGGTTATACTAGGAATAATATCCTTAATACTAAGCTCCTGCAGTAGCAACGCTCCAAAAGAAGCAAGATTAATTCCTAAAACTGCTGTTGCCGTAGCCAGTGTAAATGCTTTTGCATTAAAAGAAAAACTAGAAAAAAATGGTATTACCATTGATACCCTACTCGATAAAATTTTCGAAAAAGACTCCAGTGGTAAAGTAGATCGGAAAGCCATTGAAGAACTAGGAACAAATGCAGGGATTGATTGGAAAAAAGACTGTCACTTTTTTGCTGTAAATAAAAATGAAGGCGTTAATAATACAGTTACTATTGCAGCCGGAATTGCAGGCTTATCAGATAATACAAAATTTGAAGCCTACATAAAAAAGTATAAAAAGACTGAAACAAATATCAGAAAAGAAAAGAATTTTGATGCCATTATTGTTGATGGGGACAAGATCATTGCATGGGATAAGGAATATCTTATGCTCATGTATTATCAACAGGTCATAAAGCCTACTTGGGACTCCACTAACATGCGCTTTACTATTCCTTCTAAAACCGATCTTACCGCAAAAATAATTTCGACAACAAATTCTTTTTTTACCCAAACAAATGAGCAATCAATCATCAGTGTAAAAGGTTTCGGGGAGATGTTTAAAACAAAGGCAGATGGTTATTTATTTACCAGTAGCAGTAGCTATCTAAATGCCTTAAGCAATGCACCCATTCAAATACCCAAGCTTGAAGAATTAACAAAAGATAATTATGCAGCATCTACTCTATCTTTTGATGCCGGAAAAATTAATATTAACTCCACCACTTATACTAACCCTGCGCTAACAGCCTTATTAAAAAAATATGCCGGCCCTACTGTAAATCTTTCCTTATTAGAAAAATATCCTTCACAAAATATACAAGGTATCTTCCTGGCCTCTTTTAATCCGGAAATATTTGGCGGGTTGTTGCAACAACTTGAAGTAGAAGGGCTGGTGAATAGTTTTTTAGAGCGTTCCGGTATTAGCAGTAAAGATTTATACGGATCTCTAAAAGGGGATATAGCTGTCATTTTCTCAGATTTAGCTATACAAACCAATGACCCGATGCAACGTTCTACCGAAAAAACCTTACTTACCAAAAAACCGATAGCCAAATTCTTGATGAACATGCCCGTTGGTAATAAGGAAAGCTTTAAAAAACTCATGTTAAAAGCTACAGAATTAGGCTATGTAAAAAATACCGGTAAAGCTTTTACATCAGGTGAGCTTTTACAGGCTATCGGATTATATCTAGTGGGTAATGAAGAACATTTGATCATTGCCACAGACTCCTTACTTTATGATGCGTATACTAAAGGTTCTTATAAAGCAGAAATAGATAATGATGTAAAAAAGTATTTAGGAGGGAAAGCTGTTTCTTTTTACACAAATATGGAATCCATTTTAAAAAGTTTTCCGGTTGAGCATGATGGCAACTATAATAAATACCTTTCAACAGCAAAAGCAATTTTTAAAGATATCAGAGGCTATACCAATAATATAAAAGATAATACTATTGAATCAGCTATTGAATGGAGATTTCATAATGAGCAGCAGAATAGTTTAGTAACCTTAGTTTCCCTATTTACCAATATCGCTGTTGATATGCGTGCAGTGGCCAAACGAGAAAAAGAGTCAGAAGAAAAAATGATACCTACGGGCGTTCCAGGTGTAATTAGAACAAATTAAGAAAATGCTCGCATTACAATCGGTTTTTCCAAATGCACTCCGAGATAGGCTTTCTCATCATCAATCGGAGATATGGAATAAAGAAGTATTTTTTTCTACGAATAGTTATACCTCATTAGTTGCTCCAAGTGGTACAGGGAAAACTACCCTTATTCATTTCTTATACGGTTTAAGAAATGATTATGTAGGTACCATCACTTTCAATGATAAAAATATAGCGCAATATGATGCCGAAGCCCTATCAACAATTAGAAGCTGTGAATTAGCCATTGTATTTCAAGATCTTCGTTTATTTCCTCAACTGACTATCAGGGAAAATATTAATTTAAAAATAGCACTATGTAAACAACCGGTCAGGGCAAATATCGATGCAATGGCAGATCGTTTGGCTATTACGCATATACTTGATAAACCGGCTCATATTTGCAGTTATGGAGAGCAGCAAAGAGCCGCCATTATCAGAGCCTTAGTACAGCCTTTTTCTTATTTGTTATTAGATGAGCCCTTTAGTCATTTAGATCAAGAAAATACGCAGAAGGCTATCCATCTCATACATCAAATTTGTGCAGAGAATAAAGCGGGACTAATTATTGCTGATTTAGATCACAATCATTATTTTCCCTATAACCAACAATATTCCCTTTGAATAAATCCCTTTACATATTACTAAAGAAACTTATTAGCGCTAGAGCGGGTAAAGCAAAATATATCACTGCTATGTTTGCTTTACTACTTGCAGTTATTTTATTGCTAATGGCTGTACAGATACAAGTAAATTTTAGCAAGCTCTTAAGTAGTGAAAATACAAGGGATAGTATTGCCAATTTTTTAGTTATAAATCGGGAGCTTACGGATGCCAATATTGGTAATTCCCGATTACCGGATTCACTTATTGCCGATTTACAAAAACAACCTTTTACAGAAGCCATAGGAACACTAGAAGCCAGTAGATTTAAAGCTTCTATCGAAAGTAACTCTTCCAGGTTCCCATTTTATACAGATATTTCATTTGAGAGTACCCCGTCGGATTTTATAGATGTAAATACAACTGATTGGCATTGGGAAGAAGGTGAATCACTTGTTCCGGTAATTGTTCCCACACAATTTCTCGATATTTATAATTTTCAATTTTCAATTTCGCAAAACCTCCCACAGCTAACACCTGCTATTGTGAAAATGATCGTATTCAAAATTACCATTTACGGACAAGGGAATAAGACGGAATTTAATGGAAGAGTTGTGGGATTTAGCGACCGTATTTCGTCTATGTTGGTTCCCCGATCTTTTATGCAATGGGCAAATCAAAAATTTGCCACTACTGCTTTAGCGAATCCATCTCGTTTAATCATTAAGACCAAAGATCCATCTGATCCCAGATTAATAAATTACTTGAGCAAAAAAGGATTAAAAACAGATAGTGAAAAAACCCGCTTTAGTAAATTCAGGAGAATTGTAGATATTGCTGTTTTGATATTGGGGGGTTCGGGGTTGATCATGCTTATTTTTGCAGTACTCATTGTAACATTATTCATTCAACTAACGGTAACATCTTGTAAGCCAGAAATAATATTGTTGCTCACACTTGGCTGCTCACCAAGAGAGTTGACCAACCTGCTGCTCAAGAAGTTCTTTTCGCCGGGCTTACTATTAGTTACCATAGGAACTTTGGCTACTGCCGTACTTCAATATATAAGCCATTATTTATTACAAAAAAAGCAGGTGTTACTTGATCCCTTTCTTTCTCCTTATACTTTACTCGTAGCTTGCACCCTGATATTGTTAATTGCAGCAGCTAATAGATACAGTATCATAGAGAGTATGAACTATACAAAAAAAATTCTTCCTAAAGCCACAAATGGATATCCAAATGAAACAAAGGAAGAATCGGTAACTGCATAGGAGATTGGATTTTAACTACAAATGATATATAATATTAACGTGAAGATATTTTCATTATTTCTCATAAATGGTAGTTAAATCACGGAATTTTATTACGTTTTTTAACGGGCAACATTCCGTTATTTCACGGTATTTTTTGTAGTGCTAGGTTTAAAAAATTGATTTTTAATTTAAAAAATATATAATTAATATATAATATATAAATTACATGCGGTTTTTCTTTGGTTTATGCGCTAATTTGCCTGAAACAAAGCAATTAAAAACTAAACAAAAATTTCTATGAAAAAAGTATTTACCAACAAAGGCTTATGGCTAGTGCTTGCACTCTCTGCTGCCATAATATCGTGCAGTAAGAACGATACCGAAACTGCAAAGCTGCAAAATCAATCTGATAACTCAGAATTATCGGTTAGAGGTAATGCGGCTACTCCTATCAGTGGACTTATTAGTCAGGAAACTGCGGAAAGAATGCAGGATGCTTTTGAGAGAAAATATTCCTCTGCCAATGCTACAGAGTATGTTGCTTTCTCTATCAAGGATCTAGACAACTATATACAGCAATTGAAATCTCAATACAAATCTGATAGTGTTTATGTTAGTTTTGGGGTGTATGACGAGAAAACTGCCGTTAACAAGAAAGATATTGGCAGAATTACCGTATTTTTCCTTGGAAAGAATAATAATGCAGTTAAGAAAGGGGATATACGCGGGCAAGATGTGACACTTGGTGATGGCTCCGGTTCAAATTACCTAAACCATGGATCAATTTGGCCATAATAATAACATGTAAAAAAATAAATGTTTTTAACAAATTTATACTTGCTGGTTGAAGCTGGCAGTTTTGTGGTTTGTGTGCTTTTATATAAAACTCTCAAGTCTTCAAACTTAAAATATTTTTTACCTTTCTTACTATTAACAATAGTAATAGAACTCGTAGGTAATTGGCTAATGGGTAAAGGTATTCGGAACTACTTGATGTTCAATCTTTTCACCAGTACAGAGTTCATTTTCTATGCTTTTTTATTTTATAAACATTTTAAATTAACGGGATTTAAGAAATTTGCACTTTTCTTTATCCCGTTTTATATTTTATGCGTTACAGTTAATGTATCCTTCATACAAGGACCTAATAACTTTCATACCTATACCTTCCTACTTGGATCATTTTTTATAGTTACATTTTGTTGCTTGTTTTTTTATGAATCTGTTTTACCCGACTATTTAGATAATGCGCTTACAAAACAGCCGTTTTTTTGGGTATGTACCGGTTTGCTCTTGTTTTACTTGGGATCCGTAATTATCAATGCTTTATTTGAGTATTTACGTAGCTTCGACATGCAGGAAGAAGGCAAAAGGATTTATGGTATTATTAATCAGAGTTTAAACGTAGTGTTGTACTCAGCCTTTATCTTTGCCTTTTTACTATGCCGGAAAAACAGCAAGACATACTCATTACAATCATAGTGGCTTCTGTATTTTTCGTGTTGATCGGTATTTTTTTACTGGTATTACTATTCCTTTTTCTTCGTAGGCAACGCAAAAATCAGCGGGAAAAAGAAGAAATGCAATTCAATTTTGATAAAGCGATCCTGAATACACAAATAGAAATTCAAGATCAAACCCTCTCATATATTGCATCTGAAATTCATGATAATATTGGTCAAATCTTAGCATTGGCCCGTCTCAATATTGCACAATTATCTCCCGATAAATTGAATGAACAGGTAGAAAGTATTCTAACGCTATTAACCACTGCGAGTTCCGATTTACGAAGCATTAGTCATAATTTGAAAAATAATCGCTTTCACCAAATAGGATTAATCGAATCTATCCAACAAATATTAGACACGATTGAAAAATCCGGACAATTTACAACAACATTCGATTACTACTTACCTGAAGAAGCCGATGCCATATTACATGAAAAAGACATTATTCTCTATCGAATGATTCAGGAAATAATTAATAATATCTTAAAACATGCGGCAGCCACTGCTATCCACGTGTCGATACATATGGAAAGCAACCAATTATCTACCAAAATTACAGATAATGGGAAGGGGTTTGACACTGCTATTATTCAAAAAGATAAACAGGGTATTGGTTTAGACAATATATTTATGCGGGCAAAATTAATCAATACCACCGTAAATATTATGAGTTCCCCGGGCAACGGTACTGCTGTAACACTTATTACAAAACCAACCTTAAGCAAACCATGACAACAGTTGCATTAGTAGACGATCATCAACTGCTCAGATCCGGCTTAGCGGGTATTATAAACTCTTACGAGGATTATGAAGTGATTTTTGAAGCTTCAAACGGCAAAGAATTTATAGAAAAATTAGGGCATAAAAGAGTGCCTGAAATTCTGATCTTAGACATCACCATGCCAATAATGGACGGCTACGAAACCGCAGCTTGGGTAAAGCAAAATGCACCAAAAATTAAAATACTTGTATTAAGTATGTTAAGTAATGATTTGGCCATTATTCGCATGCTAAAAAATGGTGTAAAAGGATATATTTTAAAAGATAGTAACCCGGTTATTCTTAAACAAGCGCTAGACTCCCTCAAGAAGAATGTTTTTTATATTAACGAATTAGTAAAGAACAAACTCATCAGTTATGTAACCAATGAAGAAGAGTTCAACCGCCAAGCTACCCTACTATTAAGCATTACAGAGCAAGAAACACAATTTTTAAGGGCTCTATGTGAAGATAAAAATTATAAAGAGATAGCCGAAGAAATGCATGTTGGCATTAGAACTATTGATACTTATAGGGATAATCTATTTAAAAAACTAGACATAAAATCAAGGGTAGGGCTAGTAGTATTCGCCATTAAGCACGGCATCGTGAATATTTAGTAGAAACGAATGGTTAACTTTAACCATGCGTTTATCCTCTCTCCATTTTTTTTTACTTGCCGGGATATGCTTATTATTTTCTAGCAACGCCTACCCGCAGGGCATCGCAATTGGTTCTTGGCGCGATCACTTAAATTACCAAAATACGATTCAAATACTCAAATCCGATAAGCTTTATACAACTACCCCACAAGCCGTATTTGCGATTGACGAAACTAACAGCATAACACGCTATAATAAAGTAAACGGATTAAGTGATACTTATATAAGTTGTATTGGTTGGGATAGTATTGGTCAACAATTGCTTATTGGATACCGAAATGGAAATATCGATCTATTAAAAGGAGACCAAACTATTAATATTCCCGATGTAGTACAATCCGGTTTTATGGGTAATAAAAATTATACCAATTGCTTTGTTAAAGATGGTTTTGCCTATTTTACTGCCGGCCTAGGCGTTATTGTTCTAAACCTATCAAAAAGAGAAATTAAAGAAACCTGGGTAATCGGTAATAATGGTAACCAAACTCCGGTTTATACGCTTTGCTTTTTCAATAATCAATTTTTTGCTGCAACTGCGGAAGGACTCAAAATGGCAATGGCTAATAATCCTGCCCTCACAGATTATAGAAACTGGCAGAATGTGAGTGGTACAAATGGGTTATCCTCTGGAGCAATAAATAATGTGGGATTGAGTAACGGCTCTTTATTTGTTCATAAAAATGATTCTCTATTAAGCTATCAAAATGGAAGCTGGATTCCCTTTTATACAGATAGTAACTGGCATATCACACAAGCCAATTTTTTTCAAAATAGTATTCATCTTTCCCAAAAAACGAATACCGGTAATGCAAGAGTAATCGTACTCAATACTAACGGTAATATCATAAGAACCATATCTCAGCCCGGCATTATATCCGATCCGAGAAATTCCCTTGCAGATGGCAATACAATTTGGGTAGCTGATTTTTTTGGCGGCTTATCTAAACATAATACTACCATTGAAAGATTTATACCTAATGGTCCACCCGCAACAGCAAGCGGTGAATTTATTTTCACAAAAGACACGCTATATGCCGCGGCAGGAAGTGTAAATATTTCATGGAATTATTTATATAATCGAAATGGGGTTTACAATTTCGCCTCAGATACTTGGAATGCAAAAAATAGCTTTAATACACCTTTATTTGACTCTGTTTTTGATTTCATAACTTTAGCTGCAGACCCTAATAATCAAACGATTTGGGCAGGTAGTTATGGTGGAGGCTTGGTCAACTTTAATAATCCTAACCTTATACTATATAAACAAGCAAACAGTAATTTGCAAGCTGCCATTGGTGATCCGAATAGTTACCGGGTAGCTGGCTTAGCATTTGATCCTAATCAACATTTATGGATCAGTAATTATGGAGCCCCACAACCACTTAAAGTAAGAAAAAAAGATGGCAGCTGGCTTAGCTTCAATATCCCCTTTTCACTAACTGAAAATGCAGTAGCCCAATTAGTAACCGATGAATTTAATCAGGTTTGGATCATGAGCCCCAAAAACAATGGCTTAATTTGCTATAACTATGGCAGCTCAATAGATAATACCAACGACGATCAATGGAAATTATTCAGACAAGGCAAAGGCGCAGGAAATCTTCCCTCCTCTAATATTTTGTCTATTGCAAAAGATCGTAACAGCACTATCTGGGTAGGCACCGATGATGGTATAGCTTGGATACGCTGTACCAGTGATATTTTTACTGCATCATCCTGCGAAGCAGAAATACCTGTTATAAAACAAGGGGCTTTCAATGGATTTTTATTTAAGGGAGAACAAGTACAAGCTATTGCAGTAGATGGTGCCAATAGAAAATGGGTGGGTACTAAAAATGGAGCTTGGCTAATATCAGAAGATGGTACACAAATACTTGCGCATTTTACAAGCGCTAACAGTAAGCTGCTGCATAATAATATCTTAAAAATTGGTATTCACCCCTTTACAGGTGAAGTTTTTTTTGCCACAGAAATTGGCATTTGTAGTTATAGAAGTACCGCTACAGAACCGAGCGCTCAATATACAAATGTGGTTGTTTATCCTAACCCGGTTCCTGCTCAATTCAATGGAACTATTGGCATACGCGGACTAACAGAAAACACAATCATTAAAATTACGGAATTAAATGGCAGGTTGGTATATCAAACAAGGAGTACCGGCGGACAAGCAACCTGGAATAGTAGAGATCTTAATGGTAATAAAGTAGCTTCCGGGGTGTATCTTGTGCTTACAAGAGATGAGGCCGGAACTGAAAAATTAGTAACTAAAATTATCATACTAAGCGGTCGATGAACCAGTATATTAATCATAAAACCCCGAACGGGGTACATGGTATTGTTTATGTATTCGCAGATTTATACGGAAATTATTGGTATTTGATTCAGTATAAAAAATGATAATGGAAGCCAATAAACTACTAATAAAAAAATTTTATACAGCTTTTCAGCAGAAAGACTATACCACAATGCAAAGCTGTTATGCAGAGGATGCTTTATTTAACGATGCTGTATTTACTAATTTGAATGCACATGAAGTTAGGGCTATGTGGGAAATGCTGATTAAAAAAGGAAAAGATCTTGAGCTCAGTTTTAGCAATATAACTGCAACGGATATTACCGCTAGTGCACAATGGGTAGCCCGCTATACATTCTCAACAACCGGACGCAAAGTGATCAATCGCATCGATGCCTATTTCGAAATTAAAGATGGAAAGATTACGAAACATACCGATTCCTTTTCTTTTTATACATGGAGCAAACAAGCATTGGGGCTTATAGGCAGATTGCTGGGATGGACGCGTTTTCTACAACAAAAAGTACAAAAGAATGCGAGATCGTCTTTAGCAGCTTATATGAATAAAAAAGCAGATGAAGCCAATTAATACAGCCCGTTTAACATTAAGGCCATTTTCCATAGTAGATGCTTCTTTTCTCATCAAATTAATGAATGCACCAAACTGGTTACAATATATTGGCAACAGAAATATTCGCTCTTTAGCAGAAGCTACCCATTATATCAGTGAAAAATTGATTCGTTCCCATAGAGAAAATGGGTTTGGATTATTGCATG
The DNA here is from genome assembly GCA_902168225.1 of uncultured Flavihumibacter sp. Lineage (GTDB taxonomy): Bacteria > Bacteroidota > Bacteroidia > Chitinophagales > Chitinophagaceae > Sediminibacterium. Next base: position 28,683 of record CABHOW010000082.1, on the reverse strand, counting down.
TATCTATCACAGCAACAAAAATCCCCATTGGCATGTGTGGGTTAGTAAAAAGGGAAGGACTCTATTATCCCGATCTAGGATTCGCCATTTTACCTGAATTTGAAAATAAAGGCTTTATATCCGAAGCCGTAGAAGCAGTAATGCAATTTGCTTTTCAAGAACTTAAGTTAGAAGCCGTACAAGGCATCACTACTCCCGATAATCTTGCCTCTATTCGATTATTGGAAAAAGCCGGTATGACGTATAAGATCAATACCAAATTGCCTGATAGTGAAAAAGAGTTTATGCTGTTTAGTACTAAAACTGTTCAACCTCCTTCCCCCAGTATTTAATATTATTCTTAGACAACCTGCGGAATTTCGCAGTTGACTTGGGTTATTGGAATAGCTATTTTAGCAAAAATCAGATATCCACCCATGCCGCGAACATTTATAAAAAGATTCCAAAGAATCGATAAATTAATTCAACGTAAACAAACGGGTACTGCATTACAACTTGCCAACAAGCTTGAAGTTTCTGAGAGAACAGCAAAGGAATTTATTGCAGTGATGAAATAATTTGGAGCACCCATTTATTTTGACAGAGCCGTTAACTCTTACCGTTATAAGGAAAATGGCAGCTTCACTATTTCTTTTATCATCGTGGAGTGAGGCTGCACGATGAGTTAATAAATTTGTTTTATGATTGTTGACGAACAATCGGGCAAATTGCACCGAGCCCTGTTACCGGCCAGTAACATAGGTGTATATTAATAAAAGCTATAATTTATGAAAACACTTAAAGCACTTTGCGTATTTCTTTTAACATTATTGCTTATTTCATCATGTACTAAATCGGAAAAACTAAAAATTCTTTCCAAAGATGAGCTTCTTATGAAAATTTCTGAATCTAAAGAATTTATAGAGTTTACCAAGCTTTCAAAAAATCAATCAAATATTATTTTATCACCTACATTTTTGAATTCAAATGAAAATGAGTTAATTTTAAGTGATGCTCAAGTTGAAAGATTACAACAAGAAAAGAAAAAATGTTTCGACAACTTACGCTTAAAATTTGGAGATGAAGCTTTAAAGACTTTAACAAAAACAGATTTTCAAAAAATTGTACCTGATGTTTGTAAGCAAATGATTGAAAAAGAATATTCCGTTAACGCAATTCTAAATGTTCGAGCTCTTGATGCTGCTAGTTGTAAAAAGCAGTATGATGCAGAAGTAAATGAATGTTTTGAAGACTTTATAATTGATGAAGCTGCTTGTTTTTCACAGGGACTATGGGCTATAGTTACTGGTTGTCATATAGATTCAATCAAAGATCATTTAAAATGCAACAGATCAGCTGATCGACACTTTAAGGCTTGTAAATAAATAGATTAATAATGAAATACATTAACTATAATTTCTCACTATTTACTCTTGTATTTATTGACTTTATATTTCAATTCTTAAACTTACTTTATTTCATCACCTCCCCATATTCTACAGGTAGAATTATAAATGATATAATGATATTAACGGTAATACTTTTATATATCATTTCAATTACTTTAAATCGTTCAAATATGAACAGGTTCCAATTTTTCCTTTCAAGCCTGATACTTTTCGCATTAAGAAACCTATGTGATGATACACAAGAGATAAATATATTTTACATTATAGCATTATTTATTTTCAATTTAATTGGTGTATACGATGTATTCTTTATAAAAAAAGATTTTGGTGAATTTTTCTTTGATTTTATTCTTTTTAAAAACTGGTTTAAATAATATTTTATTCTAAATCGACAACTGTGGCATAAAGCTTTTAAAGCTATGGTTGTCGATTTGGATAATATCTTGGTGGCTTTTCTAATAGTTTTTATTATTTAGATTATAATATCTCACTTGTTTGCGATAGTAATGTTTTCAAAAATTAAAATCGGGTAGTCGATGTGATGGGTTCCGAGCCTTGTGGAGCTTAATCGTCATATATAGTGTATATGAAAAATAAACGAAGCCTACTTCTTGAAAGCACTTACAAAATATAATCAACAGTCTAAGCTGTATAAATATTAAGCATTGTATGGCGTCTGATCGTACCATAATATTACTACCCACATCTGGGGCTTGCCCAAATGGCAAGCCTAAACTGATTTATTAAATCTCTTAATCATTATCCTTATCGGCTTTTTTTATCGATTTAAAAAATGCAGCCCGTTTAGGTCCGGGAAAAGGAATATTTGAACCTTTTAACCCGTGCCAGAGAACTACATTAAATTCAAGATCGGGCACGGCATCTTCTTTCGTTAGATCAAATTTTTCGGAACGGCGTTGCCATTCATTCATGGCTGTATTCTTATCCTTTAAATTGATTTGAGGGAGAATGGCACCAAAAGATTTTGTATCAGGTATATTGGTAAAGCTTCGCCACATAGGTGTTGCTGCAGCATCGTATTGCGTCATTGGCGGTATTCCTAAAATCAATTCCATTGTACGCAACATAGAAGAGGTGGTATACATCGTATGATCTACAAATCCTCTTTTTACAAACCCACCTGCAACAAATGCAATACTACGATGAGCATCTACATGATCAGCTCCATTTTGCGCATCATCTTCCAAAATAAATACTGCAGTTTCTTTCCAAATAGGGCTTTTACTTAAATACTCTACGAATAAACCTACGGCCAAATCGTTATCGGCCACATGGGCATAAGGTGTTGGTCTTCCTAAACGCAAGCCTTCTGTATGATCATTACAAAAACGAACCGAATTAAATTGAGGTACTGCATTTACCGATAATAATGAATCAAATTCTTTTTTCCATTGAAAGAAACGAGTAGTATCTGTTACTGTATTATTATACCCTGTGAAATAAGGGCAAAAATGATCTTTTAATGACGGAATATTGGCTTTGTAATTATCTGCGAACTCGCCATAGGTTCTATAACTCACACCTGCTTTTTTACAATGATCCCAGATAAAACCTCCCTTGTTATTAGCAACGGCTCTATTACCTTCTGCATCATAACCGCCACCGCGCCCGCCATAACTGGTTACCCAGTTTTTTTCTAAGAAGTCTGTTGCATAAGCACCCGTGCTCCAATTATGTCCATCGGCACTTACTTCTCCATCTACATAAAAATTATCTAATAAAACAAATTCACGTGCAAGCGCATGTTGATTGGGGGTGATATTTTCACCAAACAAAACCAACCTAGGATCTCCGTTACCTTCTTTCACATCCCCTAAAATCTGATCATAAGTACGATTTTCTTTAATCACATAAAATACATACTTGATAGGGCTTGCAGCACCAACTCTTCTCGGAATCGGATTTCCCTCTTCTCCTTGTACCAATAGTTCCTTTACCTTATTATAAGGTGTATTTCTATAAACTACCTGAGAAAACACACTTAGCTGCGCATCGGTTGGTATATCAATAATACTCATGGTACCTTGAAATAAACCCGCGATATATTGTACATTTTTAGGTTTATTAGGGTCGCCTTCTTGATATAGTACGGTTTGCTTATTACCGAAAGGGTTCGGACCATAAGGATTAGCCATAGATGAGAAGCCCTTCCCGTTAGTTACAAAAATTTTCTTTCCAACTATTTTTACGTTGGTAGGATACCAGCCAACCGGTATAAAGCCCTTACTTTTACTTTGAGTGGGCTTACTAACATCAAATACACTTAAACAATTATTGTCGGCGTTTGCAATGAATAATGTTTTTTCATCGGCACTTAACGCCAATCCGTTTGTTGTAGAACCGCTTGGCGCATCGGGGTATAAAGCTGTATTCAGTGTTTCGATAACTTTATTTTCTGCTGTTGCTATCACTGAAACACTATTATCATTGGCATTGGCAACATAAAGAAATTTACCCTTCTTAGTTAAGCATAGTTCGTTGGGATTATCACCTACAGGTATTTCTGCTACAACATTTTTTTGAACCGTGTTGAAAACAAGTACTTTATCGCAGCCCCAACAACTGATATATAATTGTTTATGATCGGGGGAAAGTAAACAGGCATATGCTTCTCCACCTAACTGATAGGTTGTTTGTATTTGCTTGGTAGCCAAATCAATAATATATAATTTATTATCTTCTTTAGTTACTACATATAATAATTGCTTTTCATCATCAATAGCAATACCCGTGGGCGAAATTTTATTAGGCCATTTCTTACCTAAAATAATAGAATCGGCAGGCACCAGTTTTTTATCATTGATATTGAAAACCATGATCCAGTTATCATGATTTCCCGAAGCGTACAGTTTTTTTTCATCGGCACTGAAAGCCAGTCCATACCAAGCTTTACCAACAACTTTAGTATCAAGAATAGTTTCTGTTGCAGGATCTATCAATTGAATACTTTGTACACTTTGTCCATTATTGGTTACCGCCATCAATGATTTTGATTTTGATAAAGCTATATTCAAAGGCAAATCGCCAAGTGAAAAACTTCTTCCAACAGGTGTTAAACTCCAACCATTAGGGAGCGTAACTTTTTTTGATTCAACTTGTTCAATTGTTTGAGAAAAAATAGTTGTAGCAAGACATATTAACAAGCCACACAAAAGATATTTGCGCATAAAATTTGTTATGGATAAAGGTACAAAGCCCGAGGAAAATAGACTATTAAATAAATAAGAAATTATTGTTTGGCATAATCGTATGTACGCACCACTTTAAATCGTAGGCCCCGTTCTTCTTTTATTACTTTGTATTGTACTTGACGATACATACCTGTTTGTACGGGTATTGAGTCGGAAGTAAACAGTGGGAATCTTCTCATCAATGTTCCCTCCATTAAAAAGAATTGATCTCTGCCATTATACCCGGTTCGCAATTTAGGGTCATCTAAAATATCAGGAAAACCTATGGGTTGATAGCTTTCATTTTCCATAGAAGAAACACCGATTACAGCTACGGCATTTTTGGGACCCGGTTGCTGCACGTAAATTACCAGATCGGGAAAACCATCCCCATTCAAATCATCTACCTCCGTTTGTATAATTCTTCCTTTGATATCAAATCCGAAATCTCTGGCAGTATTTTTAAACCCAACCGGGTTTAATGTAACATAATTCTTTTCCTCATTGGCGTTTTTACAGGATATTTTATATCCGGCTTTCCCCAATTTCATGGTTGTATCAATTTTCCGAAAAACATGTTGGGCACTGCTAACCGTTGAAAAAGCAACCAATACTAAGGTTATAATTTTTTCTTTCATAGTCGCAAATTACATGTTTCTGCGATATTGCCCCCCAACAGCATATAATGCATTGGTAATTTCACCCAAAGAACAATATTTTACTGTTTCCATCAACTCGGCAAATAAGTTACCATTATTGATGGCAATGTGTTGTAAGTTTTTTAAAGCCTGTTGGCTTTTTCCGGCGTTCCGTTGCTGAAAGGTTTTTAAATTCTGAATTTGCTGTTCTTTCTCTTCGGTTGTACTTCTTATTACTTCACCCGGTAAAATGGTAGGGCTTCCTTTTTTATTGAGGAAGGTATTTACGCCAATCAATGGTAGCTCCCCTGTATGTTTGAGGGTTTCATAATATAAGCTCTCTTCCTGAATCTTATTTCGTTGATACATTCTTTCCATGGCCCCCAAAACGCCTCCTCTATCGGTAATACGATCAAATTCAACAAGTACCGCTTCTTCCACTAAGTCTGTTAATTCTTCAATAGCAAAACTACCTTGTATAAAATTCTCTGTTTTAGCGGTACCCAGCTCCCTGTTAATGATCAGTTGAATAGCCATAGCCCTGCGTACACTTTCTTCGGTAGGGGTTGTAATGGCCTCATCGTAGGCATTGGTATGCAAACTATTACAGTTATCGTAAATCGCATATAATGCTTGCAGTGTTGTTCGGATATCATTAAAATCAATTTCCTGGGCATGCAAGCTTCTACCGCTTGTTTGAATATGATATTTCAATTTTTGAGAACGATCATTGGCCTTATATTTATTTTTCATGGCTTTTGCCCAAATACGCCTGGCCACCCTTCCTATCACACTATATTCCGGATCCATACCGTTACTAAAGAAGAAAGACAGGTTAGGAGCAAAATCATCGATATGCATACCTCTGCTTAAATAATATTCTACATAGGTAAATCCATTGGCTAGTGTAAAAGCCAACTGGGTTATAGGGTTTGCACCTGCCTCGGCAATATGATAACCACTGATACTAACACTGTAAAAATTGCGTACCTGATTATCAATAAAATAGGCCTGAACATCACCCATGAGTTTCAGTGCAAACTCAGTAGAAAATATGCATGTATTTTGAGCCTGATCTTCTTTTAATATATCTGCTTGTACCGTACCTCTTACTTGTGATAATGCAGTGGCTTTAATAGATTCATATACTGCTGCAGGTAATACCTCATCGCCACTCATACCTAATAAACCTATGCCTAATCCATTATTGCCTTCCGGTAATCTTTCCGGTAATGATGGATTATAATAAACCGGTTTCGGTATTTTACTAAACTTGGCTGCTATTTTCTGATTTACCTCTTCCCACTTATTATTTTCTGTTATCCATTTTTCACAAAGCTGATCAATGGCAGCATTCATAAAAAAAGCCAAAATAATAGGTGCCGGACCGTTGATCGTCATGCTTACCGAAGTTTTAGGATCGCATAAATCAAAGCCGCTATATAATTTTTTAGCATCGTCTACTGTAGCGATACTAACACCACTATTACCTACTTTTCCATAAATATCTGGGCGGTGAGCAGGGTCTTCACCATATAATGTAACACTATCAAAAGCAGTTGATAAGCGAATAGCAGGCTGACCTAAAGACACATAATGAAATCTTTTATTGGTGCGCTCCGGCCCCCCTTCTCCCGCAAACATGCGTGTAGGATCTTCTCCCTGCCTTTTCAATTCAAAAACACCCGCGGTAAACGGGAATTCACCGGGTATATTTTCTTGCAATTGCCAGCGTAAAATATCTCCCCAATCTTTATACTTGGGTAATACCACTTTAGGAATTCTTGTACCACTTAAAGATCTGGTACTGAGTGCCTGTTTAATCGTTTTATCTCTAACCGTATACTCAAAAACATCAGCATTATACTTCTTAATCACCGATGGCCAATCAGCAATCATTTTTTTACACTCAGGGTGTAAGCCTTCTATTATTTTTGTTTCAATAATTTCCAATTCTTTTTTTATCGGCTCGCTGGTAACCGCATCCAATACACCTCTTAGTTGATACCATTTAGACGCTAATGCCACCTGTTCAGTTACCCAATGATCATAACTACGATTATTCTCTGCTATCTCAGCCAAATAGCGCACTCTTTTGGGTGGAATAATCTGTGATTTTGTAGTACTGGTCATCGTATGGCCATCAGCAATAATTTTCCCGTCGAAGTTGATATTACACTTCTTTTGAATAGTTGTAATTAATTTATCAAATAATTGATTCACACCTGCATCATTAAATTGTGCAGCTATACTTCCTATAACAGGCAGTTCATCATCTTTCGCATCCCATAAACCGTGGCTTCTTTTATATTGCTTACGAACATCATTCAAGGCATCTAAGGCTCCTGCCTTATCAAATTTGTTAATACAAATAAGGTCGGCATAATCGAGCATATTTATTTTTTCCAGCTGTGATGCAGCACCATATTCCGGTGTCATCACATACAAGCTTACATCACAAAAATCTAATATCGAAGCATCGCTTTGTCCTACCCCCGCCGATTCTAAAATAATAAAATCAAAAGCTGCTTCTTTACAAATATTAATAGCTTCCTGCACATGGGCACTCAATGCAGTATTATCTTCTCTTGTAGCTAAACTCCGCATATAGGCCCGTGGATGCGCAATAGCATTCATGCGTATTCGATCTCCCAGCAAAGCACCACCGGTTTTTTTCTTCGAGGGATCTACAGAAATAACAGCAATCGTTTTATCGGTATATCGTTGCAGAAAGCGACGCACAATTTCATCTGTTACCGAACTTTTACCGGCCCCTCCTGTGCCTGTAATCCCTAAAACCGGGCTCATACCATTTTTCCCAATGACCATTGACGATTGACCATTGACGATCGACTTCACCTCATTCTCGGCATTGGTAATTTTTCTTGCTATGGAACGCACATCTTTCACTTCCCCTAATGTCATAGGATGACGATAATCTGCAGTCCCATTTAATTTAAAATCGCATTGCCTAATTACATCTTCGATCATGCCCTCCAGGCCCATTTGTCGCCCATCATCCGGACTATAAATTCTGGTAATACCATATTGGTGCAGCTCCCTAATTTCTTCAGGAAGAATAGTTCCGCCACCACCACCAAATATTTTAATATGTGAGCAGCCATTCTGATCAAGAAGATCTTTCATGTATTTAAAGAACTCAACATGTCCGCCCTGGTAGCTCGTAATGGCGATACCCTGCGCATCTTCCTCTATGGCGCATTCTACTATCTCCGCTACACTTCGGTTATGGCCTAAGTGAATGATTTCCGCACCTTTTGATTGCAGTATCCGGCGCATGATATTAATAGCAGCATCATGCCCATCGAATAAACTGGCTGCAGTTACAATACGAACTTTATGCTTGAGCTGATATGGCATAACAGTATTTTAAGAGAAAAGCAAAAGTACTATTTTTCGGGTTGAGGTGAACAGCTGTTAGTTTTTACTGTCATATCTTACATAGATGCGTTTTTCAGCATCCATCAACAAACAACAGGCGCACCCAATTATTCACTTAAAAGACAAGGAAATGGGATGCTCCGCAACGATTTATGCGTTTGGTGGTTTATTGAATGCTTTTACTATCCCTATCAATAATAAAATCATAAACTGTATATGGGGATATCAATCTGTGGCAGAAGCCAGAAAAACAATAGCAGAAAGTTTTGCGGGTGCCAAGTTAAGTCCCTTTGTTTGCCGTATGCGCGATGGTATATTCCGTTGGAATGAAAAAAATTACAAAGTACATAAACACTATTTAGGCGCGCATGCTTTACATGGACTAGTGTATGATATGGTATATGATATTTTACAAATGGAGGCCACAAACGAATACGCAACCGTGGTATTATCAAAAAAATATACCGCTACAGATCAGGGATATCCTTTCCCCTATAGTATTGAGCTAAAATGGACGCTGGAAAAAAATAATCATCTTTCCATAACAACTACTGTTCGCCATGAAAATAAAGAAGCCATTCCTTATGCAGATGGTTGGCATCCTTATTTTAGTTTAGGCGGGAAAATAGATGATTACACACTTCAATTTGATGCTATCCAAAAAATTATTTTTGATGATGCTTTACTACCAACGGGTGCACTACAAAAAGATGATAGGTTCGAGAATGGGCTATTGCTAAAAGATATTAGCCTGGATAATTCTTTTATATTGAATCCTAAAGCGCCTGCAGATATCATTTTATCAAACAAAAATGTAACGCTTCACGTGCATCCTTCGAGCGCTTATCCAATTTTACAAGTATATACCCCTTTACATCGACATAGTATTGCTCTTGAAAACTTAAGTGGTGCACCCAATAACTTTAATAATCAAATAGGTTTATTGGTGCTGGAGCCTAATAAAGATTATAGTTTCTCTACCGCTTATAAGTTATCCCCTCCTTTACTAAACAATTGATTCAACCGCGATCATACTAATTTCAACATTTACATTTCGGGGTAGTGTTTTTACAGCCACTGTTTCACGAGCAGGAGCTATGAGCCCTTCAAAATAAGCACCATATACTTCATTTACAGCTGCGAAAAGCGACATATCACTTAAAAAAATACTGGTTTTTACAATATGACCGAATCCGATACCTGCTTCATGTAAAATAGCTTCCAGGTTTTTCATAACCTGCGTTGTTTCTTCTTGAATTGAACCCATTTTAAGCTCACCACTTGTGGGATCAAACGCTACTTGTCCGCTTATAAATATTATTCCATTTGCTTTAATGGCTTGGTTATACGGGCCGATGGGAGCAGGGGCCTTATCGGTTTTGATGATTTGTTTAGACATAATCGTTTTATTGAAGACAGCAAGTTGCTGTATTTTAATGAACTCTCCAACCTAAATTTGCCAAATGCAAAAAGTTGTTATTCATTGTTTAAAGGAAGATGAAACTATTTGGCAGGGACTCTTAGCAAATAAAGAAGTGTTGTTAACTTTTGCTGATACAAAACCTTTTCCTTTGGATGCCGATTTATACATCGATTGTACATTTGAAACAGATCATAATTTTTTTGAAATTATTACCAATAAGCCTGTTTTAGTAAACGCTGTAACTATTACAGGATATGCATTACAGGATCATCAGTGTAGATTTAACGGATGGCCTGGTTTTTATGAAAAAAAAGGGATAGAAATTGCGGGATCAGCCGCACAATTACAATTCATAACGGAAGCCTTAGATGCATTAACCATACCTTATATAAAGAGCCCCGATGTACCGGGTATGCTTGCTGCAAGAGTAGTTGCCATGATTATTAATGAAGCTTATTTTGGCTGGGGCGAAGGAATAAGTAGTAAAGCAGATATTGATATAGCTATGAAATTAGGAACTAACTATCCCTATGGACCCTTTGAATGGGGGTATAAGATTGGCGTTCAAAAAATTCTGGAATTGTTGCATGTATTAAGTAAAACAGACGATCGTTATACGCCTGCTAAAGCTTTAATAGAGGAAAGTGCTAATAGTAAATAGGTAAACTAAAGGAACAATATCGACCCAATAATTATTTCAATAGCTTTGACATTTCCCCTATACCCTATACCCTATACCCTATACCCTATACCCTATAACCTATAACCCATGCCCCTCCTTCTCTGCATCGATACTGCCACCGAATATGCAGCTACCTGTATAAGTAAGGATGGTATTATGCTTGCTAAGAGAGAAAATGCGGATTTGAAAAACCATGGCAGTTTTCTGCAACCGGCCATTCAATCCTTATGTTTAGAAACAGGGATCCCTTTAGCTGATATAGATGCCTTGGCTGTTACTGCCGGCCCCGGAAGTTATACCGGTTTACGCGTAGGAATGGCATCGGCCAAAGGAATTTGTTTTACCCTACAAAAGCCTTTGATAACGATCAATACATTGGCCTTAATTGCCCATGCAGCGAATATAAAAATAGGGTGGCGAGAGGAACCAAATTATTTGATTTATCCTATGATTGATGCCAGACGAATGGAAGTATTCATGGGTATTTACAAGTCGGATTTAGAGGAATTGCAAGCTCCAAAGGCCTTTATATTACCGGATGACTATTTACATACATTGGATCCTTCGGTTCCCATTTTGTTTTGTGGAAATGGAGCCAAAAAAATTCCCGAAAAGCCTACTAACCTGAAATATCATATCCATACAGCCCCACATACCATTGAGGATATGATAGCTTTAAGTGAGCAAGTTTATAGAGCCAACCGGTTCGCCGATTTGGCTTATATAGAGCCAATTTATGCTAAAGCCTTTCATGATACCCGAAAATGATCTCTTGCTTAAAAATATTGATAAAAATTATACTATGTACTCAGCAATTTGTTTAACTTTATAAATCGAGATTGATCTAACCCCCAAACTAATGCTCATCTCATGAATGCAACAGTACAATCCATCATACTAGAAAATGGTGGCGAACCCGTTAAAGTAGACTTTCTACAGACCAAGAAAGCCGCGCTAATACTGCGTTCTATCAATCATAAGCTCCGCCAACAGATTATTAAATTGCTCGATGAGCATATTAAAATGACCGTTACCGAGTTGTATGTTAAACTTCGTTTAGAGCAATCCGTTGCTTCCCAGCATTTGGCCATTTTAAGGCGGGCTGGTATCGTAAGCACTTCCAGAGAGGGTAAGTTTATTTATTATGCCGTTAATTATGGCCGTTTGAATGAGGTAACCGGTTTCGTAAAGTCATTGGTAGATTAATAAAACGTACCTTTGCAGTATGTTTATTGAGCAATTATATACCAGCTGTTTAAGTGAAGCAGCCTATTATATTGAGAGTGATGGAATTGCCGCTATCGTAGATCCCCTAAGAGATATTGAAGCTTATTTAGAACTTGCTGCTAAACGCCAAGCATCCATTAAATATATTTTTGAAACACATTTTCATGCCGATTTTGTAAGTGGACATTTAGATCTTGCTGCAGCAACGGGTGCTACCATAGTTTATGGTCCGGGAACAACTACAAATTTCCCGGTACATGTGGCAGCAGATCAAGAAATATTTCATGTTGGAAAAATTAGCATACAGGTTTTACATACGCCTGGTCATACCCTCGAAAGCAGTTGCTTTCTCTTAAAAGATGAAACGGGTAAAGATCACGCGATTTTTACTGGAGATACCTTGTTTATTGGTGATGTTGGCCGACCCGATTTAGCACAAAAAGGGAGTGAAATAACAATGGATGATTTAGCTGGTATGATGTATGATAGCTTACAGCGATACATTATGCCTTTGGCCGATGATGTTATCTTATATCCCACTCATGGTGCAGGTAGCAGCTGTGGCAAGAACCTAGGTCCGGAAACAACAAGCACTATTGGTATCCAAAAACAAACCAATTATGCTTTACAATCACAAACAAAAGAGGATTTTATTAAAGCAGTAACTGAAGGATTAGCAGCACCTCCCCAATATTTTCCTATCAATGCAAAAATTAATAAGGAAGGATATTCCAGTTTAGACTCTATTTTAGAAAAAGGTTTACAGCCTCTGGATGTACTGGCTTTCAAACAAAAAATAAAATCCGGGATCTTTTTACTCGATACCCGTAATGCTGATGAATTCACCAATGGTTTTATTCCCGGGTCTATTTCTATTGGGTTAGAAGGAAGATTTGCTGAATGGGCAGGGAGTTTATTGTCTTTTGATGAACCTATGATCTTGGTAACAGAAGAAGGAAAGGAGAGAGAAACAATTATAAGATTAGCGAGGGTTGGATTTGATAAAATAGAAGGTTATTTATTAGGGGGTTATCCTGCATGGCAGAAAGCAGGTGAACCTACGGATATGATCATCAATGTAGAAGCTGATGAATTAGCCATGGATATGCCTTTTGATGAAAATTTAGTAGTTGTAGATGTTAGAAAAGAAACGGAGTATGCGAGTGAACATATCAAAGAAGCACTCAATATACCATTGAATGATTTAACGGATCCGGGGAGTATGGCTAACTTAGAGGATCGCCATAACATATATGTACACTGTGCCGGAGGCTATAGAAGTGTAATTGCGGCTTCTCTAATTAAAAAGCAGGGTATTCATAATTTAAGAAATGTGGTAGGTGGATGGGGAACGATTAAAGAACTAAAAGATAAGTTTAGTTTTGAAAAAGACACCGCTGTTTTAAACTAAAACACTTCTCCAAGATTTACAAAAATCCCCTGGGATCCATTTCTGCCAAAAGCATAATCGATAGCCACATTTGTTTGAGAATGTTTATTAAAGAGAATTCTAATACCTGCACCATATCCAAGGTTTACGTTACTAATTTTTCCCGAGGGCCAGTTTCCATAAAACCCATTATTGGCAAATACTACCCCTCCTAAAAAATTATTTCTGGATATCCCAAACCGGTATTCTGCCTCCTGATAAAACATGGAACTAGCTCTAAACCTGCTCTGCACATATCCTCTGCCTGTATTATAATACATATCCCACCCAACACTTGGTAAATCCAAATAAGGAACTCTACCACTCGTAACAAACCAATTGTAGCTCCATAGTGCTAATATGTTTTTACCTTTATTTCCCCAGGGAATAAATTTCCGAGCATCAATAAGAACAGATTGCCAATTATTGGTTGACCCTAACCATTCAAAACTTGTTCTATAACGAAATTGAACATAAGTTCCTCTATCGGGGTTTATAGAATTTCTTCTATCATCATATAGTAATTGGAAAGCCAGACCCGAAGAAACAGTATTAGAATCTAGCCCATATTTTGTAAGATCGGATGCAGACCCATCGGCATTACCACTTTGCGTGATTCTACCATGCTGATCAAGCATATAACCGACCCCGGCAAATAATTCCTTTCCTATTTTTTGGCTTACTTGTTCGTAAAACCTAAATGTATTGTAGGTTAATTGATTGGCTGTATTATTATTGGTATTTCCACCTAATCCATAAGTAACTTCATTGTATTTTAGAAAATGCCAATTACCGATGAAATTATATTTATTGTTACGCGTCCAAATATTACTAATAATAGGCACCAATAACTGCCCTTTACCGGTGTACGCAACAGTTGCAAAAATGCTTGACAGGTTTTGTTTTTTTTCTTTAGAAGTATAAAAGGCTAAGTTTCCGGTAAGATTTATAACAAATCCTGTTTGCAGTGTTACCCCTACTGCCGGTACCAAAGATGCATGTACCTTACCCCTTGCCTCTTCTGTTGTTTTTTGGATACGATTTTTTCCGGATACTATTTTGTGTAATAAGTCGATGATATCTAAGGTATCGGCATTAGCATGATGCAAAGAATCTGTTGCCGTTTGCGCATCAATAGTAATATTTAGAGAGATGAATAAGCTAAAAAAAACAAATACCTTCCAATTCATTACTTAAACCTAATCAAAAATAGCCAGTTAAAAAATCCTTTTTTATACATCCTCCTTAATTAATCGAGGAGCATGAACAGCGGGATCATAATCCCATTTCCATCTTCTATGGCTCCATAAATAATTAGCCGGTCGCTCCCTTATTTGTTGTTCCACAAAAAGCTTAAAATCGGATGTAATTTTTCCTTGTGGAATATCATTGGGGGTTGTAGTATATAAAGAAAGTACTAATTTATAATATCCTCTTTTTACCGGAAAGAAACTAGTGAATATAATCGCTGTATTATGTATTTTGGCGCCTTTCTCCGGACCCGGAACAAATGGAGCCAGTTTACCCATAAATGGCACCCAGTAAGCATCTTGTGTTCTTCTAGGGTTTTGATCGGCTGCTAATCCTAAAGAGTAAATATCTGCTGCATAGTCTTTGAAATGAGTCCCAAATTTATTGGCAGGCACTAATATGGTACCGAATTTTTTTCGCATATCATAGATGATACGATCGAAAACTTTATTAGACAATGGTGCATAAACGGCCAAAAAAGGATAAGGGATATTAGCACCTAATGCAAGGTTAATAAATTCCCAACTAAAAAAATGACCGCCATGAAACTGAACGGACTGCTTCGTTTGATATAACTGATCTACTAAACTATAATCGCAGGCTACTCTTTTGTTGAGCTCATCTTTTGAAACAGAAATCAATTTAATGATTTCAATAAAAGTATCAATCAATTGATGATAAAACCTTTTTTCAATTTTAGTTCGCTCCGAAACCGATTTTTCAGGAAATGCCAATGCGATATTGGCACGCACAATTTTTTTCCGATACCCAAATACATAGTAAACCAAACCATAAATACCATCAGCTATAATATACATTACGCGCCAAGGAAGTAGGGATAGCAAGTAAAATAAGGGGTAGATAAGATAGTACATAAGATAAAGATATAAATCTTCAATCTGGAATCTCCAATTTAAAAAAAATAACCAGATTGAAGTATGAAGATTGAAGATTATTAAAGTATAATATTCTGCAACAGTTTGGCTTTACCCGGATGATCCGTGTTAAAATGAAGGCCTCTACTTTCTTTTCTGAACTCAGCACTTTTTACAATTAAGTAAGCTACGGTAATTAAATTACGTAATTCACATAGTTGTGGTGATACGCGTGTAGAACGATATAGTGCTTCTGTTTCTTCAAATAAAAGATCAAGTCGCTTGCTGGCGCGCGTTAATCGAATATCTGTTCGTACGATACCCACATAATCACTCATAATTTGCTGTAGCTCTTTTATACTCTGCGTAATGAGGATCATTTCTTTTGGATCGGAAGTACCTTCGGCATTCCAATCAGGTAAATCATTTCGTAATTGAATAGCTGCAATATTTTTTGTTGTGTGTAAGAAACATCGGTGTGCAAATACCATAGCTTCCAGTAAACTGTTGCTGGCTAATCTATTAGCGCCATGCAGCCCGGTACTTGAGCACTCTCCGCAAGCGTATAAATTTTTAATGGAAGTTTCACCCCATTCATTTGTTTTGATACCACCACAACTGTAATGCGCTGCAGGTGCAACAGGTATAAGATGTTGCATCACATCGATACCGATACTTAAACACTTATTATAAATGTTAGGAAAGTGATGAATAAATTTTTCTTTATTCAAGTGTCTGCAATCGAGGTATACATGCTCGGTACCCGTACGTTTCATTTCATTATCAATAGCTCTGGCAACAATATCACGTGGGGCTAGGTCTTTTCGCTGGTCATATTTCTCCATAAAAGCTTCACCCGATTTATTACGCAGTATACCCCCATCTCCACGTACGGCCTCCGTAATTAAAAAAGAGGGAGATTCACCCGGTTCGTATAAAGCAGTAGGGTGAAATTGAATAAACTCCATGTTCTCAATTTTTCCCTTCGCCCGGTAAACCATAGCAATCCCATCGCCTGTTGCAATTTTAGGATTCGTTGTAGTGCGGTATGCTTGTCCGCACCCCCCGGTTGCCAATAAGGTAAATCCTGCGCTTATTTTTTCGATTTGATTGGTGTGCAGATTCAAAACATACACACCATAACAAGTGATATCGGGTGTAGATTTTGTTACTAAATATCCAAGATGGTGCTGGGTAATTAAATCAACAACAAAGCAATGATTAGCCAATATAATATTTGGTAAAGAGTTAAGTTTCGCTAATAATGCCCGTTCCATCTCCATGCCGGTTACATCTTTATGATGCAAAATTCGGTTTTCACTATGTCCGCCTTCTTTTCCTAAACTGTATCCCCCTTTCTCATCTCTATCGAACTGTGCCCCATATCCTATAATTTCTTTAATTCTTTCGGGGCCTTCTTTTACAACCATTTCAACAACAGCCGGATTGCATAATCCGTCCCCCGCAATAAGTGTATCTTCAATATGCTTCTCATAGCTATCATTGGCTGCATCCCAAACCCCTGCTATTCCTCCTTGCGCATATTTTGTATTCGTTTCATCCGCTTGCGTTTTGGTGATAATCAACACTTTTTTTTCCGGAAATTTGTTGGCTATTTTCAGTGCATAGGTAAGTCCGGCTATCCCTGATCCAACAATTAAAAAATCTGTTTGCATAAAAAAGATTAGGAAGGTTCTACCCAGGCATCATGCGCTTTGAGTAACCCAATTAATTCATCAACCGCAATAGCGCTATCAATATTACGCTTCATAATATCTTTACCTTTATATAGTGTAATTTTCCCAACGCCACTACCCACATATCCAAAATCAGCATCAGCCATTTCACCGGGTCCATTTACAATGCAACCCATAATCGCGATTTTCACGCCTTTTAAATGATTGGTTACACTTCGAATTTTAGCAGTCGTTTCTTGTAAATCAAATAATGTTCTTCCACAACTCGGACAACTAATATATTCTGTTTTTGAAATACGGGTTCGGGTAGCCTGAAGAATATTAAAAGCAGAAGCGTTCAAAAATTGTTCAACAGAGGTATTGGTACTATAATTTCTACCGCTTGTATCTAAGGTGTTATTAGCATGCTGCTGATAGCTTGCTGTTTCCATACCTAAACAAATGCCATCACCCATTCCATCTAATAACAAAGCACCACATTCAGTAGCATAATGAATCAGATGTTCATCGGCTGTTTGCCAATGACTATCTGTAATTAACACAACCGGGTTTTTGATCGACTTATGCATCATTTCCATAAACATCCTACGTACAGATTGCATAGCATTTTTATTGGTGCTACTCAAGCATAATACTACCCTTGGATCATTTGCCAAATTTTCTACATATGCTAAATCAGTTTCAGGATTGTTAGTATTAAAACAATCAAGCATCACAAAATTGAGCGTACTACTTTTAGTATGCGCAGCTAGAAAACCGGCTGCATCGAAAATGGGGAAATATTTTTCCTTATCATCACAAGTAACCCATGTATTTGCATCAACAATAACTTTTAATGTTCCGGGTAATGCAAAATCTACAATAGTATTATGGGTAAAAATATAATCTGCTGCTGCATCGCTTATATTCCATTTATCCAAGCTTTCGTCATATATATAACCGATAGCTTCTAAGTGCTTCGCTTCAATTTTTTTTAGTTTACTTAAATCAGCAATAACAACAGGAACTTGTTTGGCACCGATATTATTTACCGCAAAAGTTTCTCTGCGTTTATAGTGAAAGGGATCATATGGAATCATTTCGATCATCGGTACAACTCCAAGTGTATCCGGTCTACTGTCTTCTTTCTTCCCGAGCGAAGCGAGGGATTCGCCTTCATACCTCTTAACCAAGTCTCTACAAACAGGAATTTCGAATTCAGGGTCTTCCGTTAAGCTTACGCGAATAGTATCTCCTATACCGTCTTCTAAAAGTGTACCGATTCCTGCAGCGCTTTTTACTCTTCCATCTTCACCATCGCCGGCTTCCGTAACACCTAAATGTAAGGGATATATTTCTCCAAATTCTTTATCCATCTGCTGAATCAATAATCGATATGCCTGCACCATTACCTGAGGGTTACTAGCCTTCATGCTCAACACAATATTGTGATAGTTTTCATCTCGTGCAATTCGCAAAAATTCCATGGCACTTTCTACCATACCAATTGGGGTATCGCCATATCTACTCATAATACGATCACTTAAAGAACCATGATTGGTTCCGATACGCATGGCAGTTCCATATTCTTTACAAATTTGCACCAATGGGGTAAATCGTTCTCTGATACGATCGATTTCTTCTACATATTCAGCGTCTGTATAGTCGATTTGTTCAAACTTTTTTTTATCTACATAATTGCCCGGGTTTACTCTTACTTTCTCAACGATACGAGCAGCAATTTCAGCTGCATTAGGCGTGAAATGAATATCTGCAACCAATGGGGTTGTAAATCCATTTTTCCTCAATTCATTCTTAATATTCAGTAAATTCTCGGCTTCTTTTTTGGAGGGGGCAGTAATACGCACCAGCTCAGCTCCTGCTTCTATACAGCGAATAGTTTGTGCCACTGTTGCAGCTGTATCCATGGTATCAGTGGTAGTCATGGTTTGAACCCGAATGGGGTTAAGATTACCTAGTAACAAACCACCAATATTTACTTCTTTGGTTTTTAATCTGCTATAGCTTGTGAGTGTGTTACAGTATAACTGCATGAAAAAATTTTTAACGTTTACCTTGTAAAAAGCCTTGTTCTTTTAAAATATTCATTAACAGATTCTTACGAACAGTTAACATATCCAGGGTTTTATCTCCTTCTAGGTTTAAAACAAAGAAATAGGGATGTTTGTTTTCTTCTATCCAACCTACTACCCAACCCAGGGATTTCCCGTTTGGCAAAAAGCCCCAACCGGTTTTATAGCTTAGCTTATAATTTGCGTTTGCCTCCTGCAGCATCATTTTCTTTACGATATCGTGCGTTCTTTTTTGAAAAGGAAGTTGACCGAAATATAATTTTTTTACAAGACCTAATTGTTCATCAGCCGTAATTTTCAGGGTATTATTCAACCAGAAACTATCTACTGAAATACCTACTGATTTGTTACCATAGTGTAAACTATCTATCCAACGTTTTAAGGTGTCTTTACCAATGGACCGGGCTAGTTGTTGATAATAAGGAATGTGAGAGGATATAAAAGCTGCATTAGCTGTGATACTGTCGCCATTCATTTTCATTTGCTCGTTAGTAAGCTTACCCGTTTCTGCTCCAACAAGTGCTATTACAATATCTGCTGTTGATGCGGGTAAATAGGCGGAATCTTTATAGCGGGTAAGATTATGAACCGTAAATAATCCGGTACCATTATCATATACACAAAAACTGCCTTCTACGCCTGCTGCTTTGAAAAGATCGCCTAGTTTTTCGTCTTTCTGCACATTATTAGGCGTACAGGCTACACCCAAAAAAATATACCCTATGATGCAAATCTTTACCCAATTTTTCATGTTATATAATTTCAATGCGTCAATAATTTTCTAGAGATATTTGACCCCTATCCCTCTACCTTCCACCCTATACCTTCTACTTCAGCACCCCTAATTCTTTACCTACTTTGGTAAACGCTGTTACGGCTTTCTCTAAATGATGTTGTTCATGCGCAGCACTTAATTGCACGCGAATTCGTGCTTTACCTTTCGGCACAACCGGGAAAAAGAAACCAATTACATAAACACCTTCATCAAGTAACTTGGCAGCGAACTGTTGTGCAATAACTGCATCATAGAGCATTATTGGAACGATGGGATGATCACCGGGTTTTATATCGAAACCGGCTGCTGTCATAGCGGTTCTAAAGTATTTGGTATTTGCTTCCAGCTTATCTCTTAAAGTTGTTGCCGATGTAAGCATATCTAAAACAGCAATAGATGCACCTACAATACTTGGTGCAACGGTATTTGAGAAAAGATAAGGCCTACTACGCTGGCGAAGCATTTCAATAATTTCTTTTCTTCCCGAAGTAAATCCGCCGCTAGCACCGCCTAAAGCTTTACCCAATGTACCCGTAATAATATCTATTCTGCCAATTACATTTCTGTACTCATGTGTTCCTCTTCCTGTTTTTCCCAAGAAGCCGGATGAATGGCATTCATCAATCATCACAATTGCATCATATTGATCGGCTAAGTCGCAAATTTTATCCAGTTGAGCAATGGTGCCATCCATACTAAAAGAGCCATCTGTAACAATGATCCTACTCCTACAATCGGCACTTTCTTTTAGCTTAGCTTCAAGATCAGCTATATCATTATGCTCGTACCGAAATCTCTTGGCTTTACATAAACGTACCCCATCTATAATGGAAGCATGATTTAATGCATCGCTGATAATAGCATCCTCTTCACCGAAAAGGGGCTCAAATACACCTCCATTGGCATCAAATGCAGCTGCGTATAAAATCGTATCCTGTGTTCCTAGGAAATCCGCTAACTTTTTCTCTAATGTTTTATGAATATCCTGTGTACCGCAAATAAACCGCACACTACTCATTCCATAACCATGTGTATCAATAGCAGCATGAGCAGCTTTTATAACATCGGGATGGGAAGAAAGTCCCAAATAATTATTAGCACAAAAATTAAGTACCTGTTTCCCGTTTACAGTTATTTCAGGACCTTGCTCACTGGTAATAACCCTTTCTTTTTTGAACAATCCGGCTGCTTCAATTTCCTGTAATTCATTAGCAATTCTTGCCACAAAACGCTCATTCATAAGGCCAGTTTTTGAATGGCGAAGGTACTAAAGTTATTGGTTAGATCAGTAAGTACTATAGCAACGTTAAACTATTCAATACCCAATAGTTCAACTTCAAAAACCAATACAGATCCACCGGGAATTTTCCCAGTGCTTCTATCGCCATAAGCTAATGCTGCAGGTACATATATTTTCCACTTGCTGCCAACAGTCATAAGTTGTAGCGCTTCTTGCCAGCCCTGAATTACCTGCGCCAGTGAGAAAGTGATCGGCTCGCCTCTTTCCACAGAACTATCAAAGACCTCTCCATTCGTTAAGGTACCGTGATAGTGACATTTAACTTTATTATTTAATGTTGGCTTTGGGCCATTACCACCGGCTTTGAGAACTTCATACTGCAGGCCACTTGGCAAACTGATCACACCTGACCTTTTAGCATTTGCCTCTAAAAATAATTTTCCGGCTTTTTTTACTGTTGCAGCCTTTGCCGATTGTATTTCTGTTTGATAGGCTCCAATACATTTGTCTAAAGCATCTTCTGCAATGATCGGTTTTTTAGACTGCAAAGCATCCTGCATGCCTTTCTGTAAAATATTCAAATTAATAGGGTCGAGACCTTGCGACTTAAAGCTTTGTGCTATACGTAAACCCAAAGCGTAGCTTGCACTGTCTGCCAGTGTTTTAAATGCTATACTTGGTGCGGTATTTTTTATTCCCGGCTTTACAACTGCTTTAGGAGTTGGTTTAACTTGCGCATTTATAGCGGTAACTACTAATACGTTAAACATAACTAAGCATATCTTTTTCATTTCCGATTTCTTTTTTGCAAATTAAGTTAAAAGTGCTGCTAAATGAGCTTCTGTTTTTTCAAAATTGAAAGCTGTAACTATTTTTTGCATTTGCTTGGCAATATCTTCATTACAAAGATTTCCCATACTGCCCTCGTGACTATGTTGGATAGCTTTACTATAGGTAAAATTTCCCTTTTCTATAGCGTCCCCAATTTGCTTATAGGCATCTCTGAAAGGAACTCCCTGTAATACGAGTTTATTAACTTCTTCAACACTAAACATATACTTATACTTCTCGTCTTCAACAATATCTTTTTGAATCTGAATATTCGAAAGCATTAAGCCCGCCATTTCAATACATTTCTTTATTTCTGTAAAAGCCGGGAAAATATGCTCTTTTAGTAATTGTAAATCTCGCTGATAGCCCGATGGTAAATTGGTGGTCATCAACATTATTTCATTCGGCAATGCTTTGAGTCGATTAGAATAGCCTCTGATCAATTCGAATACATCCGGATTTTTTTTATGAGGCATGATACTGGATCCGGTAGTAAGCTCTGCGGGAAAAGATATAAAATTAAAATTTTGGTTCAGGTATAAACAAATATCCATGCTCAATCTTGCTAAGGTATCTGCCACACCGGCGATGGCAGTTGCAACCACTCTTTCTGTTTTCCCTCTGCTCATTTGTGCGTATACTACATTATAATGCAGGGAGTCGAAACCAAGCAACTCGGTTGTTTGTGTTCTATTGATAGGAAAAGAAGATCCATATCCGGCCGCAGATCCAAGTGGATTTTTATTAACTACCTGATAAGCTGCTTGCAATTGGATCATATCGTCGGTCAAGCTTTCCGCATAAGCCCCAAACCATAACCCGAAGGAAGATGGCATAGCCAACTGTAAATGCGTATAACCCGGTAATAAATGATTTTTATAGGTTTCACTCTGATTTTGTAATAATTCAAAAAAAGGTTGGATAGAAGAAACCAATGCTTTGATTTCATTTCTTAAGAAAAGTTTTATATCTACTAGTACCTGATCATTACGACTACGGGCGCTATGAATTTTTTTTCCGGCTTCTCCAATACGTTGAGTTAATAATAATTCAACATAAGAATGAATATCCTCAACAGAGGATGGAATTACAAAATCCGTTGCAGTCACTTCTGTATAAATATCTTTAAGGGCATGAATCAATTTTGCTGCTTCTGCATTCGATAATAAACCTACATCAGCAAGCATTTTGGTATGTGCGATAGAGCCTAATACATCGAATGGTGCTAACATGGCATCAAAATCTTTATCTTTCCCTACCGTAAATGATTCTACGGCTGATGCAGTTGCGGTTCCTGATTTTGACCAGAGTTTCATACTAATGGTTTAAGCAAATGAATATAAGTATCGATCCCGTTTTCAATTTCTTGTACAAAGATAAATTCATCGGCAGTATGGCTCCGCGCACTATCTCCGGGGCCCATTTTCAAAGCAGGGAAAGGCATTAATGCTTTATCACTGGTGGTAGGACTACCATAACAGGTTTTACCAAGCGCAATGCCCGATTGAACAATAGGATGTTGTATAGGAATAGAAGTGCTTTTCAATCGCGTACTTCTTGGCGTTAAAGTGGCTTGTAAAGAATGTTGAAGAATGGTTATAACTTCTTCAAAAGTATATAATTCATTCACCCTTATATCGAGAAGATACTCCGCCGAAGCCGGCACTACATTATGTTGTTTATTATCTGTATAAAATGAAGTAACTGTAATTTTTACAGGGCCTAAAAAATCACTAACCCTATCAAATTGATATTGTTGGATCCAATGAATGTCTTGAATAGCTTTATAGATAGCATTATCCCCTTCATTACGTGCTGCGTGGCCGGCACTTCCTTTTACCATCGCATCCATTACTAATAATCCTCTTTCTGCTATGGCTAAATTTAATTGTGTAGGCTCGCCTACTATTGCAAAATCGATCGGTGGTAAAATCGGTAATAATATTTCTACTCCATTTTTTCCGGATATCTCTTCCTCCGCTGTGGCAGCCAGTAATAAATTATATTTTAAATTTTGCTCTTCGTAATAATATAAAAAGCATGCTATCAATGATACCAAACAACCTCCGGCATCATTACTACCTAACCCAAATAGTTTATCATCAACTATTGCAGCCTCAAAGGGATCTCGTGTATACTCCTTATTAGGCTTCACGGTATCATGATGAGAATTCAATAAAATAGTAGGTTTAGAAGCATCAAAATATTTATTGACAGCCCATATATTATTTAAATACCGATTTGTTTTTACACCTGATTTTTCTAAATAAATAGTGATAATATCAGCAGTTTTGTCCTCCTCTTTACTAAAAGATGGAGTAGCAATCAATTGTTGCAATAAAGAAATTGCTTGTTGATATAGTTCTAGTTTACTACTCATACACAATACTTGTTCCTGCTTTACCGGCAATTAACTGTGCTAATTTTTCGGCTTTACCAATGATAACTTGTTTTACCCCTTTCTCTATCGCATTAAAAGCATTATCTAATTTTGGTAACATGCCTGCAAATATAGCTCCTTGCGATCTGAGCGTAGCATAATAGGTTTTATTCAAAACAGGTATCACAGTATCTTCTTTATTAATATCTAATAGTACCCCCTCTTTCTCAAACGAATATATCAATTTGATAATAGCATTATTAGCAAGTGAGGTAGCAATAGTTTGCGCAATAGTATCTGCGTTCGTATTCAGTAATAGCCCTTGTCCGTCATGGGTTATAGGTGCCATTACTAAAATATCGAATTGATGAAGTAAATGTGTGATGGCATCTTCGTTAACAGCATCAATATCGCCAACAAATCCATAATCTATTGTTGGATGTATTCTTTTATGTGCTTTGATAAGATTTCCGTCGGCTCCGGTGAAACCAATTGCATTAGAGCCATTCGCTTGTAGCCGAGCTACTATATTTTTATTAATATATCCGGCATAAACCATGGTAACTATTTTCAAGGTTTCTGCATCGGTTATTCTTCTCCCATCAATCATTTGTTGTTCAACACCCATATCGGTGGCCATTTTTGTAGCCAGTTTTCCGCCGCCATGAACAAGGATAAATTTCTGTTTGGAACTTTGTTGTAATTGTGCAAGTGTTACTAAAAATGATAGTAATGAATTTTCATCATCAATTATATTTCCACCAATTTTAATAACAACCAATTCTTGCATACTATTTATATTTTTCTGCTATAATCTCACTCAAAACTGCCTGTGCCGCCCATACTCTATTACTGGCTTGTTGTGTTACCAAGCTATGTTTACCATCCAATACTTCATCACTTAATTCCACATTTCTTCTTACCGGCAAACAATGCATCACGCCTGCATTATTGGTAGTCGATAGTTTGTGGTGGGTGAGCATCCAAGCCGGGTCGTTTTCATACAGTTTTCCATAGTCGGTAAATGTGCTCCAATTCTTTACATATACAATATCTGCATTTGCCAGTGCTTCATCTTGATCATGTGTAATAGTAGCACCACGCGTAAACTGTTCGTCTAATTCATAATCTACCGGATGTGTGATGATAAAATCGGCCTCTCCCCATTTATTGATCCACTGCGCAAAACTATTGGCCACACATTGTGGTAAAGGCTTGATATGAGGTGCCCAGGTGAGAACAATTTTAGGCTTAAAGGTGAAAGGTTTAGGGTGTAAGGAGTCTAGTCTTTCTTTGATAGTGATAATATCTGTTAACGACTGGAGTGGGTGTAGTGTGGCGCTCTCCAAGCTAATCACCGGAACACCGGCATATTTAATAAATTGTTGAATGTACATCTCACTGTAGTCTTCCTCTTTATTCTTTAAAGAAGGAAACGTACGTATAGCAAGCACATCAAAATAAGAACCTAAAATAGGGGCAGCATCTTTTATATGTTCAACGGTATTACCACTCATAATGGCGCCTTCTTCAAATTCCAATGCCCAGCCTTCTTTATCAACATTAAAAACAATCGCTTCCATACCTAAATTAGCAGCCGCAACCTGGGTGCTTAATCTGGTTCTTAAACTAGGATTTAAAAAAAGTAGTCCAATTCGTTTACCGCTCCCCAATAGCTTATCCGCTAAAGGCTGTTGTTTATATTGTAGCGCTTTAGCAGCAAGCCGATTGATATCGGGCACATCGTTTACAGAAATGAACTGCTTCATTGTATTTTAATTTTCTTTTATCGATTGTATGGCTTCTTTCAATGCCTCCAGAAATTCATCCACTTGCTTTCTGGAGATCGCTAAAGAGGGTAAGAGCCTAATTACATTGGGCTTGGCCTCTCCGGTAAACACAAAATATTCTTCTAATAATTTTCGCTTTAACCCCTTCAAAGAATCAGGAACATCAAACCCGATCATCAATCCCTTCCCTCTGATATTTTCTATACCATCGATCGATTTTAATTGATTCATTAAATACATCCCTCTTTGTTTGGCCATGCTAATTAAATTCTCATTCTCCATTACTTCCAGCACGGCTAATGCAGCAGCACAAGCCAAATGATTACCACCAAAAGTTGTTCCGAGCATGCCATGTTTAGGTTGAATATGGGGTGCGATAAGTATGCCTCCAATAGGGAAGCCATTACCCATTCCTTTTGCCATTGAATAAATATCTGCATTCACACCTGCCCAATCGTGTGCAAAAAACTGACCGCTTCTTCCATAACCACACTGCACGCTATCCGCTATGTAAACGGCACCAAATTTTGTTGTTAATTCGCGAATGAGTTGCAGAAAGGTATCAGTTGCCATATTAATACCTCCTACACCTTGTATACCTTCTACAATTACTGCAGCAATTTCATTTCCCATTTTATCAAATAAAGCTTCTAAAGCCTGCTCATCGTTAAAGGGGAGAAAAATAATATTATCGGTTTCATTTACCGGGGCCACTATCGATGGATTATCGGTTGCAGCAACTGCTAACGATGTTCGTCCGTGAAATGACTTAGTAAAAGCAACGATTTTTTTTCTACCGGTATGGAAAGAAGCCAGTTTAAGCGCATTTTCATTAGCTTCTGCCCCACTATTACATAGAAATAATTGATAATCGGTTTTACCACTTAGCAATGCTAATTTATCGGCTAGTTGTTGTTGCAAGGGAATGATAATAGAATTGGAATAGAAAGCTATTTGTTCCAATTGCTTTTCTATGCTTGTAACCCAGTGTGGGTGAGTATGTCCGATGCTAATAACGGCATGTCCACCGTACATATCTAGGTATTGAATACCATTATTATCCCATACATAAGAACCAAGTGCCTTTGTAATCGTAATATTATTTAATGGATAAACGTCGAATAGTTTCATCTAAGGTGTACGGTTTGAGGTGTAAGGTATAAGGGTTAGGATATTTTATTTCTTAAAAATTTAATAAATACAATAAGCATAGCTCTAATTTCATTTAAAATGTAAGAATTCAAATGTGGAATTTTAAATGATGTATTTTAATTCAAATATGGTGTTTGGAAACACCAATTATTTATATTGACATTTTTATATTTAATATGATGTTTGGGGAAGTAAGTACCAACAATTTCATTTAAAGAATAGTCAACTGATTATTTATTTTGATTTTTACAAAAACAAATTGTAGCAGTGTCTTTGATGCTGGATAAGAAGGAGTGGATCTGAGAGAGGATGGAGGAAAGAGAAAAAAAGTTGGGAGAACTAGGCAACTGTAAATCGTAAGGTTAAAGAAGACTGAGGGGAAAAAATGAAAAGACGAGGCTAGAAATTTTAAATGACAGCTTTTAACAAGTCATTTCTAATTACTCACTTATAAGGTTTTTTCTACAACTCTATAATTTGGGTTAATTCTGTTAATTCAAATTCTTAGCTATCCAAGAAAAGGATTTCATCTAAATCCAAAATTTAAAATGAAATGCTTATATCCAAACACACTAGTCAATGTTTGACACTAGCTTCAGGCTTGTGCTTTCATCAAAGGCCGTATAAATTGCATCTTCCCATTAATCTTACCTCTAAACTTTTCAATTGTTTTGGTGGCTAGCTTTGCATCAACCTCCATCTGCTCATTGCTACTATTGGCTTAAATTCCACAAGCAAATCGAGGAGACCGTATCATTTCAAGTTACCCAAGAAAATCATAACATCAATCTTCAGTTGTGCAATTATTGTTGGATCCAGGTCTCCAGGATGATGTTCCTAGTCAGAAACTCATAATACAAAGATATACCTCTTTAGGTGGTGGATTTAGCTGATGGATTCATGGGGTCTAGCTTTATTGGAGCATATGTAACGCCCTGATCTCTAATCAAGTTGTTGAGTTAATTAATCGGTTATTAGCAGCGGAACATAAGCAGTCGACGCGTTACTGTCGTACTTTCCATTAGGAAAATACAAGGCAACATAAACTCATAAACCTAAATATATTATAACATGAAATATAATATGGATCCAACATTAGTCTTGATTAATAGAAACTTAGTTACTAATCAGAGTTTGATATTAACTTAAAATAAAACCATGAGAGTCTACATAAGTCTAAATATTATAGTAATCCTCACTGTTATGCCATCCCGTTATCACTATTGGTACCTAAAACATG